>JBNKNM010000058.1:0-27705 GCA_050293845.1 Pseudobacteriovorax sp. | reverse complement strand
GGGGAGCTTCGGCATAACCAATAAACAAAGAGTAAGCCTCGTTTTGCAAAACCCCCTTGCTTGTAGAATCAATTTCTGGAATACGACCTGTTGTCAATAAAAGTAAAATATCAAATTTACTTGCAGCAGTACCATCTGGCCTTGTTGGGGGATCTATAGTGAGGCTAAGTTTGGGGTCTGAAGCCTTACCGTTTATAGCAATTCCTATTTTGTAGTTCGTGCCTTCGGTTTTTACTTCCGCCTCGCCCACTATATCTAACCTGGGATCTGGAGGGTAAACAGGTTCTTCGAAGGAAATAAAGCTCTTTTTAATGCTAAAATCCCGGCGATACTTAAAGGTTCCTTTTACTGTTTCCACTTGACCCAAAATGATAGGCTTTAACTCGCTGCCTGTAATGGATAAATCAGCGCTAAAAATCATGTCTAGATTTTTATTCTTAATAAAAATCTTTTCATCACAGTAAATATTGAGGTCTAAATTTAAGATAGGGTTAATCTGGTTTAGTGGAGGAGTAACTTGTCCCTTGCGAATACTAGATAGGATTTGTCTGCGGATATCAAAATCGGTTATAGAGGACGCTTCATCGACTTTAATATTGCCGTTGATAGTAAAGGGAGGTTTGTTACCAGAGATGTTGATATCCCCAGAAACTATTGCATTTGCTGACTTAAAAACGGGTACATTGAGTCGTTGTAACTCAACCTGATCAAGTTTGATTTGGATTAGTGAATTTTGTTGGCTGCTAAAATCTAACCGCCCCTTGATATTTATTTTGCCTTGTTGGCCTTTAGATCCTTGCAGTGAATTGATTAAAAGAGAACCATTGCGGTAACTCATGTCCGTAGTAATATTAGTTATTGCCGGGCTGAAATCAATGAAGCCAACAGATATGGGCTTCCAGTCGTTTGGGTGGCTAGGGTTCAGTTTTTTGTCTTTAATGGCTATTTTAACTTTGGGGTTTGCAAGGGGGCCGTTGACAGTCGCTTTAACAGTAATACTTCCTTGGGCAGTTTCAATATGCGGTACTAACTTCTTAAGAATTTGGAGATCAACTGAACCCAGAAGTTTAATGTTCAGCTCTTCAGGCGGATTATTGCCACTTAGATTTAGTGAAAATTCAAAGCCATCACCAGTTAATTTTAGGGATTTTTTATTGGCAAATTGCCAAGAATTCTTTTTAAAATCCAGTGCAATGGGAGCATGGGTGTTGAGTTTGATTTTTTGCAAGGATTCGTTAGCACTCTGTACAAATTGTGCATTGATTGATTTTAAAATCAGTTGGCCTTCAGAGTTAAAAAAATTGTCTAAGTTACCAGCTAGCTGCCAGTCGGCACTCAGGTACAAAAAGTTTCTGGGATCTTTCGCAAAAAATGGACCGAGAAGGGCACGAGCATCGAAATGATCAAGAAAAATATAGGATTTGAAAGGTTTATTAGGAGCCTGGAAGTCAAAGCTGAAACGGGCGACTAGAGAGTTGCCTCCATATTTTACCAGAGGTATATCAATTTTAGATCCATTGGAAAAACCGGAGAAGTTTATGGGCCCCATTGGGCTTCCTAGGACAAAGATTTGACTTAAACTACCTCGAAAGTTACCCTGCGCATGATGGAATGTTCCTTCGAGGCTGGAATCAATAGAGATATGGGCCCCTACTTTTAGTTCGCGAAAGCGAGAGCCGATGAAGGGTAAGCCGGAAAGGTGGTTGCTATCATTATACTTATCTAAATATAATTTATTGTCTTTACTATTAGTTTTTACTTGTAGCTGAAACTTATCGGATAAATTGAAACCTAGTTGCTCTAAGGTCGTATTGCCGGGAACTCTGACTGCTGATCTGTTCTGCTTGTAGTCTACATTGAGAGTCAAGCGATTCAGCTGGATCTGCAGATTTTGCGTCTTAATCCGTTTCTTAGTTGCTACGACCTGACCAGAAATCTGGGAGAAAATTTGCTCGCCGTTTAAACTGCCGTTTTCTACGGTTAAAACAAGATCAACTTTACTGGCTAAAGGTTTGGTAACTGGGATCAAAACATCTCCCTCTATAGATTTTACAGAAAAACCGAGCCGTAAATCTGGATTGAAGTGAACAATGCCATTTTCTATAAAGCTTGGGGATAGGTTTTTGACGACCAGGTAACTTTTTAATTCTTGGGTGGAAAGGTCAAAGATACCGTTTTTTAAGGTGATGTGACCTTGCGATTGATCTTGTAAGTGAACTTCTTTCAAAGACAGGGTGGATTTTTTGATGGAAAGTAGGCCATCAATATCTAAAGATTTTCCCGAAAATCCAGCTATGGAAAAGGATGTTGCTGATTGTTTTAGAGCTATTTTCAAATCATCATAAGGACCAAATATTTTGGTGTCAATTTTGATAGAACCTTTAGTGGCAAGCTGGGTAAAATGATTTAACAGGTTAGCATTTAAGGCAGGGCTGCTAATCTTAAGATCGATACCTTCCTCGTTGTTGTAAGCTATGCGTCCATCGATGGTAACTGGTGATTCAATGGTAGCATTTTCATCGGGATCATCAAAATGTGGGTGAGAGCAGATCCCCTCATTCTGAGGAATTGTGACCGCCGTTGCTGAAATCATCAAATTTAATTTGAATAAACATTTCGGCTTTCCTGGGTATTGACTAGTTGTGGGAATTTGAAGGGAGCTTAGCTCGTCAAAATGGGTAGGTCCCTTTAATTGCAGTCGCAGTGGATTTCCCTCACCGGCTAATTGTAGCGAATGACTGTGGAGTTGACTGCTAAATATTTCGAAGTCAGGAACTTGAAGAATGCTGAGCAGTGTCTTGAGAGATATGCCATGGGGGTTAATATTGAATTGTATGGGAATGTTATCAGCAAAGCCAATTCGTCCCTTTCCTGTTGCTAATGGCTCGGAATTGTCGCGATGGGCTTGAACCGCAATGGTATCGAAAGTAAACTGATCTTTATCAACGGTAAAGCTAATGTCTGATTCCAGAAACCTGAAGCCTGAAAGACGGGCGTCATAAGAACGGGCCTTACCAGTGACCTGCCATTGTATGTCTGAGTTTGCAAATATGGTTTCTGCTTTAAGCTTCACAAGCCCATCGATCCATCCATCGGAATCGCCAGCTCCCAGAAAATCGCCAAGGACTCCGAAGTTTAATTTTTTGATAGCCAGTTCGCTAGTCAGGTTAAGGCCGATCAAATAGCTATCAAATAAGCGTCGCGTCCCCATAATGTTAAGGCTGTCCCGCTGAATCAGAAGATTAATATTTGATGTTCCAGAAAGGTCGAACCGAGAGGATGTCAGCTGCATCTCGCTGAGTTGAATTTGCGTGCCATCTGTTCTTATCTCGCTGGTAAAGGTTACGTCTTTGAGGACATTTGTTTGGTTTAGAAACACATTGCCACGGGCCATTGCAATTTTACTTTGCCAGTCACTCCAGGAATCATATTCGATATCAAGATCTAAACCCTCCAACCGGGCACTAATTTGTCTCTTTTGGTCTCCAACCTCATTAAAGTAGACATCGATGGTGGAGTCTATCAAATGAATGGATTTAATCGGAATAGAAAACTCTGGCGGCCAAGGAGTTTTTGTGTGGGAAGCCGGTTTTACAATATTTGATGTCTTAAATATACCTCCAGGTAGGGGCAGTCGCGTGCGTAATTCGGCGATTCCTAAACTTGCTAGTTCAGGCTTCCCCCAAAAAAGTGAGGTAATGGATAGTCGGGCTTCAATGCGTGCTGCCGTTAAAAACTCCTTATCTTCGCTATCTTTAACCGCTACTCCATATATATCAAGCCCCGGGGGGAAGAATTGTAGGCTGAGAGCCTTAAAATCGAAGCTTGCGTTGGTGTGAGCTTCTACTTGCTCATGAATAGCTTCATTCATAATGCGATGGAAAAACGGAGTGTCGATAATAGCATTAATTAAAAAAGTTAAGGCTACGGCGACTACTGCCACTATAATTGTAAGTCGAAGGCTTATGTGCACAGGTCATTCTTGTGTTGTTTTATTTATCATCCGCTTTATAAAAAAGGCTACTCAACTCTACAGACTGTCCTGTACCGTCCTTCTCGTTCTTTCTAAAGCTTTTGACTTTTTGACTTGCGTCTGCCAATCGCCTTACTGTTTCTTGACGGGGCTTAGTACTTGGACCAGCACTATGCGTTTCATTGACAGATGGTAGGAATCGGGCTGCCTCTTCTACAATCTTGCAATCTATCGTTTTTTTCTGCTTTAAAAAAGCCTCAATTAAACAATTTTCCAGTAATGCATTGAGTCGGGAGAAAATTCCACTGGTCTGGCTATAGATGGCCTCGATAGCATCATTAGCAAATATGTCGTTATTAACTGGGGTTGAGGCCAAACTGTGATACAGGTAGGCCGCTGTTTCCTGTATACTGAGATTGTTAAAGTTAATAGTAAGGTTGAGGCGGCTTTTAATTTGTTCGGTGTGGCTGATAACCTCATTGAGGTAGTTATTACCCACGAGTATGCAGTTAATTCCTAGGTTTACCAGGCTTTGTAAACTAATCAGGCCGTGCAGTTCGGAAAATGCGTCAGGGTCCTTGATTTTGTGGGCTTCGTCAATAATGAAAGTTACGAGTCGGCCCTCTTGGTTGATCTGGTCGATGGCATCGGCAACTAGTTCTAGTAGAGAGTGCTGATTTTGTGCAGAGATGCCAAAGTATTTGGCTAGTTTTGGTAGTAACCAGCCGGATTGCTCTTCTTCGCGAAACAGGGACAATAGGACAATTTCGTGGGACTGTACCCCAATATTACGATAGAGCCATTTAGCGATGGTCGACTTGCAATGCCCCGGAGGGCTAGAAAGCGTCACAATTGACGAGGTTTGACCCGAAAACAGGATAATCCTCTCCAGGTAGCTGACCCAAGGCTCCGGGATAAATATATGGTCGATATCGACAGGCGATTGAAAGATTGGTTTGTCGATCTGCCAGTACTTCAAATACTCTTTAAGGGATTTTGAACTAACAATACTCAAGCACCCTCCCCAGATTTACGATTCCACGCTAAACGGAATTGATCAAGGAGGCTTTGTTCGTGATTGATACAAGTTAAAAATTCGGTACTATAACCCTCAGCGTATAAGCAGCGGATCAAAAAATCTTGGGCTGTTGAGGGAATGTACTTTGCTGCGATGAGATCCTTAAGTAGAGGAATACACTGATCAATTTCATTAAGCATCACGAGGGCTTGAATTTGCTCCGGTATGATCAGGGAAGGGTTGCCATGATTTTTTCGGGCTGCTGCTACAATTTTAAGGGCTGTACCAGGCATAGCAGCATGTAAGTAGAAGTCGATAGTCGCTAGTATCATCCCCATGTTTCGTGGATACTCCCTGATAGCATTGAGCAGTATTTTTTCGACAACTTTAGCATCGCTTTGGTGGCGAATGAACTTAGCGGCACAGGGGGCGATAATCGGAAGAAGGTCTTTCGTATTGATCAGGTGCGTTAGTAGCTTTATGGCTTCGCTGGCCTTTTGTTCCATCAGCAGGTTTTTAACCGCCAGAACTTTAGGAAAATGCCCTGTTTTCCATCTTCTGATCAACCATTCCAGAGCTTCAATAAATTTCATAGGGCTCAGTGGGCTGTTAATAATTTCCGGGGAACCCATTTCCTTGATAAGGGCACGTTCTATCTGATGTTCCGAGCAGGCGACGATGGTCGGAGTGAGCAAAACAATGGGGTTTGACAACTGGGTACGTAGGACATGACTAGCTGGAAGCTCATCGGAATCCTCAATAAGTAGGATAGAGCCTTCGCCAATCATGATGGCTCCAAAGGCATCCTGAACGTCGTTGGAAAAATGGGAAATTGTCCACCCTCGGCGAGACAAACGATCGATTATTTCGACCGGTAGACCTCCCAGGTTTGAGGAAAGATACACGATATGGGGATTATCCCAGCTGCCAAAGATCCCTTGGGTCATGGACATACTCTTCTCAGTACGAGTGCTAAGTTCCTTGCAAGATACCCAGTTCGTTCACAAAAGGGTAGCTAATGGTATTATATCATGTTTTGGTCAATAAGACATAGTTGACAGGGAGCAAGGCTCCATATAAAAGAGGGCACGTTGGAATCTGCCAAAAAACTGGGGAAAAAAAATGAAAGTACTGCTAGTTGGTTCCGGGGCTAGAGAGCATGCCTTAGCTTGGAAGCTCAGCCGCTCACAATGTGTTAGTAAATTGTATTTTTGGCCCGGTGCTCCCGCTATGGGGGATCTGGGTGAAGTTCTGGCTGTGAACGACAGCTCTTGGGGAAATCTGGCCCAAAAGGCTAAAGATACAAACATTGACTTCGTTGTTGTAGGACCGGAACAACCCCTGGCGGAAGGTTTTGCTGATGAATGTCACATCCGTGCCATACCGGTATTTGGCCCGGATAAAGTCGCTGCTCAGCTAGAATCCTCAAAGTCTTTTGCGAAGCAGATTATGGAAAAAGCCAATATACCTACAGCCCCGTACCAGGTGGCAAATTCTTTTGCAGATTGCCGCCAGGCAGCCTATCAGATGATCGAAGAGACAGGAGGGGCTGTGGTGAAAGCCAGTGGTCTCGCAGCAGGAAAAGGGGTTTTTGTTTGCACTTCTAAAGAGCAAGTAGACAATGGGTTGCAGAGACTAAAGACATCCATGGCTGTAGCCGCGGAAACCATAGTAGTGGAGCAAATTCTCAAAGGGCGCGAGTGCTCTTTTTTCTGTATGGTTGGAAAAAGCCGTGCCACACCATTAGGCTTTGCGGTCGATTTTAAACGCCTTAAAGATGGAGATGAAGGTCCTAATACGGGAGGGATGGGCTGCTATACACCGGTAACCTGGCTTCCAGAGAATGCTAGCGACTTGGTTATGGAGCGCGTGGTAACCCCACTACTTGATAGCCTTAAAAGTCAGGGTATTCACTATTGTGGTTATCTATATGTAGGTCTTATGTGGAGCGATCAAGGTCCTCAAGTGGTGGAGTTTAATGTGCGCTTAGGAGATCCAGAGGCTCAGGTCTTAGCCTTACATGATAGCCGCGATTGGGGGGCAATGATTGCCGATCATCTGCAGCTTAGGGAGTTGGAACCGACAGCATACGATACGGATTTAACGACAGAGCGCAGTTTAGCTATTGTGATGGCTAGTGAAGGCTATCCTTATGAGAAACCAAAACAGGATGTTAAGCCATTACCGGCTAGTCTCTTTGACAATACTGGTTCCGATCTGTTGGTTTTTGGCGCTGCTGTGTGTCAAGAGGGCGAGCAGTTATATCCCGGGGCGGGGCGCGTGCTGACCATCGCCTGCAAGGACGAGCTATTCACTACAGCAAGGCAACGAGCCTATGGGCTGGTACACGATATTAGCAGTGCTTGGTCGCAGGCGCATTACAGACGGGATATCGCTCTAAAAGTGTCCACTGATCATTAACAACTTATGCAAGCAATATAATATACTTAGATTAAGGAGAATGATACATGTCCCAGGTTTTAATCTTATTAGGAAGTAAGTCCGATTTAAAGATAACAGAAGCGGGTATTAATTCCCTGAAAGAGTTTGGTATACCATTTAAGCTTCATATTGCATCGGCCCACCGAACTCCTGATCATGTTCATAAGCTTGTGGGTGAGTTTGAAAAAAATGGTGGTAAAGTGGTGATATGTATCGCTGGAATGTCTGCCCATCTCGCTGGTGTGGTGGCAGCTCTTACGACTCTGCCAGTGTTGGCTGTTCCTGTTGCTGGTCAGGCAACGGCTGGTTTAGACGCTCTGTTATCCATGAGTCAGATGCCTGGTGGAATTCCTGTAGCCACTATGACTTTGGGAAAGGCAGGGTTTACGAATGCAGCTCTATTTGCGGCGCAAATTATAGCCACAGCAGATGAGCCTTTAAAGCAGCAGTTTAGACAAGATCGCGCTATACGTGCTGCGAAAGTTTTAGAAATGGATAAAGAGTGCAGCATTGACTTTAAAGGCTAATCAGCGTGACCTTATCGAGGGTTTGACACGAGCCTGGCAGGGGGGCAAAGTCTGTTTGCACCCTACGGATACTATTCCAGGGTTGAGCTTTGATTCCAGCCAAGGGGAAGTAGCGAGCTATTTATGGCGAGTTAAAAATCGTGATGAAGGCAAAACTTGTATTAGCTTGGTAAGCAGCTTGCAAATGGCCACTGAATATTGGCAGCCCCTACCTTTAGGGTGGGAGGAGCTGCTATCTCGATTTTGGCCTGGTTCCCTCACTGCTATCTGGCATGCGAAAAGGGACTCCACTCAGGTACGAAGCGATGGAACTATAGCTTTCCGGGTGCCTCAATTTCCTGAACATTGCTCTTGGATGGCCGCTGTACTCGAAGAGCTTAAAACCCCTTTTCCTTCAACAAGTGTGAATATTGCCGGACAGAAACCCTGTGCTTCCTGGCAAGAAGCCGTAGAGTTTGTAGCAAGGCATCCAGAGGTATATGTTCCTCGGTGGCAGGAAACCAATAGCTCCCCTCTTAAGTCGAGTACGATCATCAAAATTGTGGAGTCTGGAGATTTTATTCCTATACGAGAAGGCTTGATCAAAATAGCTGATATAAGAAAGGAATGGCATCGTGTCACCACTTCTAGAACTTAAACACCCTCTGATTTTGGGAAGTTCATCGCCACGTCGGCAGGATATGCTGAAATCTCTTAGGATTCCCTTTAAGTCTCTGTCACCGCAAACTGCAGAAAGCCGACATCCGAACGAAGCTCCTGAGGACTATGTAAGACGGAATTGCCTAGAAAAAACACTGTGGGTGAGCCATCATCAAAAACTTTTCCCCCGTGCTTGGATATTGTGCGCTGACACGATCGTGGTGCTGGGCGAAGAGGTTTTAGAAAAACCTCATGGTCCTGCTGAAGCTAGAGCAATGCTGGAAAAGTTAAGCGGTCGCATCCACGAAGTATTATCCGCGTTCTGTATTTACGATACCCAAGATGGAGAACATACCCGCATCCTCCGTTTGGTCACTACAGCAGTAAAATTTCGCCATTTATCGCCTCAGGATATCAACTTTTATCTTAGTACTCAGGAACCTTTTGATAAAGCGGGGGCTTATGGAATTCAGGGGGTTGGTGGTTTTCTTATCGAAAAAATAGAAGGTTCATACTCCAATGTAGTAGGGCTACCTCTAGCTGAACTTTTAGAGGAGTTACGCCGGATAAATACAGCAGTGCCTCTGCCTTAAATTTTGACAGCCATCAAATTTACTGCACCTGACTTGTGTAATATCAATCACTTACAAAGGTGTGCTTTTTGCACCTCTCCAGATGTGGATAGCTGATACTGTAGCAAATGGGAGGTGGCATGGCAAAGAATGGAAATAGAAGGAGTCGTAATCCGCTTAATCTTTTGGGTTGCAAGTCTGTAACAAACAAAAAACATAGCCGCAAACAGAGAGATCCAGGATGGAATTTAAAAACCGTACCCCATATTGAAGTCCGAAAAAACTCTACAAAGACGCCGAAATTGATAAATCCTGGGTGGCTTTTGGTAACGATTATTTCGCTGATAGCTGTTGTAGGGTTCGGCATCATGAATTACAAAGAAAAAAATGCGCATAATGCAAGAGTTCTAGCCGCAAAAATAGAGTCCCAAAGAGCTATTTCTCGTCAAAGGACCAGCAAAAAAATGCAATCGTCCTTGCGGAAAAACGATAGTCGCGTTAAGAACAAGGGCTCCGATCGCAAATTCAAAAAGCTTGACTGAACAAGCAAAAAGAAGCCCAAATAAGACGCGATAGGAAATGGGGGATATTTTCTCTTCCCCTAAGGTGGACGCGTGATTCAGGAAAAATTAGGTCTTTATATTCATATACCGTTTTGTCGTTCTATATGTCAGTATTGTGATTTTGCAAAATCAGCGAACTTTCAACAGGATCATATTTCCCAGTATTTTTCCGTAATCGAGGAGCATCTTCAGACCCTTATGAGGACTCTTTCACCAGAGCAATTCCACCAGCGGGTTGAAACGGTTTTTTTTGGTGGCGGAACCCCTGGTTTATTTACCGAGGAATATACTGGGGTTCTTAATTTATTGGAGCGATACTGTCCCCATATCCAAGAAGTGACATTAGAGGTGAATCCAGAGGATATTTCTGTTGAAGCCCTCAAGGTGTGGAAGGGCTTAGGAGTGAATCGTCTGAGTATGGGGGTACAGACTCTCCATAAAAAAGGCTTAACCACCATGACGAGGCGACACTCACCAACTTGCATCTATGCGGCATTAGACAAGGTTCCCTTGTATTTTGATAATTTTAACGTCGATCTCATTTACGGCTGGCCTGGGCAAAAGATGGATGATTGGCAATATGATATTCAGCATATTCTGCAATACCCTCTCAGCCACCTGAGCCTGTATAATTTGATTTACGAACCAGGTACTCCCTTTGGAAAGAAACTTTCCCGAGGAGTATTCAGTGACTTGAACGATAATTTACTAGCTGATATGTACGAGTATGCTCGTACGAGCCTAGCGGAACAAACTTGGACCCACGATGAAGTATCCAATTGGTCAAGACCTGGGGGAAGTTGCCTCCACAATTGGTTATACTGGCAAAATCAATCTTTTCTAGGAATAGGTTGCGGCGCTTTTGGGTTATGGAATATAGATAACAGACTTGGTTTTCGCTATTGGTTTCCGAAGGATTTTCGCCAGTTCTTGCGCCACTCATTTTCCGGAACCTGCGAAAATTTGGATGATTTCTTAAGGAAAAATGGGGCGGCCATTGAAGTACGGTCAGAGGAAAACTGGCTCATGGAGTATATTGGAGGAGCACTGCGCTCCCGTATGGGTGTAAACCTGGCTGCTATCAGGGAAAAAATTGGTAAAAGTTTTGTCCCCAATACTTTGATACGTATGGGATTAGAGCAACAATTACTGCAATGTAAAGATGCAAATATCACCCTAGCTCCCCAGGAGTGGTTTCGTGAAAACCAGTGGGCCTTGGAGTTGATATTGTCCTTTGAATAACTTAGTCTTTGCCACGATAATTTAATATTGGGGCTATTCAGTCGATGTAATAGCTAGGCTATAGCATCCCAAGGGTAAAATTTGATAGGGGGTTTCGGTTTGACACACATTGAAATATTGAAAGAAATACGGGCAGCTACAGGTCGTGCGGTGACCACTGGCTTGGATGATCAAGTGATAGAATCATTTCTTGGAAAAGATGAATCGCTTGGCCGGGCTATTGAAGAAGCATACACTGTCTTTAATGAGACGCGCTCCCAGTTTAGCGATATGGTTACCCTGGATGAAGTGGAGCTGATTGCTCAGCTACAAGCCGATTATGTGAATTTTTACGATAAAAATGCAATAAACCCCTATATAGCTCTTTGTGCCAAAGGTCCTTGGGTTATAACCCTCCATGGCGCTGTTGTTCATGATTCTGGCGGCTATGGAATGTTGGGGTTGGGTCATGGTCCTGAAAACATTCTTGCAGCTATGAATAAAAACCATGTTATGGCAAATGTCATGACCGCTAACTTTAGCCAAAAGAAGTTAACCGAGAAGCTTAAAAAGGAGATAGGTCACACCCGATCTGGTAAATGCCCTTTTCAGAAGTTTCTGTGCTTAAATAGTGGTAGTGAAGCGGTTACGGTTGCGGCGCGGATTTCTGATATTAATGCCAGTCGCTTGACCAATAAAGGTGCTTCTCAAGAGGGAAAAACCATAAAGCTTCTAGCTATGAAGGGTGGATTTCATGGTCGCACCGACCGTCCAGCACAAGCATCGGACTCAAGCTTAAAAATCTATAAGCAGTTAGCTTCCTTTAGAGAGCGTGATAATCTTGATGTGGTAGAAGTCAATAACCTAGAATCACTCAAAACCGCCTTTCAAAGGGCTGCGTCAGAGAACGTTTTTTATGAAATGCTCCTTATGGAGCCCGTAATGGGAGAAGGGAATCCTGGTGTTGGATTGACTCGTGAGTTTTACGATCTAGCTAGGTCATTGACGAAGCAGCATGGTACTCTGCTGTTAATTGATTCCATTCAAGCAGGCCTCCGGGCTCATGGTTGTCTTAGTATTACCGACTATCCTGATTTTGTAGATTGTGAAGCACCTGATATGGAGACCTATTCCAAGGCTGTTAATGCAGGTCAATACCCTCTTTCTATACTAGCCATGCGTGAAGAGACAGCAAATTTGTACCAAAAAGGGATTTATGGCAATACGATGACTACAAATCCCAGGGCATTGGAGGTAGCTTGTGCGGTTTTGGATACCGTGACTCCTCAGCTTCGCAAAAATATTGTGGACCGGGGTAGGGAGTTTCTAGATAAGATGGAAGCTTTAAAAAAAGAATTTCCCGATGTCATTACTAAGGTTACAGGTACGGGGCTACTATTCGCGGTACATTTAAACCCACGGGGTTACGCCGTCTTGGGAGATGATTGTATCGAAGCTTACTTACGACGTCAGGGCATAGGAGTCATTCATGGTGGTGCTAACGCACTGCGCTTTACACCTCATTTTAAGGTCTCTTCCGCTGAAGTCGATTTGATAGTTGATGAAATAAGGAATGCTCTGCGTCGGGGACCTGTGTACAAGTGAGCTTTGTTAAATGATCTTCTATTATGTGCACCATTAAAAAACTTGGTCAAATAAAAGTCTTTGCTTCGTTCAGAATAACCTTAGCTTTGTCTATTGTCATGCTGAACGAAGAGAGTAGAAGGTCTTGGGGAGATATTGGTGTGCAGTAAATGTTCTCTCTGTTTCGGGTATGAAACACTGGTGTCTTTAATGACCCAGGAAGGAATCCCCCGGCTTTAGACTTTAGCAGGGGGCGAGGACGTTAATTGATACCCGGTGATCGGAATTTATGCATTTCCCATAGAGGCTTTAGCCGATTGCGATATGTTTGAAATTTCACTCTTAAGGCTGTCAATTTTAGCACTTTGCTCTCTATTCTTTCTTCTTTCAGCCTCTAATTCTTGTTCGAGCTCTTTATTCTTACCTTTTTCAATCGCCAGTTGCTTTTTATAATATTCTACTTCTTCAGCAAGTTTCTGATTAGCACCAACCATTTCTTGGTACTTTTCTTGCCAATGCTCGGCTTCATTCTGCGCAACTCCTAATACCCTTTTTGACTCTAGAAGCTCATTTTTGAAACTTTCTTTGTCTTTTTCAGCAACTTCAAGTTTGGTTTCCAATATAGTTATTTTTTCTTGTAATGAATCGATACACTCATTGGCTTTTTTAAGCTTGTCTTCTAAAACACTATTCGAAAGTTCCCAGGAAGCTATCGTTTTAGCAAGTTTTTCTTCCAATGCTTTATTAGCACTTAAGGCGGTGTCGATTTTACTTAATAGAGCCTTGTTTTCTTTTTCTAGCTTAGCAGATTTCTCTGATTCAGATTTATATAACTCAAGTGCTTTTTTAGACTCATCCTTTAGGTTAGCTATCAATATTTTTGAGCGCTCTTCAGCTTGTTTATAAGACTTGGAAAGTTCGGTTAACTCTTCTTGTTTTTTATCAGATTCCTTCTGAAGTTTATCTATTTCAGCTTGTGCTATTCTAGCTTGTTCTTCACTAGCTGCGGCTGCTTCTGCTTTAATGATAGCTATCTCTGACTCTAACTCAGTTATGGTGTCATTTTTTTTGGCGACCTGGCTGTCATAAAGTGTTTTTACTTCTTCATTCACCTGTTCGAGGCTGTTTAACTGGCCTTCTAATAGCTCTATTGTTTTGTTTGCGTTTTCTACATTTTGGGAAATTTCCTCATTTTCTTTTGTTATTCTTGCAACATCACTTTGCAATCCCAGTGAATCACTTTTTTGTATAGTAGGCGATGTTCCACAGGCTGACACCAAGATTAGTAGTAACAATTTTTTCATAATACTGGTCCTCTAACTAATTCGTTTGTTTTTATTTTGCAATTGTAGGGCCAAATACAGTGGGGAGACGTTCACTCCGCAAAACCTTTTAATTTTCAGGTACATGTCCATTGAAAAAACTGATGAGGTCTTTTATAGGCATGCTAAATAGAAAAACATGAGGGCTATGGGATTTATCGCAATCTCTACTATAAAGTAATAAAAATATTCCCATATTCTAATTTGAGCATTGCCTAACAGACATCATTCCTAGGTGAAAGTCGTCATGGTAGCTATAACTATCCGTTTTTATTTATATTTCATTAATATTAAAGTAAATTCTAGGGATCAAGGTCAGGAATTTCTATTTCAATATTGCCAAATACCCTACACTGACATGCGAGCCTTTCGCTAGATTCAGCTTGCATCGCTGATAAAAAATCTTTCTCGTCTTCACGGGGGGCCGATAGATTTTCAGCACCTGATAAGATTTTTATAGAACATATCCCACAGTCGGCTTTGCGACAATCATATTCTAAACCATCAATCATCTTTGCTTGCAAGCCAAGACCGTTTCTAATCGAAGTTTCCTTGGTGTTGTTTTTATAGTGATGAATAATCTTATGGTAATTCAAATTCAATCTCCATTGATCTTCGGGGAAGAATTATTTTTGAGGATGGCATGTAAGGCTACTGCAATTTTTTCATTTAATCCTTTGACTTCTAAAAGGCGCTCAAGGCTGGCTTTCTTCATGCCTTCAATGTCATGAAATTCGTCAAATAAACGTTTTTTCAGCACAGGGCCAACACCAGGAATTTCGTCAAGGATAGAACGATGTCCAATTTTTTGGCGCTTCACACGATGAAATGTAATAGCAAACCTATGGGCTTCGTTGCGGATTTGTGTCATCAATCTATAGGCTGGACTGCCTTCTTCCAAAGGTATGGGGACCTCCGTGTCAGGTAGGAAAATGCGTTCATAGCTACGTTCTCGCGGCATATCTATATTTATAGGTATCTTTTCAAGTCGACTTTTCGCAAGGGCAATAATGGCTAGTGGCAATTGAGGAAAGCTAGCAGCAGCATTGATTGCTGCGTTTAGTTGACCCTTGCCGCCATCGATCACGAGCAGATCGGGAAGGTCATCGTCGCGGACCCCGCGCTCCAATCGCCTGGTTACAACTTCGAAGACGCTCTGGAAATCATCGTTTTTATCTTGAACTGAGTTAATATTGTAGCGTCTGTAAAGCTCCTTTGCTGGCTTGCCATCCATAAAGCAAATATTCGAAGCCACAATAGCTGAACCTTGCAAGTTGGATATATCAATACACTCAATCTTACGAGGTAGGACTGATAATTTTAACAAATCTTTCAGGATTTCTAGCTCGGCGCGCTTGCGGAGTTTTAGTTGGTGCTGCTGATCGGCAAAGAATTTTGCATTCTCTACAGCAAGTTCGATCAGCTGCAAAGATTCTCCGCTAAGCCCTCCTGAGTGGACCTGGATCTTGTCTCGCCGATCCTGACTGAAAACTACGGCTAGATCAGCGGCATTATCCAACTTGAAAGGCAATAAAAGATGATGGGGAACCATACGGTTGTGATAGTATTGCAGTAAAAAAGAAACCAAAGTATCGGCATCGTTGTCAATCGTAGCGGGAAGGGTAAAATTATCGTGACCGATAACAGCAAAATGGCGAATCATGGTAACATTGAAGGTGATATATTCACCTTCCTTAAACATACCCACAGCATCGCCGTCATCTATGGTATTTATAATAACGGTTTGTTTGGCACTGATGAGTTCAAGAAGCTTGATCTGATCACGTAGCTGCGCGGCAAGCTCAAAATGCTCTTTTGCGGCTGCCGCCAGCATCCGTTCTTGGAGGTTTGTCTTTACGGTCTTGTTGCGACCCTCTAATAGACCTAAGGCCCGCTCCAGCATAGCAAGGTACTCTGTACGATTGATCTCTTGGGTACATGGAGCTAAGCACATTTTCATATGGTAATAGCTGCAAGGTCGTTTCGCATTTTTAAATTCGTGGGGAGAGCAGCGAATCATGGGAAAAACTCTAAACACTGTTTTGAGCATTGCGTTGAGATGCCCTGCGTTTCCAAATGGACCGATATATCGTGCTCCGTCATCCTTACGTCTTCTAACTTTTTCAATACGCGGCCAGGGGTCTTTAAACTGAACCCGCACAAAGGGATATTCTTTGTCGTCTCTGAGCAGAATATTGTAGTGTGGCTGATGGTGCCTGATAAGAGTGCGTTCTAGTAGCAGGGCTTCCACTTCAGACTTGGTCACCATAAGATCGAAATCATGGATTTCAGCGACCAATGTCCTAGTCTTGATCCCCTGGTCGCGGTGATGGAAATATTGTGATACCCGATTTTTTAAATTTTTAGCCTTACCCACATAGATGATTCTTGCTTTAGCGTCTTTCATCAAGTAAACACCTGGCAGTTGGGGAAGGTGTTCGATCTTTTCCCGGAGACTCATGGAGAATTTTCACCTCCAAAAACCAATAAGCGATCTTTAAGGGAAGCAATCATATCACGTAGTTCGGCAGCTTTTTCAAACTCCAGTTCGGCGGCATATTTTTTCATTTCTTTGGTTTTTTGCACGATAAGCTTTTCTAAGGCTTGCGTTGTCTTAATACCATGTTCTTTGGTTATTTTATCAATATTTAGCTGACGACGGTTGGCATCTGCTTCTTCAGTTAGCCCATAGATTTCCCGCAAACCTGGTCTAATGCCTTTACTAATAGTCTTTGGAGTGATGTTGTGTTCTTTATTATAATCTAATTGGATCTGCCTACGTCTTGTTGTTTCATCGATGCACTCTTGCATGGACTTTGTTATGGTATCGGCGAAAAATATGACCTTACCTTCGGCATTGCGGGCTGCACGGCCTACAGTCTGAATGAGACTAGACCTGGATCTAAGAAAACCTTCTTTATCAGCATCCATAATAGCAACGAGGCTGACTTCTGGTAGGTCAAGGCCTTCGCGAAGCAGGTTGATACCGATCAGCACATCGATTTCACCTTGCCTCAGGTCTTGTAGAATTTCTGATCTCTCCAGACTATCGATATCACTGTGTAGATATTTTACTTTAATACCGATATCACTGTAATAAGCTGAAAGATCCTCAGCCATACGTTTGGTTAAGGTGGTAATTAATACCCGGCCCCCTTTGCTTATCTCTTGACGTATCTGGGTTAAGAGTTCATCAACTTGGTTCTTAGCAGACATGATTTGAATCTGAGGATCTATGAGTCCGGTGGGGCGGATGATTTGCTCGACGTAGGTGTGCTCTGTTTCAGCAAGTTCAAATTTTCCTGGAGTCGCTGAAACGTGTACGATGCAACCGGTACGTTCTAAAAACTCTTCGAATTTCAAAGGGCGGTTATCGAGAGCGGCAGGTAATCGGAAACCGTAATTTACCAGGTTTTCCTTGCGCGCACGATCTCCCCGAAACATGGCCCCTATTTGGGGGACTGTTACGTGACTTTCATCGATGATGGTTAGGAAATCATCGGGAAAGTAATCCAGAAGGGTTGGGGGGGGATGTCCTGGTGGAAGCCTAGTTAAGTATCGTGAGTAGTTCTCAATACCGGGGCAATAGCCAAGTTCTTCCAGTAACTCGACATCGTTCATCGTGCGTTGTTCGAGTCTCTGATACTCGACAAGTTTACCTTCTTTTTTGAGCTGTCGTAAACGAACCCCAAGGTCATGAAGAATTTCTTTAACCATTCCTTTCATGTCCTGCCGCTCGGTAACGTAGTGGCTATTGGGGTATATAGAAAGAGAGTCAATGGTTTGAATGGTTTGTGACTTTAAAATATCAATGATAGCGATAGTATCAATTTCATCGCCAAAAAACTCTACCCTGATTCCCCGGTTGCTTTGATGGGATGGTAGGATGTCTACGACATCTCCACGCACACGGAAGGTGCCGCGATTAAGGCTGACATCGTTACGAGTGTATTGAATTTCGATGAGCTGACGTAGGAAGTCGTTGCGGGCAATTTCTTGACCTAGCTCAACTTTCACGCATAGTTTGGCATAGGATGCGGGAGAGCCCATTCCATAAATACAGCTGACAGAGGCGACAATAATAGTGTCCGGGCGCTCAAACAAATCCTGGGTTGCTGCATGTCTCATTTTATCTATGTCATCGTTTATAGATGAGTCTTTAGCTATATAGGTATCGGAACCAGGAATATAGGCTTCAGGTTGGTAATAGTCATAGTAGCTGATAAAGAAACCTATAGCATTCTGGGGAAAGAGTTCTTTTAGCTCGGTGAATAGTTGTGCCGCAAGTGTTTTATTGGGGGCGATGACAAGAGTAGGTCGTCCTAATTTTTGGATGATGTTGGCCATGGTAAAGGTTTTTCCTGAACCTGTGGCACCCATAAGAATTTGATGTTTTTTTTTGGAAAAAATGCCATCGGAAATAGCTGTAATGGCCTGGGGCTGATCTCCTGTGGGCTGGTAGCTACTAGTAAGTTGAAATGTCTGTGATTCCATGTTTCCTCCCCCTAGAATAATGACTTTTGTTGTGGCATAATTTCCGCCCCAGATCCACAGGCCAATTTTAGTCAGTGACATCGTAGATAATTTAGGATTAAAATGGGGCCGCCAAATGTTTAAGTGAGTAAATTTTGACTAGCGTCATTCAAGACCTGTTAAACTGTTTTGAAGCAAGTTAGTCAGCGTCAAGGAACCTATAAAAAGATTGGCGACCTCTTCCAATTATGATAACAAGGGGGCCACTAAGGTATTCGCCATCCTTTCGTTCGCCGGCGTATAGGAATTGTTCTAGATGAAATATCCCTTTTAAAGGAGGCTGTCGTTGGCTAGTTTTAGCACCCCTGTTTCACATTCAATGAAACTTTTCAGCGTTTTGGCACTTTTGTTTTTTCAGGTAGGTTGTCGTGGTAATCAGCTCTGGACCAGCTTATGGACCCCAGGAGATACGGTAGATAATGTTGGTTACCATCCCGAACAGCCCATCGAGTTCCCGCATAATCTTCATGCCGGGGATAGACAGATTCCCTGTCAATACTGCCATTCATCCGCTAGGCGGTCTCCTACAGCTGGGATACCGTCTCTCAACACCTGTATGGGTTGCCATCGCTTTGCCCGGACAGATAGGCCAATGATAAAGTATTTGACAGAGAAGTATAATAAAAAAGAGCCTATCGTTTGGACTAAAGTACATGACATGCCTGACTTTGTACGCTTCACCCATAAACCCCACATTTTAAGTGACAAGCTTAAGGAAAACTATGCTGATGAAGTGGCTGCTAATGATGGCCAGGTTTGTTTCCTATGCCATGGAGACATGAAAAAGAATGTGACTGCCAAGCAAGAAAAGTCCATGCAGATGGGATGGTGTGTAGATTGTCATATTCGCAATGAAGCAGCAACTAGCTGCGAAACTTGTCACTATTAACCATCAATCAAAAAACGGAGCACCAAAGCACCGTGTGAATATAAGGGAGTATTTATCGATATGAGGAGTAACGATCGTGACCTCCGCTACTTGGAAAGCGAAAGGGAAGCTTTTCTCGATAGTGATCAGCCGTTTGAGGCCCCCGCAAAGGAGTTTGTACCAGGGCCTTACTATGCCAATATAGAAGAGGTAATGCCGGAATTAGGGGAAGATCAAGGAGAGGACTCAGTCAGTAGTAAGCCAAAGCTTTCCGTCGATAGGCGTGACTTTATGAGGCTATTTAGTGCTGGTACGATGTTAGCATCCGCCTCTGCATGTGTAAGAAGACCCGTAGAAAAGGCGGTTCCCTACGTCGATCAGCCCAATGACCAAATCATGGGTGTCCCTACCTATTATGCGACAACCATTGATAATGCTGGTGCTCTTGTGAAAACCCGTGAAGGGCGACCTGTTTTCATTGAGGGAAATAAGAGTCACGCTTTAAGCCAAGGATCAATATCTTCATTGGCCCTATCTGAGCTGCAAGCTTTATATCATCCAGATCGCCGGAAAGCTCCAAAGATTCGCTATGGTGTTAATCGGGAGAGTGATGCGAAATGGGATGAAGTTTATGAAAGGCTAGCGGGGAAGCTTAAAACCGCGAAAAAGGTCGGTATTTTAGCTAAATACACAACAGGTCATGGCCGTGATTTTTATCGTGACTTCCTAAAGAATATGGGTCAGTCCGAGGATAATCTCTATCTGTACGACTCCAACAATCTGCGGACCTCATTAGCAGCAGCCTACCGCCTTGCTTTTGGGGTTGATGGCTTTGCTAGGACGAACCTACGTCTGACAGAATTACTTATTGGTATAGGTAATGACTTTCTCGATGTCGGCGCTGTTCACATTTATGAGAGTAAAGCCTTTGCCAGTAACATGAGCTATAAATTTGGACGCAAAGGTCGCATGGTCCAATTTGAGTCAAGAACAACCCAAACGGGTAGTATGACTTCGGAAAGACATGTGATTGCTCCAGGTGATGAACTGGCCATAGCCCTACTCCTTACAGAAGCCCTCATTGCTAATCCTGCAGCCAAAGGGCTTGATGCTGAAAAAGCCATTATTCGCTCTATCCTTAAATCTAACCAAAGCCTGATGGCAGAAGCCAAAGCTCGTTTAGGGTTGAGCGACAAGCTGTTCCAGGACTTAGCAAAAGATGCCTTAACCAGAAAAACGCTGATTATGGTAGGCGAGTCATCGGCAAACTCTGCAAATGGTACGCTACTGCAGCTTGCAGCTATAATGGCTAATATTTTAGCAGGTGCCTTTGAGAATAAAACATTGAACCTTGTGCGTGGCTGGATGAAAGCGACCACAGGTGAGAATGATCTAGCTCGTTTTCTAAAAGATGCCGATTCTCTAGATGTTCTTTTTGTTGTTAATGTGAACCCGGCTTTTACCTTACCGGCTGCCACGGGAATCAAGGAGAAATTAACTAATATCAGTACAGTTGTCTCCATTCAATCGATGCCATGTGAAACTGATAAGTACGCAGAGTTTATACTTAACGGGCATAATATCCTCGAGTCTTGGGGTGATGAAGAAATTGTGGCTGGTATGATGTCTTTGGTACAACCCACCATCAGACCTTTCACAAACTCAAGGCAGGCGGAAGATATTCTACTCTGGACAGCAGCATATCTGAAAAAGCCCATGGGCTTTAAAGATTACCGTGCTTATGTGATGGAAAAGTGGAAAGTATTCCATAGTGATTCCCAGGTGAAACTAAACTTTGAAACATTTTTTAAGGCCTATCAGCGCAAAGGCTGGTTGAGTCGTATCAGCAAGCGCTCATCCACTCCTGTACTGGCTGATGTTGCGGCTCAATTTAATCCAGTGTCCTCCCAAAAGGGGATGAAACTTGTAGCTTACTTAGACCCACGGTTGCTCGATGGCGTTGGAGCTGATCGGCCAGTTCTCCAAGAAGCTGGTGATGGCATGACTACCATTGCTTGGGATACCTGGGTGGCTATGAGCCCTGAAAAAGTTAAGAGTCTTGGATTAAAATATAATGATGTTGTGAAGGTGAAAGGCGCTGGTGGTAGCTTTGAAGCGGCAGTTTTCCCCTTGCCAGGTCTGCATCCTGATACAATAGCCGTACCTCGTGGTAATGGCCACGAAGCAGGTATCAGCCGTGCAACTACTGGTATAGGTGTCGATCCTTTGATAGCTCTATCTGCGGAGTACGATACCATTACCGGTGAACCGGTGACATCGGGGCAGGTTGTGGAGATTGTCGCGACCGGTCGGAGATATCGCCTTGCTGCTCAGCAAAAACATAACGATATCGCGAACAGAAGCGACATCATAAAAGAAGTTTCTCTAGCTCAGGCCAGTAAAAGCGATGAATCTCGTAAAGAGAGAGACTTAGACGATGTTCCAAACCTTTACACCGATCTTGCAGAGCATCCCGATTATCGCTGGGGGATGTCCATCGACCTAGATAAGTGCAGTGGGTGTGGTGCTTGTACGGTGGCCTGTGACTTAGAAAATAATGTTCCTCAGGTGGGACGTGAGCAAATTCTGATGGGTCGTGAGATGCACTGGATGCGGATTGATCGCTATTTTAGCGGCCGTGTGGACAATCCCACAGTTTCCTTCCAGCCTGTGGCATGTCAGCACTGTAATCATGCTCCCTGTGAAGGGGTTTGTCCCGTTTTTGCCACCACTCACGATGATGAAGGCATGAACGTTCAAACTTACAATCGCTGTGTGGGAACACGTTATTGTGCCAATGCTTGTCCTTATAAAGTAAGGCGTTTTAATTGGTTTACGCACAAGTGGAATGTGATGGGTGAGCGTCCTATCGATCGTAACCCTCGCGCTTTGAATCCTGATGTTACCGTGAGAACACGCGGGATCATGGAAAAGTGCACCTACTGTGTGCAGCGTATTAGAGAAGCTAAGCATAATGCCAAAGCTGAAAATCGCATCGTTAGGGATCGTGAAATCACAACGGCATGTGAAGCGGCCTGTGCTACTGACGCTATTATATTTGGTAACCTAAAGGATAGCAACTCAAGGGTGGCTCGCGCACGTCGTAATGCAAGATCTTATCTCATGCTGGGGGGAGACCCTGATCATGGTCATTTCGGAATCAAAACATTACCGAATACCAGTTACATGGCAAAAGTTGTTCTGAATGACGAAGGAGCAGCACACCACGGTGAATAGTTGGGTTGGGAATCAACCCCTAACTTTGTTTTGTTGCTGGGGATGGAGCCCGGCTCAGTAAAACTTGCGGAGCATTCTTAATGAGTGATGAAGTTAAATGGACTAAAACAATCTCGGATGTGAATGATGGGATTTTGGCTAATCTAGAGAAGCCACATCCCAGCTATTACTTTGCATGGCTGATATCTATCATATTTGTTGGTATTGGTATTGCGAGTTGGGCTTACCAGATTACTTATGGTATGGGGGCTGCAGGATTAAACAGCCCTGTGTATTGGGGTGTTTATATTACTGACTTTGTATTTTGGGTTGGTATCGGCCATGCAGGGACTTTGATTTCTGCAATTTTGTTCCTATTTCGTGCAAAGTGGCGTAATACGGTTGCAAGGGGGGCAGAAGCCATGACAGTATTTGCTGTTATTACGGCAGGCTTGTTCCCTCTCATTCATGTGGGGCGCCTTTGGTTTGCAGCCTATTGGATGCCACCGCTACCGAATACCAATAACCTTTGGGTGAATTTTCGTTCTCCCCTTGTTTGGGATGTATTTGCAATTTCAACCTACCTCACAATTTCACTGCTGTTTTGGTATATGGGCCTTGTGCCTGACCTTGCTTCTATTCGAGATCGGGTCAAAGGAGTTAAGCGCCTAGTTTACGGCATCATGTCCTTTGGTTGGCGGGGTACCGCAAAGCAATGGCACCATTATGAAGCTGGCTATGGATTCCTAGCGGCCTTAGCAACACCTTTGGTTCTTTCAGTCCACAGTATTGTATCTTGGGACTTTGCTATGTCCATACAGCCGGGTTGGCACACAACCATCTTTCCCCCTTACTTTGTGGCTGGAGCGATTCTTTCTGGGTGCGCTATGGTTTATACCTTGCTCGTACCTATTCGCAAGATGTTCCGCTTTGAAGGATTTATCAAAGAGGAGCACCTTGAAGCCTGTGTTAAACTGACTCTCTTGACATCAACCTTAGTATTTTATTCCTATGCTGTCGAGTACTTTGTGGCATGGTATTCTGGAAATCCTTATGAATGGGCTGTTTTTGAAAAGCGAGCTACTGGCCCCTACGCATTTTATTTTTGGGTCATGGTGTTTTGTAACTGTATTTTCCCGATGGTTTGGTGGTCAAAGAGAATTCGCAATAATGTGGCCGTGTCGATGGTTGTGGCAGTACTGATCAATGTGGGGATGTGGTTTGAGCGTTACAACATTATTGTATCTTCTTTGGTGGAAGACTTTATACCTGGTTCCTGGGGCCATTACGAACCTTCTCTCATTGAAATTGGATTGACATTTGGCAGCTTCGGTTGGTTCTTTTTTTGGTTTTTAATTTTCTGTAAATTTTTCCCAATCGTGTCTATGTCTGAGTTGAAGCTCATTATGCCTAAACCTTTAAGCCCAAAGAAAAACTCTTAGAGGAGCCTTCAAATGAAAAAGAGACCCGGTGGAATTCTTGCCGTTTTTCAATATCTAGACTGTCTGACTGATGCTATGGAGAAAGCTCGTAGCCGTGGTGATTTTGGTGGTCATGAAGTTTTTAGCCCAACCTCTTACCATGAGATTGAGCATGCTGGTGGCTTTGGCTCAAGTGCTGTAAAGTGGTTTACACTTTGTGGTGCTATGACAGGAACCATACTTGGTTTTGGGCTATGCCTTTACACAGATTTTGATTGGCCTTTAGTTGTCGGTGGTAAAACCGCTGGAATCTACTCGATTCCAGCCTATGTGGTCATAGGATTTGAACTGACCATTCTATTAGGCGGTATCGCAACTATCATCGGGATGCTGGTGATGGGGCGCATTCCCAATCCCAAACAACGGGTATTGGATGTTCGATTTACAAGTGATCGCTTTGGGATTTTTGTTCCTAATGCCACCGTTGATGGTGAACAGGCTAAATTGTTGAAGGTCTGTGGCGCGGAAGAAATCCGAGAAATAGAAGCAAAATAAGGGGTTTTTGTCCATGAAAGGTAAATTGATTCAAAGCGTATGTTTGGTTGGTAGTGTGCTGTTCTTTGTAGCCTGTAATCCACAGGGGCGCAATACCACCAAGCTTCAATATATGCCAGATATGGCAGATGCACCTACAGTTAAGGCGCAGGAAAGCTATATAGATCCCCCTGAGCACGCGGTTCCAGTGAATGCCGTTTTGTATCCGGCAACCATGGAGATTGCAGAGCGGGACTTTCGCAGCCCTTTTCCACCCAGCTCCAAAAATATTGGCATGGTTTTGACAGAAGGAAAAGAACTTTTTGGTACCTTCTGTGCTGTTTGTCACGGACTCAATGGGAAGGGTAAAGGAACTCTTGGTAGTGCTTACCCGATTGCGGTTCCTGATATTTCCAGATCGGATCTTGCAACACGAAAAGATGGATTTTTCTTTATGAAGATTAGTCAAGGTGGGGCGATGATGCCTTCCTATGGCCATGCGATATCAGTAGAAGAGCGATGGAAGATCATCGCCCATCTGCGTACGTTACAGAAATAGGGGTAATCTATGAACATTAAAGACGTTTATGAGCAACGAAAATCATTCTTTATAGATGCCCCCGCGCCGTTAAAAATGAGCGCTCTTGCTTTCATTGTTATCGGTGTTGCTAGCCTCGGGTTCGGACTTTCCCAAGAAGGTATGGGTACCCGAGTTTGGGGAGCCTTCTTATTTAACCTTTTTTTCTTCTTTTGTTTAGGCTTGGGAGGTATGGCTTTTTCTGCAATGCAGGACGTGATCGGGGCGCATTGGGCACGACCTATTCGGAGAATCCAGGAAGGGTTTGGAGTTTTTGTTCCGGTAGCTATTGGATTATTTTTCCTCTTTATTATATTTGTGGCTGTAGATTTCGGCGATGCTGGGGCGGTATATAGCTGGATCAAAGATCCGTCAATTCTAAAGCACTTCCATGGTAAGGATGCCTATTTACAACCTCACTGGATGTATATCCGTGTGAGTATAATACTTTTGTTATTTCTTTGGGTATCCACATGGCAGTTTAAGATGAGCTTAAAGCGCGACCAGTTGATGATCGACGGTCAAGATGAGCAGGCTCACGCTTTTGCTAAAGAAGCTAAGGTAAAAGTAAAGTTTTGGAGTGCACCAATTCTTATTATTTACGGGGTTGGTTTTACTTTTCTTTGTATGGATTTGATTATGTCACTTTCTCCCCTTTGGTTCTCAACACTTTGGGGAGGATGGCAATTCGCGATTATGATGCAAACTTTGATGGCGTCTCTGCTGTTGGTGATGTTTGCGCTTAAGAACTCAACCGTAGGCAAGTACATTCAGCGTCAGCAGTTCCATGATGTTGGTAAGTTGATGCATGGTTTCACCATTTTTTTCGCTTATCTAACCTATGCGCATGTACTGACCTACTGGTATGGTAACGTTCCCGAGGAAACAGAGTACTTTCTAGAAAGACTGCATGAACCTTGGATCTACCTTGTCATTGCAGTGCCTATCTTAGGCTTTGTGGTTCCTCTATATACTCTGGTTTTCAAAGCTGCTAAATGGACAGCTTGGGTCACAATTCCCTTAGCGGTCTTGATTCTTGTAGCCCAGTGGATGAGCTATATGCTTATTGTGATGCCAACTTTGGTCGAGGGCGAACTTGGATTTCCACTGATAGAGTTAGGTGTATTTCTCGGTATGATGGGGCTGTTTGCCACTTGTTTTATGTGGTTTGCAAAAAAGTTTCCGATGCTACCCATTGCCGATCCTTTGTTAGCGAATGCCTTGGAAGGTGATCATTAAGAATTAAGAGGGACCGGCTAGGTCCCTTTTTAAGGCTGTCATCCGCTATCAAAGCCGATAATATCGATGTTCAGGGTAAGCGGTAAGTATTATTTTACCACGAACATTTTGTACTTGTAGTTCTAGAGCTTTTCTTCGAGTTCAAGAAAATTGGGCCCAAATCTGTCACGAAACTCAATGACTGGCATAGAAACCCCTTCGGCCCGGTGAATAGATAACTTCATAATGAACATATCTCTCTCAGCATAAAGGCTTAGATGATTATCTTCATGCTTCCAGGTGCCATAGCCATCCCCCAGGTTATCCAAATAGTAGTAAAATGAGCCATCGTCTCTTAAAGTTACTTCTATGGGATATGAATGGTTGACAAGGGTATAGGCGGTTTCTTGTTTAGTCTCATTATCATTCAAGTAAGCCTTAAAAAAATTGAAATCCGCAGATTCGTAGACATAAGGGTTCTTTTCCTCATAGGCGACACGACATGAAGAAATATTTCCGACTAGAAGTAAGGTGACAAAAAGCTTGACCATGAATATTCCTTATGGGCAATTAGATAGAGTTCGTCGCTTATGAGAGTGCTTCTAATCTTATCGTCGCTTCTCATTTTATCTAAAATTTTCTCATCAAATCTGAAATTTAGCACTAATTGCCTAAAACCGGTAAAAACATAAAGACTTTAGCGGCATACAGATCTTAAGTCAGCTATCTCTAGACAACCTACACCGATATATAAATGCACCTAGCTCTATCGCATAAGGACTCACTATTTTTCTAGCGTTTTAGACTAAGATAATACGGGATTTATATTGGCTCCCCCATCGACATTGTACTCAGATCCAGTTATAAAACTGGCCTCTTCGCTCGCTAAAAATGAAACAAGATTAGCAACATCTTCAGGCTTTCCATAGCGTTTTAAAGGAATTCTATTTTGTATGGCCTGAGCAAGTCCCTTTAATTGATCTGCTGTCATACCTGTTTTTTCAAAGATGGGAGTCTCAATGGGACCAGGGTTAATGGCGTTGACTCTAATCTTTCTTGGAGCAAGTTCTGTGGCAGCAGTTCTGGTAAATGAATTTAGAGCTGCCTTTGAAGCTGCATACACTGCCGTATTTGGCATTCCTGTATAAGCATTTATAGACGATAAATTGATAACCGATGCTCCTTCGCTCAATATAGGTAGAAATTTCTCCACAGTAAACAATGCTCCCTTGAAGTTAATCCCTATTTGATTATCGAACACCTCTTCACTAATTTGCCCTATAGGTGCAGGTTGAAATACTCCAGCGTTTACAAAAAGGATATCAACTTTTTTATACTTGCTTTTTACAAATTCAACTAACTTATCTATCGCATTTAAGCTGATAACATCAGCCACAAAGGAGAAATATCAGAATTTGGTGTTTGAGGTAAGAGAGTCGGCATCGCTGACAGCCTCTTTTACCCCATCCTTAAACCT
>JBNKNM010000057.1:0-27883 GCA_050293845.1 Pseudobacteriovorax sp. | reverse complement strand
TTAAGGATGGGGTAAAAGAGGCTGTCAGCGATGCCGACTCTCTTACCTCAAACACCAAATTCTGATATTTCTCAGGAACTGAGAAGTGCGCTTCTTTTTGTCTTTAATTCAAGAACGAAAATTGACAGAACCGGAAGCACCGCCGGAACTAACAAAACAGCGACTAATGAGTCTTCGTAAAGCAGGCAAACCCATAGATATTGTAGTATTTCCCAATACGGATCACGGCATGGTCGCATTCACCGAAAGTGTAGATGGGATGCGCAAATACACCCGCTACGCAGAGGGGTATTTTCGTCTGCTTGCGGATTGGTCAAAAGGGTGTTTTTCGCCTCCTTATGGCAAGGCAGAGTTTTCTTCCTTGCGCATGACACCTGCTGTGCTTTGTCATAAGAAGCCAAGGGTAAAGCCTCCCGGCAAGAGTAATTAATAATTACCATAACCATTTTAAATATAGCGAAAGTGCGTTTCTTCGAAAACATGTTTGAGAAGAATTGCAATATTTTCGGAGTAAGTTTTCAGTAACTAATAAGTAAAGGGGGAGGGTCTCCAGAAGATTAATCAACCACTTTATTTTCTAGTTTTGTGAAGATCTAATTGGTCTCCCGCAAAAACCTCCTCCACAGTTTGAACAAACATTTTTCAAAATGTTTTCTACACAGGATTTACAAAAAGTACACTCATAAGAGCATATCATCGCTTCCGTAGATTCTGGCGGCAAACTTTTATTACAATTTTCACAATTAGGTCTTAATTCCAGCATATTTTAATCCTGAGAAAACTAATGACGGAAGGTTTAGCATTGATAACGATTAATCTGTCCCATTTAGTAAGAATAGTTTCAATGCCATGCTCAACTTCTAAATGTTCAAAGCAATGTCTGTATTCTTTTTTGAATAGTTTTCATGCAGTCAATGGAATCTTCGACACTATCTACTATGTCCATACCGTGATCGGCACCATCAATGACTAAAACCTCATTCCCCAATGTCCTTAGTTCCGCTACTTTTTCATTCGAGTAAAATGGATCTAAGTTTCCTATAACAAAAAGTCCAGGGAATCTAGATTTTTTCATAGCTTTGTAGGTTAGATCACAATCCCATCCGGGAGTTAGCCATATTATTTTTGTATCGTTACAAAAGATATTTTTGTTATTTTCTTCTAGTACGTAAGCGAGACCTCTTGTTCCTATGGATTTTGCAATGATTACCATTCTTGAATACTTATTGCTAGCAACACTATTCATTGAATTTACAATATCCGTGTACAAGTAGTCTTTTCTTTTATCCTTAGGTGGATGGAATCTGTAATCATAATCTACATTGAGGACATCGTATTTCCTTTCTAATAATAAATTTGTAGAATAATATAACAATGGTCCACTGCATGGATAACCTGCTCCAGGAAGCAAAACTGCTAAATCTTTCGTGGAGCTATTTTGTTTGAAAAATGTGTTTTTTAGTAAGCTTCCGTCAACTCTATCTACACTGACGCTTTCCATGAGAATACTCATTTTGAAACTTTCTTCTTTAGTTTCTATAGTTCTTACAAAATTTTTTGCAGGATCATGCTTTTTGATAATCCTGATTTCTCGCTTATTCGCAACATGCCTTGTGCCCACCGATCGGTTCATCACCGGCTTTCCATTAAAATGCAACACCTAGGGAAAGAGATGCGTGGTTAGGTTCCCCTTTATTGTTGTCGGCAAAAATATGGAGATATTGTGCGGTAATGTGCATTTGCGCACTTGAAGTTCGGAAAAAAGCTATGCCAAGGCTGGCTTTTCCAGCCCATCCGCCTACGTTATCGATCCCTTTAGTCTCAGATGCTGCGGCACCATAGCCAAATCCAAAGCCAACGTATGGCGATAGAGCCGTTGGTGTCAGGTAAAAATTGGCTCCCAGGGTTCCAGAAATTACTGATGCTTTAACATCACCAAAGTTGAAGCCACCATCTGCCGCAAGTGTGATACCTGCATAGGGAGTCGTTTCCCAAATGTGCCCATAGGTTATACTTTGCCCAGCGCCGTCAGCTTCAAGGTTTCCTAGGCTATTAGGTCCGAAGGAAAAGAAGCTGTAGTCCCTCGCCTCGACACGTCTTTCAATACGATCGGTATCAAAGATTTCTCCAACCTTTTCTTGTGCTAATGCAGAAGTTCCTATTGTTGCTACTGTTAGAGTGGTAAGGAGTCGTTTGTTGATCATGCTACATCCTATTGCAATGTCATAACTTTCTACAAGTATATTGCTTCTAGATTACCGGGAAATACAATTATAAAGTTGGTGAACTGTCTTTGTGACATGTAAATCACTCCCCAAAGACACGCATGCACCCAGGTTATTGCATCTTTGCTATTCTTGCTCTAATTATCGGGGTTGCTTGGTCTATGTCAAGCAACGGAGGTGGCGTTTCCAGTAAGACCTGGTAGGTACAAACGAGTTTGTAATCGGCATTGTTTACTTTAAGCATAGATTGTTGCGTCTGACTGGTATGGTACTCCATAAATGCCTCTTCCAAAAGTGAGAGCTTGATTCTATGACGCGCAATTAGTATGACTTTTGGGTAATTATCGGTTTTCTTGTAGAACTCCATTGTCCTAGCCATGATAAGCACTTAGACTAGGCCCTTTGTGTGCTACTGGAGATGGAATGGGAGTAGCGATATAGTATCACAACCCAAGAGGAGATAGCGGTGGTTGATCAAACTGCAGAATTGAAAAAACCAAGTACCCTTGCCGTGTTAGGCATTATTCTAGCTGTAATCGGACTTGCCATTAGTTTCTATTCGTTGCAGCACCATATAGAATTGAAAACAGCAGGCCAAACTGATGCCTTTTGTAATATTAACCAGACCTTTAGCTGTGATGACGTAGCTAATAGTTCCTTTAGTGAAGACCCCTGGGGCAATCCCCTAGGTCTTTACGGGATTGGTTATTTTTTGGGGCTCATGCTTCTCCTTATTGCTAGCTTTGTGAAAGAAGAATACAAAAAAGACACCATGCCTACATATGCTTTGATGACTGGATTAGGCGTGGTGACTTCCATTGCTCTTTTCTTGATTTCTTATTTTCAGGTGGGCTCTTTATGTCTCAGCTGTATGGGAGTCTATAGTGTCACTTTAATTCAGGTCCTTGTGACCTTTTTTTTACGGGAAGAAATTCCACCCACCTGGAGTCTCAAGGGGCTCTATAACGGAGCTTTTTACATGCTTATTGCCCTTCTAGGGTCCGTGACAGTATTTCAGGTTATGGAACCCATGCCTAATCGCAGTAACTTTACCCCTGACTTGCCACAGTCGAGCGAAGAAATTAAGAAGCTTCTTGAAACCGTTCAGGGCTATAAAATCGAGATCAACCGATCACCTTACTCTGGGTTGGGTGAGGATTATCGTAAAGGTGGGGATAGTGCTAAAGTAGTCATCGTCAAGTTTGCCGATTTTCAATGCCCCGCTTGCCGGGATGCAGCGCAGACCTTGAAGGCCCTAGAGCAAGAATTTGGAGATAGAATTCTTGTGGTGTACAAAAATTTTCCCCTCGATAAGGGCTGCAATAAATCAAGCGGGGATTTGCACCAGTATGCCTGCGAGGCGGCAAAGGTAGCTAGATGTGCTGGTCAGTATGGAAATTTCTGGGCCATGCATGATAAGATTTATGCCAACCAAGATAAGCTGGATAGCAATAGGCTAAAGCTTTGGGCTTTGGAAAGTGGTATCAGTGAAGCGCAATATAAGGAATGCATGCAGTCTCAGGATATTCTCAATAAAATCAAAGCCGATGTGGACCAGGGTTTAGAATTAAATATTCGAGGTACTCCCGCTATCTATATTAATGGAGTCCCTGCTCAGGAACGATCATACCCAGCTTTAAAGCAACGGGTATCGATGATGCTTGGAATGTAACCATGAAATTGCAGTTTGAGCATAATTATCAGCAAAAATATCTTGAAATCAGTTTTACGGAGCAAACCACCATTGCTAATGAAGACGATGTTCTGCAATGGCGTCAAGCCTGGCTTAAGGGGCTGAGCAGTTGGCACTCACCTTACAAGGCTATTATTAATGGCGATAACTTGATTATAGCTGCTGCAGAGGGCCAAGATCTTAAAGGTGCTTTTGCACGGATGGAAAAACTCTTGTCAGGGTTTTTTCTCAAGACAGCGGTCATTTATGGTCTCGATCCTAGCGTGGCTGATTTGCTACCTTTCGCAGTTGCTAAGGATCGTGATGATGCCTTCCAGAGGGTAGGTATTCGTACGGTAAAACCAAGGCAGCCGGGAGATTTTCGCAGTAGCATTCAGATTCAGAACCATTTTCAGCAGCATGTGATGGAGATTTCTTTTAGTGAACCCGCTGTCGTTAGTAGCCGTGAGCAGCTTAATGTTCTTAAAGACAAGATTACCAATAACCTGATGCAATGGCATTCAGCTTGGAATTTGCTGGTTGATTGCCATAATTTGGAAATCGATAGTTCTTTAAACGCTGATTTTGAAAGGATATTGACTTTCTTCAAGGGATTCTTTTTAAAGGAGGTTCTTGGATATAGTCCCAAGAGCAAGGAAAGTCGTTACCCCTTTAAAGTATACCGATCACGGCATAATGCCGCGGGACGGTTAGAGAATGAAGGTAATATTTCGGGTAGTGATGCAAACTGCCAATCAAGAAAATAACGAAAGGAAACACTGTGAGCCCAGTTGAACTCATCCCGGTCCAAGGATCTCTTGTTTTACGAGCCAGAGGCTCCGAGTTGCTGATTCTCGCCCAGTATATAGCGGTTTTAAAAGATAAAAAAGAACCCAAAGCCTTCGCAGAATTCTTTATGCAGGAAGCTCTTATCAACCGTCCCGCTCGGAAGCTCTTTGAGGCGTGGCTGCGCAAGGATAAGACTCTTTGGAAACGCGTATATCATATGGTGCAGAACGAAATTGAAATTCCTGAAGAAGAAATCGCTGAGAATGCAGAAGCTAAACCTGACGTAGAAGCTAAACCTGACGTAGAAGCTAAACCTGACGTAGAAGCTAAACCACCAGTGGTAGAGGAAACTGCAGCTGCAGAAGAGTCTGAGCCGGAAGAAAGTGCAGAACCAACAAAAACCAAGTCCGTAAAAAAGAAGGCTACAAAGAAAGCGGAAAGTAAGAAAAAGGCAGCTACCAAAAAGGCAACTACTAAAAAATCGCCTACCAAAAAGGCTGCCAAGAAAAAAGCTGCCAAAAAAAAGGTGGATAGTTAGAGAGGTAGATTGGCATGATTCGAAAGTTTTTGATTTGTGGCAAGCAGCAATTATACCTTCAAAATCAGGTTATTGAGGGCTTCAATGAGATTGGCAAGGTGGTAGAATTACTGCTCCCTATCAGAAACTATTGGGAGTTGGAGTCGAAAATCAAAGAGGTCAATTACATGCTGTCCTCTGGGGAATCAAACTCTGAAGTTGTAAGCTCTTACCGTGCTGCCATTAAGCTGGGAGCTCCCTTCGCGCTTAGAGAAGAAGACAGAACTTGGATGATCGCCTATGGCAAAGATAAAAAGTAAGCCAGCCGTCTTTCTTGACAGGGATGGTGTGCTGATTTATGATCATGGCTATGTCCATAAGCCTGAGGACATCGAGCTGTTCCCCGATGTGGGAGAAGGCTTGTTGCAATTGCAGGAGGCTGGTTTTTGGCTTCTTGTGGTGACGAATCAGTCGGGGGTAGCGCGCGGGTTATTTGGTTTACAGGCAGTATACGCGTGCCATCAGGAAATCCAGCGCCAGCTGCGACCCTATGGTGTTCAGCTTGATGCTTTTTATAGCTGCCCTCATCATCCTGCAGGGAGTGTTAGTCCCTTTAACATCACCTGCCGCTGCCGTAAGCCCGCATCTGGGCTTCTTGAGCAAGCTGTTAGGGAAAGACCCATCGATCTTACCCATTCTTATATAATAGGCGATAAGCAATCGGATATTGAATGTGGGATGAGCTTCCCAATGCCTTTGAAGGGTGTCCAAATGCAAAGGCAATATCCTCTACATAGTGATCCTTGGCGGGTGGCAGATAGCTTTAAGTCTGCAGTCGCTCACATAATCGATGATTGTCATCCCAAATAACCAGCCTGCATATTGAGTCGAGATGCTATTTTTTATGCTGCTCCTTGTATTTGCGGATCAGTATTTTAATACGAGGACCACAACGCTCTCCTTGACAGCCACCACATCCAGTTCCGACCTTTTGATTGACTTCTGCAACGGTATCAGAACCTTCCAGTCCTTCAAGGACCTTTGATAGGGGTATGCCCTTACAGATGCAAACGACACGGGAAAGCATTTTGGCTTTTTTTTCAGCGTGCTTTGATGGGTTGTCAGCCATTGATCTCAATTTCCAAGATATAAAAGGTGCAGATATTCCAGCCATTTTGGGTCCATCGACTGAAAAATCATGGCCGATGCATTGCAGCTTGCATGAAAAAATATCGAGAAGCAAATATGTTTCGACTTTAAATACAGAAAATCACATAACCATGCCAAAAGTAATGGTCCCAATGGAATTCCCCAAGAGAGTTCTAGGAAAGAAAAGGGGTTGTGGAGGAGCGCAAAAAATATACCAGAGAGATAGCAGCCTAGATAAACACCGTGCCTGGAGCGTAATAGTCGGCTGACGTGTCCACGAAAAAGCACCTCTTCAACAATAGGGATTAAGGTCACAAACCATAGGTCGTCTATGGAAAGTTGCTCCAGGGAGGGCAGCAGATATCCCGAAGTTATGTAAGATAGAAGCCATGATGTAAATAACACACCAAGACCAGGTAAAAACCACGGCCATTGCTTAATAAAATTCTTTTGCGGAGGAAGGGGGGCCCGGTAGGTTAAGGTTAGAGCTAGGCAGAGGTTGATTCCTAAAGCCACCTGCCAAAGGTCTTGACCTGTGATGGCAGCGCTCTGCTGATAAACAAAATGCGAGCAAGCTGCTACCAAAAGGATCATGATGATGCTGATGAAAATGCGAGGTGTTCTTAAGTACAATCGCTAGCTTCCAATGGCAATGGGGCTGCTTTCAAAAAAGCGATCAAGATAACTTATAATTTTATCAATGTCGTTCTTAATTACATAGCCATTAGCTCCTACTTTTTTAGCAGCAGCCTGGGTAGCTTTCCCATCCAAAGAAGTGTGCAGGAGAATGGGTAGCGACTGCAAGTCTGGATTTTCTCTCATTTTTCTAATGAAAGTCAAGCCATCCATTTTAGGCATTTCAATATCAGTGATAATGGCATGGATGGGGCCATATTTTTTATCACCTGATAGTATGGCTTCAACAATACCAAGACCTTCTTGGCCGTTGTTTGCCGTAATAACCCTAAAACCCTTGCCAGATAATACCCTTTTAAGGTTACTCAGAATTAATTTGGAGTCGTCGACCACTAGAATCCCAAGGGAGTTTCTATCAATCGGCTTGTTGCTATCTGCTGATGGTTGATTGAATTCAGACTGAGCATAGATGTTGGGTTGGGGTTGATTGACAGACTCTAAGCCGGCTAATATTTTTTCCAAATCTAAAATGAAGAGAAACTCATTGTTTTCTAAGAGAATCATGCCTGTCATACACGATGACGAGTCAGTCGATGGCGGCAGGACCTTATCCCAAGAAACTCTCCTGATGCGATGGGTGTGGCTGACGATGAAGCCTGCTCGTTTTTGGCTAAATTCTGTTACAATAATTTGCTGATCTTGAGTAATGGGAGCTTCATAATCACCAAGAATCTTATTGAGGTTAACCGCAGGGATGGGAATGCCTCGTAATTCGAAAATACCGGCAACCCCCTCTACAGATGAGGCTAAAGGATTGATCTTGGGCATATGCACAACTTCTCGCACCTTTGCTACGTTGACACCGTATACCCCAACATAAACTTGGTTTTTAGGCATTCTTCGGACGAGGGAAAATTCGATAAGTTCGAAGAAATTTCCACCAATTTCAAACTGATCTAAGATATCTAGTTTTTTATCAGCCATATATCTTCCAATATCGGGAAGGACGTACAGAGTGAGATCGGAACAATAGGCAAAAGCTTAACAACATTTTTGGATTGCGTGAGGTGGATTGCTTTGCTCTTGTTTACTCTGGTACTTTATCGCGGAAATAATTTTCCAATCCTCTTTTTTGGACATCGGTTAAGCGCATAAAACGCAAGCCTATCTCCCCGTTGGCAGACCAAGCAATAGTGGCTTTTATTTTGGTTTCTCCCACAGTCAAGCGTCCCGAAGCCGACTTCCGTGGGTCCTGTACTGGCAAAGCCAAAGACATAGTCAATTCCTGGGCTTTTTTAATTTTCATAGCACCTTCAACACGTACCCGGGCTCCGCCGAGGCTCAAATTGACTACCCTGCCACCAATTTTGGGGGCGCGCTTGCCACGCCCCGATGCCTTGCCAACTAATTGGGTTTCTATATCACTTTTGAAGCGTTTTCCCAGACGGTAACCATCGAGTAGAAAGCGGTCAATTTTAGCGCTTAGATCATCAAAATTAATAGGTTTGGGAACCCAAGCACTAGCATCATTGCAGGCGAAAAGATGGTCAGTAACAGCTTTTTCAACCATGGCATCGGGATAGGCTGTCATCAGAATCGGACCTGAAAAAACTCTTCTCATGGCTTCAATTAAGGAAGGGCCATCCACATCTGGTAAGTCGAAATCGATTACACAAAGATCGGGAGTTTTTTCAGTTAGGTATTCAATAGTTTCCCTTCCCGACTGAGCGATATCAACAATAGTGCCCGACATTTTATCTTTAAACACTTCTGAAGTCATCACAAGGCTAGGTTTACATGCATCTACAATCAAAACGGTCGTCATAGTCAAACTCCCTGAGTCGCTGAATCTTGCTTACGGCACATGCCTATGTAACTCGATTATAAACCAATAAGATAATGAAATTTTTGCCGAGCTTTCTCCTATAAGGTCTCCTAAAGATTGTTTAAAAAAAGCCGATCAGCTGACCACTCCGTAAGAGAAAATGGGTTCAATTAAGGGTTAGGGGAACCATGAACTTGTCGATGCGATGGCTTCTCACTTTACTACTACTCACTGCCACAGAGTCGTGGAGTGTTACAGAGTATAAAAAATCACTGATTCCTTTCACTAAAGAATTGAAGGATCTTAAACCCAGTATAGAGCTGCCGCTGGTGACAAAAGAATTGAAAGTGGATATCCCCCTGCGCAAGTTAAAAATTCGGGCTATCAACTTCAGCAAAGACGAACGAGTCGATCCGGTGCAGGTATATGTACCGCATAATGAAGAAAAGTTTCATGATCTGATCTTACAAGTGGCAAGGAAAAGCCGGCGACAGCACGTGGAGGAGTTTTTTAAAGAAAGAATTGCGGGTAAGAAAGAAAAGAGCAGATATCTTATTGATATTCCAAAGGATGAGCTGCGAAATTTTCGCTTAAAAGGCATTAGCAAAGCCATGGCAAGAGTTCATTATGATGTTACCGTATTGACAAAAAAGCTGAATGCGAATCGCAAATTACGACGAGAATTTTTGAATCAGATGAAGCTGTTCCTCTCGGGAACTCAGAGGATGCGGATTAGTAAAAAATTAAGAAGCAATAAGGATCTTATTTTACATCGTGACTTGCTGCCACGCTTTGCTAGAAAGATGGCGAAACGTTATGTTGTATTTCGGGGACCCAACTGCTTTCATGCCGCCTTAGCCTTTCATGATCAAATGCTGACTCGTTCTGAAGAGGTGAATGTTAAGGAGGAAAAAGGTTATCATCGAGCGATGATCAATTATGACGAACTCTGGCGTGCTATCAATAGGCACTTTTACGAGGTTGATCCCCAAAAAAGCGATCTGAAATATGGTGATATGCTGGTATTCTTTAACCTGCCAAAGGGGACTAGTAATCAGGTTAACTTTCGTTGGATTCGGCATACGGCCACATACCTTTTTGGTGAGTATACTTTCTCCAAAGGGTCAAAGTCACCGAATACACCCTATACTGTAAAAACCCTCGGAAATGAGTGGGAAACCTGGCGTCATTATACAAAAAGGCTGGGTGTGAAAATATTTCGGCGAGCTAGTCGCAACATTGACAAGACCCCACCAAAGGATTTGACAGACTGGATATTCTAACCGGGATCTGAATAGTTGAGTTCCCCTGTTTCTACCTGCTGTATTTTCATGCTAGAAGGAGGTTGTAGGGCAGAGTTCTGGTGGAATGTTAAAAACACACCCTCAAGAACCTAATAATGTTGTGATACCTTTGGGAAAATGCAGGTAAGTAGTCTTTGAGAAGCAAAAAAATGCTATTTCTCTGAGCCAAAAAGAATGGTATCTAGACTTTTTTGCAATTCCGCCGATAGATTAGGACAAAAATCTGGCCATGACATCACATAATCAACCGAAATCTAAAGCTAATATATACCGCAGCCCACGGTGGAAACAAGACCACAGCCGACACAAGCCCAAAGATGGCTCGACAAAACTTGTATGCCGTATCGCAAAAACCTGCCAGGCTTGCAAATACATTAATCAAAGCTTCGAGTCTAGACTGCAAGAGAAGTATCAGAATGGCATAGATCATCTTAAGCGGTTAAACCTGATAGATGGTGCTCAGGTGGAACCAGTCGTAGGCTCACCAAAGTCTCTAGAGTACCGTTGTCATGCAAAATTAGCTGTGCGCCCATCTAGTCAGGCCCTGAATACTAAAGATACCAACCAACGTTTTGCCATTGGCATGTTTCAGCCCAACTCCCATAAAATTGTGGATATCTCATTTTGTCCCCTCCATAGGCAGAGCATCAACAGATTGATAAAGGATCTTAAACCTGCTTTGGAAGCTTCGAGCTTAGAACCCTATGATGAGGCTTCTCACCAGGGGGATTTGCGTTATCTTGCTATACGAGCTTCCCACTTAACCGAGCAGCTGATGGTGACTTTCGTATGTACGTCAGACGTAAAAAAGCACGAACTGAAGGCTATGGTTTTAAAGTTGCGCAATCTGGGTCATACCATCAGCTCAGCTCATGTTAACGTGAATGGAGAGCGGACAAACACGATTTTTGGGACTTTGTCCAAGCGTTTAGCGGGCGCTGATCGCCTGCGTGAAGAGCTATGTAATTTTTCCTTTGAAATTGGCCCCACAAGCTTTTTCCAGGTTAATCCTTGGCAAGCAGAGCTGATTTATCGTCGGGTAGCCCATATTGCGGGGCAGGATAATGGACACTCTGTGGCTTGGGATCTCTATTGTGGAACGGGACAGATTTCTATGCTTTTAGCACAAGGTGGCTTTAACACGATAGGGGTGGAGGAGAACCCGCAAGCGACCCGCGATGCCCAAAAAAATGTGGTCCGCAATCAAATTGAAAACCCACCACAGTTCTTATCCGGAAGGGTAGAGTCGGTAAGCGAGTACTTTCCCTCCTGGGCGGAAGCTCCCAAGTTAGTAGTGGTCAATCCTGCGCGTAAAGGGCTTTCAGCAGAGGTAAGGGAGTTTTTGAAGGAAACCATGAAAAAGCATGGGCCTCGCGTTATCTACGTATCTTGTGAAATGGAGACCTTAGCTCGGGATTTGGAAGAACTGATGAAAACCGGGAAAAAGGTTCGCCAAATAGAATCTTTTGACATGTTCCCCCATACTGAAAAGATGGAATGGCTGGCAGTTCTAGATTAAGGAAACACCAGACACCGGTTTTATTCTGGGGCACCGAGCCCTACGCCCGCTAATAGCCTTGTTTTTCTTACGGGAGTCCGTGAAAATGGAGGAACTCAATCATTTGATAGGACTTTAAATGAGCCAAAAAAAGCATAATGAGAATGGTTTCATCAAACCGGACAAAGACACATTAACATATGACAAATACCTTAAAATTCACGAACTGCTTAGCTTGCAGGAAGAGCTGACGGAGCCTAAGGCCCATGATGAAACTTTATTCATCATCATTCATCAAGTTTATGAGTTATGGTTTAAGCAGGTGCTTCATGAAATCTACCGGTGCCAGAAGTTTGTTGATCAAAATGAAATATTGCCTGTACTAAGGTCATTAAAACGGGTTGATGCCATTCAGAAGGTTCTTATACAGCAAATTAATGTGCTAGAGACGATGGCTCCTGACGAGTTTAATCACTTTAGAAGCCTGCTCAACCCGGCAAGTGGTTTTCAATCCCACCAATTTCGTGTTTTGGAGTTCTTGCTTGGGCTTAAAAACCCAGGTTACTTTAAGTATTTTGTTCATGAGCCCGAAACCACAAAGAAATTGCAAGCAGCATTCAAAGCCCCTTCACTTTACGACAGTTTCTTAGGTTATATGCACCGTGCTGGCTACGATATCCCCGATGAAGTTATCGCTCGGGATGTCAGCCAGATGCACCAACCCCATGAGCGAATCATTCGAACCTATACCAAAATCTATCAGGATCATCTTAAAAACTACGAAATCTACGCCGTTTTAGAAGCTCTAATGGACCTGGATGAGCAATTTATCATCTGGCGCTATCGACATATGATGATGGTGGAACGAATGATAGGTTCATTGTCAGGGACAGGAGGGAGCCTAGGAGCGAAATACTTAGCGACAACTCTTGAAAAGCGTCTGTTTCCTGAACTCTGGGAAGTAAGAAATAACCTTGGTTCCCCCTATTAGTCCAAAGGACGATTTATGCTGAATGACATCACGTTAAACCTGCCAGCTTATCCGATGGAAGAACTGGCAAAAATTCGTACCAAGCTCAAGGCTCAAAATGTAGACGTTTATGATTTTGGAACCGGTGATCCACAAGTCCCTACCTGGGAGCCCATCCGCGAATCCTTAAAAAATGCTGTCCCTGCCATAAGCCAGTATCCATCGATTCGCGGCTGTGATGAACTGCGGGATGCGATTTGGGGTTACTGTAATCGCCGATTTGGCATAAATAAGCGGGATGATATCGATATTCTTCCTACCAACGGTAGCAAAGAGGCTGTTTTTCATATCGCCCTAAGCTTAGTAGGCCGAGGTTCCAAAGATCACATTTTGTTCCCCAATCCAGGTTATCCTGTATACCGTAGCTCGGCCCTATTCGCGCGCGGTATTCCTGTGCCTGTGGATCTAAAGGAATCAGAGGGTTATATTATTCAGCCTTGGAAGCTACCAGCGCAAATTCAGAAGCGTGCTACGGCATTGTGGATTAATTATCCTCACAATCCTACAGGAGCGTTAATAAACCGTGAGCAACTGGAGAAGATTCAAAGTTGGTGCCATAAAAATGATGTTATTTTGCTAACCGATGACTGTTATACGGACATATATGATAGTAGCTGGGAGGGCACTGGCAATCGTCCTGTTCATATACTTGAAATTGGGATGGAGAAAACCTTGTCGTTTATGAGTCTGTCGAAACGGTCAGGACTCACGGGTTATCGCAGTGGCTTTATTATTGGTGATAAGCAACTGATTGAGCTTGTAACTAAAGCGCGAGCTAATTTTGGTGTGGCGACGCCCCTACCCATCCAGAAAGCGGCAACAACGGCTTGGCAGGATGACTCCCATGTGGAGCGGCGTCGTAAAATTTTTTCGGAGCGCATGGACGTCGCTTTTATTAGGTTGCATGAAATGGGCTTGGTCGATCAAAAGCCTCAGGCTGGGTTTTATATATGGTGTCGCCTTCCCCATAACGATGATGATGTGGACTTTTGTTTATCTTTGGCCAAACAAGGTGTCATTTGTAGCCCTTCACAGTGGCTTGGAGATGGGGTAAAGGGCTATGTCCGGTTCGCCCTTGTTCCTGAGCTTGAGCTCATAGAGACTGCGATGTCCATTACAAAAGATTTTGTTACTAAACGTTACCAAGGAGGACTTAATGAATAAAACAGAATTACAAGCCACAATAGAAGAGGCTGCAGAACGATTAGCAAGTGGTGATACCTCTGTTTTAGAAGAAGTCACACCGGCTATTGAAAAGACTATAGATTTGTTGGACCGAGGAGAAGTCAGAGTTGCCAGTTTAGTAAATGATAACTGGGTGACCCATCCGTGGACTAAGCAAGCGATTCTGATGTATTTTCGCATTGCAAAAATGGAAAAAATTGATGTGGGTCCTTTCTCCTATTTTGATAAAATTCCCCTTAAGAACAACTATGAACAGCTTAAGGTTCGTGTAGTGCCACCGGCAACAGCACGCTATGGCAGCTTTATGGAAGAGGGGGTTGTTCTGATGCCCTCTTATGTCAATATAGGGGCCTATGTTGGTCGTGGTTCCATGGTTGACACTTGGGCTACAGTAGGATCGTGTGCCCAAATCGGAGCCCAGGTGCATCTTGCGGGAGGCGTGGGAATTGGGGGAGTATTAGAGCCTGCAGGAGCCAAACCGGTTATCATAGGTGATGGGGCTTTTATTGGCTCACGGGCGATCGTTGTTGAAGGTGTGGAAGTTGGTAACGAAGCGGTCCTTGCAGCAAATGTGACTATCACAGCTTCCACTCCCATTATTGATACCCGAGGTGGTACGATCAAGGAAAGCAAAGGTAAAATTCCAGCGCGGGCTGTTGTGGTTCCTGGTACTAAGGAAAAAGCGGTTGAGGGTGGTAAGATATTTACATCTTGTGCTTATATTATTGGTGATCGTAAACCATCTACTGATCTTAAAACATCGCTGAACGATGTATTAAGGGAATTTGCTTTATCTGTATAATATTGCCAAAGTAACCTTTGGCAAAAGGAGTACACTGATGCCGAAGGTCACTTTTCTTCCTAGCCAAGCTCATATCGATGTACCTACCGATACCAAGTTGCTGATCGCAGCACGACGCGCAAAAGTTGATATCGTATTCGGTTGCGCTTCATGTCAATGTGGTACTTGTGGTGTCAAAGTCTCAGGACAATTATCAAATATCAAAGAGAATGAGAAAGCTCTGCTCGAGAAGATGGGCCTTCCTAGTGATGCTGATATTCGCTTGGCGTGCCAGGCCAGGGTTTGTGATAGTGAAGTCGTTGTCGATCTTAGCTTTCAGAATACTTACAATCCAGACCAGAGCTAGATTACTTTTTAGAGAAGATAAAGTTGGCAAGCTCAATATATTCTTCAGGACGTAGAGAGTCGGGGCGACGATTGAGGTCGATGGGGCATTGGGCTATCATGGCTTCGTCAGCGAGGTATTGCTTCACAGCATTTTTGAGTATTTTACGCCGTTGTGTAAAGGCTGAGCGCGTAATGGTTTCCACTGCCCGGAGTTTTTTCGGACTGAGTTTTTCGGTGCGGGGTCTTAAGGTGACTAAAGCGCTATCGACTTTAGGAACTGGGTTAAAGCAAGTTCGCTCGACTTTACAATCGATCGATACTAATGAACGCAGTTGGGTAAATACACTAAGGCTCCCATAGGCTTTTGTTCCCACTTGACCTGCGAGGCGAGTAGCAAACTCAAGCTGGGTCAAAAAGTTAACGCCTTTAAGGCGGTCCAGATAGGGAAGTGACCACATAATAATAGGAGACGAAATGTTATAGGGTATATTTCCTACAACGGCAGCAGCTTCATGGGAGTGGTCGATCCAGGATTCCAGGTCAAATTTTAAAATATCCTCCCCCACGATTTCAAGCCTTGCCGCTAGATCGGGATGAGCCAGGTTTCTATAGTCATGGAGTCTCTCAACAAACCGATCGTCGCGCTCCACGGCAGTAACTAAGATGCCAGCATCTAGGAGAGCTCTTGTGAGGATACCGGGGCCGGGGCCGATTTCTATAACTCTTTTAACTTTCCACTCGCTCATTTTATCCACAACTTTACGAACGGGCCAGTCGGTATTTAAGAACACCTGTCCTAAAGATTTTTTCTGCCGGATACCACCGCTCTGTCGCCTTCCCATAAAATCTTTCCTTGTTACCTTGATTATCCGAACGTATACCTTGAAAAGGCATCCCAGCTAAGATTGCCGTATGTTTGGTGATAACCTTTTTCTGCATCTATTTGATAGAATCCCAGTGCTGCAATCATAGCTGCATTGTCGGAACAGTACCGCAGCTGGGGAAAATATGCAGGGATATTAATATTCTGCTGGAGCATGTCCCGAAACCTTTGATTCGCTGCGACACCACCTGCTATTAAAACAGAGCGTACCGTATGCCCCTGCAATGCAGATTGTACTTTGCGTACCAGTTGGCCAAGGGCTTCTTCCTGGAAGGCAAAGCATAAGTCTGCTTTTTCTTGTTCGGTAAAAATACCTTTTTGCCGATGCCTTAAGTTTACCACATGGGTTTTCAATCCAGAATAGCTAAACTCAAGTCTTGCCTTTTCTTCGACCATTTTAGGCATCTTATAGCGGCCAGAGCTACCGAATTTGGCCAGTTTCTCGATCTTAGGTCCCCCGGGATAACCGAGTTCCAGAAGTTTAGCTACCTTATCAAAACTTTCCCCGCAGGCATCATCGATACTAGCGGCTAGCAGCTTAAAACTGAGGGGGTTTGCCATGGCATAAATATTGGTATGTCCCCCAGAAACCACCAAAGCTAAAGCGGGGAATAGGCTTTTAGGTTCTACCTCCAGTCCCAATAGAGCACCATGGACATGGGCATGTACATGATTTACAGGGATCAAGGGCTTACGAGTTGCTAAAGCCAAACCTTTGGCATAGGAAATGCCGACCAGAAGAGCTCCTACTAGCCCAGGCCCTTGGGTGACCGCAATGGCATCAATATCATCCAAGGAGCAGGCTGCCTGGGCTAGCGCTTTTTCCACCATGGGATGAATGACAGCAAGGTGCTCCCGTGCGGCAATTTCCGGGACCACGCCCCCAAAAAACTTATGGGTGTCGATTTGGGAAAATACTTCAGAGCTAAGGACTCTTGAGCCATTTTGTACAACAGATGCCGCTGTTTCGTCGCAGCTTGATTCTATACCTAGTATATTCAACGGAGTATCTCCCAAGGTCCTTGTTTTCAGTAGAAAAGGGCATTATTTAGTTAATAGCTGCCCTTGTGAAGGGTTATATAAAGCACGGTGGTATTGATCAAGTCCCCTGCAATGTGCAGGAGTAAATGTGTTTATGAAAAAATGACATGGTCTTTGCGGGAGTTGCGTGCAGATTCGCTATATTTATCTGTATCAATGGGTTAGAAAACTGCGGAATTGACCTACAATTTTTTAAGGCGATCCAAAGCCAGCTTTGCTTCTGCTGTGCCATCATGCTTGCTTATCAGCTCGTCATAATAGAGCCGTGCTGTGGCACGATCCCCCAAGTGCCGAAAACAATCTCCAAGCCGGAGCTTGGCATGGGCTAGATGGTTTTGTGGCCCCATTTCCAAAAAGTCATTAAAACCCAAAGCTGCTGGGCGCAACCTTCCCAATTTATAGAGGCTTTCTGCATAGAGGTACTGGGCTTCATGCTTGGCGTTCTTAGTGTTTCTTTTAATGATAGGCTTGGCATCTTCAACAATATAAAGATAATGCTTTTTGGCAAAGGCCTGCCGCAGGGCTTTGAGGGTTTTTAACTTCGGACGCTCTCGGGATTTTTTGGACTTTTTCCCTTTCTTGTCAACCTCTGCTATGGCGTCAAGAACTTTATTCTGACTTTTTTCAATAAGATCCATGCGTTCTATAATCTGGGCGATAGTTTTGGCAATGGAATTTTCATTTTCCGCTCCGGTACCAGGCAATTCTCCTGTAATGACCCCGACCCGGAGCGTATCTAACTCCCCCTTCATTTTCTGAATCTCAAGGTTTAGTTTCTCTATTTTAGAATTGATCGACGCGGTTTTCTTGCTAGCGTCGGTTTTAATAGAGGAGCCTGTTTTAGCTACATCGTCTTGGATGTAGGCCATTTGGTTTTGAAGTCGGGCAATATCTTCTTTAATCTGTCTTTCTTCTTGGGGGGTTACACATGAGCTGAGGTAGTAAAAACTCGTAACTAGCAGCATAAATCGAAAGAGTGAAGACAAGTCAATCTCCTTTCTGTTCTAACTTCTTTCTTCTTTTACGAAGGATAACAGAACGCCTGAATAGCATGTTAGATTCTAACCGCCATAGATTATAATAAGGCAAACCTAAGTTAGCGTCTAAAGTTAAAAGCTTCAACCGCTCCTTCCATCGTAGGTCACTTTCGATACGACTATCAAAGTCAGCTAGATTTTCAAGTACTTGAACGAGGTTTTCTGAGGCAGAATCCTGTGATTTTTTGTCATTATCATGGAAAGTATCTGTATCTTTGTTATCATCATGCTGGGGATTTACATCTGATGCTGGTTCCAAGTCAGAATGGTTTGTTTGGGCTTGCTCTTGGAGATGGGCGCTTTCTAGGTTATTCTGCGTATTCTCGGGTGTACTGCCCGTTTCTGGCGCTTGCGCCGAATCGATATCAAGGGTTTCGTCTGATTTGTCGTGGTCTTCGTCGCTCAAAATGATCACCACCTGGTATGATTTACCAGTTTTATCGGCCGAATTTTTCAATATATTATTTTTTCGAGCTACATTTCGAATCGAGTAAAGAAGTTTTATGAGTAAAAAATTAGAAGATAACCAAGAGAAATCAACTACCTCTGAAGACCAGGACTGTCCCCCCAAAAAACAAACAAATGAAGAAGATGATGGTGCGGTTCCCCAAGAGGGTCTTCAGGTTGAATCTGAAGCTGCGATAGAGGATGAACTTTCAGTCGTTGATCCAGAGGAAGACATCAAACTAGTTCTCGACGACGAAAGCAGTAAAGAAACCATTACTTCTTTCGATGAGGCAAAACTTGAGGATGGTGTTAAGGCGGCTATTAGTAAGTTGGGCTGGAAAGCCCCCACTCCCGTACAAAGTAAATGCCTTCCCTATAGCCTACCTGGTCGAGATGTGGCTGGGTTTGCGCAGACAGGAACCGGAAAAACCGGTGTCTTTCTCATTACTATTGCTAATGAAATCGTCAAGTTGAAGAAAGGGAATCCCAAGCACAAAACTCCCGTTGCTATCATCTTAGTGCCAACGAGGGAGTTGGCTGTTCAAATTGCCGCGGATGCCCAACCTGTATTTGAGCCGAATGACATTTCCTACCTACCTGTTTATGGGGGGGTTGATTATGAAAAGCAGGCAAAGGCTATTTCTCGTGGTGTTGATGTTATTGTAGCTACACCAGGCCGGTTGAAAGACTACTACCAAAAGAAGCTATTTAGCTTAAAAAATTGTCTCCAATTTGTTTGCGATGAAGCAGATCGTATGTTCGATATGGGCTTCATTGATGATATTGAGTTCTTCCTTAAACATCTCGGTGAAGAAACCCAAAAACTGCTGTTTTCTGCGACAACAAATGATCAGGTAAAAGAACTAGCCTTCGAGTACTTGGAAGAACCTGAATATATTTCAGTAAACCCTGAAGTCATGACCCCGGAGCGGATTGAACAGCATGCCCTCGCCTGTGAGTCCACAGAAAAATTGAAGGTTTTGCTGGGTCTGATTCGTGAACATAAGCCGAAGTGTTCTATCATTTTTACTAATACTAAAGTAGTGGCTGAATGGGTTCATTACAAACTTGTCAACAATGGCATTGAAGCAGACTTGATCACTGGCGATTTGCCTCAAAGGAGGCGCATATCCCTTATCAACCGTATTAAAAAGGGCGAGGTGAAAGCTCTCATAGCAACTGATGTTGCCAGTCGTGGCTTGCACATATCTGATATTACACATGTTTATAATTTTGATTTACCGAGTGAGGCCGCGAATTATGTGCATCGTATCGGCCGGACGGCGCGGGCTGGTGCGACAGGTTCAGCCTACTCTTTGGTATGTGAAGATTATGGCCAATACTTAGAAGCCATAAGAGCCTATCTTGGGGATCAGATTAAAATTGATGTCACTTTAGCCTCAGAAGCGCTGCTAGCAACGGAAGATAATGCTAAGAATCCTTATCAAGACCCTAACTTTATTGGAACCACTCAGGCCACCAAGCCCAAGAAAGATGAGCGAAGTGATCGGAAAGATAGAGCCAAATCAGCTGGCGTTGAGAGGGGTCGTCATAAAGATCAGAAACGCGATACAAACCGGAAGCACCAAGGTAAAAAAGATACAGGGTACGAAAAGAAGAGAACAGATCGTGGCAACCAGCAAAGGTCCCCTTCACAAAAACAAAAATACCGTAAATCACCTGTGTCAAAACAAGCTCCACAGCAGTCACCTCCTGTGGTTCAAAAAAAGTCAGGCTTTGGCTCATTCAGAGCTATGGTGAGAAAGTTTTTCTCGTTATTTTTTGGCAAAAAGTCCTAAGAAAATACGACAAACTGATCATGGTGGTAGCGAAAAATCCCTGTAAGTCGCGGGCTTTTTCGCTGCAGTTGAACATAGGCTACCCTTAGATTTGTGAAAAGATCATTCCAGGTCTTGGCTTGTAAGTTTCCCAATATACTAAGGCGTGGGATCAGGTGCTCAGGGTTTGCAGTGTGGATGGTAGTCCACACACCGGCACTTGCTGTACTTGCTAAATGGTGAAGGGTACGAGCTTCGTGGCTGCGGATCTCGCCAAAAATAAATCGATCTGGTCTCAATCGTAAGCATTCTCGTACTAGATCATCACAATTTAAGAGACCTCTTCCCTCAATATCAGCCCCCCTAGTCAGTAGCTGAACCCAATGGGGTGAGACCTGATTGATTTCCGAAATGGTTTCAATGATAAATACCCGCTGGGTATAAAGTAAAGCTGAAGCGAGGCTAGTCAATAAGGTTGTTTTCCCAGCGCCGGTTTCACCAGCAAAGAAAACCAGGTCATAGGATACTAGCTCTTTGAGTTGTGCCATCAAGTTTGGATCTTGATGGAAAGCTTCTAAAGGAATGCTGTTAAACAGCAGCTTTCTGAGTGACAGCAGAGGACCTGATGGGGATGCGGGAGGAAGCACACTGTGCCAGCGATATAAGAAATCCCCGTGGCTTTTGATAATACCACCACCAGCAGGTCTTAAAGGGTCCATACGGATACCCTGTTGCCAGGAAAACTCTTGTATTCTCGCAATTAAAGCTTGCTCCGTAATCTTGGGAGTAGGTAGGTGCTGTCTATCACCATTACTCATAACTAGAGTAAGTTGATGGGTACCATTGAGGAAGATTTCCTCAATGCCTGGATCTTTGAAGTAGTTTAGAAGTATATTGATCATAGAAAGACTCCTTGAGCCTTCCTAGGTACTAGCAGTAATAGTGCGGAACGCAGCGTTGCAACATTTGCAGATAATCATCCTCAGAGTTCCCGGGGTTAAAAGCAAACAACATTTCCGCTAGAAGATTGGTGACTTCATCATCCTCCCAGTCTCTTGTATCAATGACCCTGGCACCTTCTAAGAGACGCTCCATAGCTTCATCTGTGATTAACCCTTTTTGCCTACATAGTTCAATTCGTGACCAAATCGACGAGGAAAAGCAAACCTCTTCTAATGGATTAATGACACGTAGTCCCGTTGACTGTCGCTGCAGCATAGCAAGGGATTCGTTAACTGTTCCTGAGTTAACTGCTTTTTCAACCCAGGTAAATGCGGTAGATATGGCGTCTTCTGCAAAACCTTTTCCCAGCAAGGTTTCCTTAACATATTGCTCGGTAAGTTCTAGTTCATCGTAGCCGGATGCAACCAAATCAGCCATGGATTGGACTACAGACCACCAGTGAGACGGGCTAGAAGCAGCCTTCTTCATCAGACCTCCCTTTCAATGTCCTTAAGAAGGAATAATCGTCTGGATACATTAATTTGGAATCGCTATATAACTAGACTAAAGCTTTGTACCTAGGAAAGCAAAATAAAATAAATAACTGACTAACATTATTCCTAAATCAGATTCATATATTCTTTAACAGATGAAAATGATTCTGCTCCATATTCTATAAGAGATTGATTGCCATGAAACCTAATATCGGCTTCCCCTTGCGTATAGACCAGTACATCACGACCTTCAGCCAGCGCTGTGTTTGCAGTATTCATAGCCCCTGATTTCTTAGCTGCTTGCATAATGAGAACCTTGGGGACTAAGCCCGCAATAATTCGATTACGAATGGGAAAATCCATGGGGCGAGGCTTAGCTCCCGGTAACCGTTCGGTCATTAATAATCCATACTGCTCTTTGATCTTTGTAAACAGGTTAAAGTTTTGTTTAGGATACCAATTGCCGATGCCATTAGCCAAAATAGCAATGGTCGAGGCTTTTTGGGGATTGCTTCGCAAGGCTCCCCGATGGGCGGCAGTATCGCAACCCAAGGCCCCCCCACTAACAATCACAAAACCCTGTTGTGCAAGTTGATACGCTAACTCGAACGTGACTTGGGCGCAAAAGTTATCTACTTTACGAGCTCCTACAATGGCTACAGTTTTGCGATGCCATAATTTACGGTCGCCCAGGTAAAAAAGGCCATAAGGTGGTTGTGCTATATGTCTGAGCAAACAGGGATAGTTGGGGTCACATATGGATACGTACCCATATGATTGCCCTTGATCTTCGGTTATAGCATTAATTTCAGCTAGAATAAGAGAACTGTCATTATTTAACTTCTCACTTAAGGTTTTGGTCCAATTTTTTTGAGGGTCACCCCGGTAGTGATCGAGATAATGCTTCCAATCAGTCAGAGAGAAATCATTGAAAATCTGCACATCCGTTAGTTCTACATAACCATCATGGGAGAACCAGCGGGAGCAGAGCTGAGTCAAAATATGGGATATTGTAGCGTCTAGAATATTCATCATACCTCCTTAGGGGAATTTTTTCCCGATAGGAGGTCAATAAGCAAATGACATCTTAGGCCTGTTTAAATTGCTGGCTTATGCTCTAAGCTAACTTGGGGAGCACATTAGTCTTCACAGATTGGTTTTGTCACCAATCTTCACTTCAAACCTATCATGGATTATGTAAGCAATAGTTGCACGGTCGCTTTTGTCAAGAATGTAGGCTTCTGCAACAAATTTCTTAAAGTCAGGGAGGATGCTATTAGAAAAAATTCCTGCATTCTGCCTGACATTTTGAAAAATTCTTACGGTGGTACCTGCTTTAAGGCTATCGTTTGCATTGCGATCTAAAAGCACAAAAGACCCGCGTCCCCCCATCCGTGATTCGGGGTAGTCAAAACCAATGACCGTTTGATTGCCGATGCTACGGGAGGAAAATGTATGAGGGACTTGTCGCTTTACAGAGGTAAAGGAGGTGACAATGTCCCCAGGCCTTAGTCCCAAGCGACTGAAAATAACTTTTCCCGCAACTAGCTGTTCGTCTGGGTCGATTAACTTAAAACTTCCGATATGACCGATAAATTCATACCGATACCCCACTAAACGATCATCTTGAGGGTGGTAAACCTCTTGTGAGAAACGTAGAACTGAAAGTGTGCCCCTTAGGTCCTCAGAAGTATCTTCCGCTTGCATAATAATATCTTGCCCTTGATCCATCAGAAACGAACCTGCTGTCCCTCCCACAATAGTTGCCAATGGTTTTTTTTTGGAGGCGAAAATAAAGGCTGGTAAGATGACAGAAAAGTTATCGCTAGAAAAAATATCTCCTTGGCGTAAAAAAGCCTCGTCGATTTCGGGAAATTCTTCCATTTCTTCAGGAAGAACTACAGGAGTACGATCGGGACGTTCGGCACGCGTTAACAGTTTAGATATATCTTGTTGCAAGATTTCTTCTCGCCTAATCTCGGCTGTGTCAACAGGTACAACTTCATCTTCGGTGATGACTTGTAGAAAGGGGGGAGTCACCGCATCGCCACTGAAAAATCTGAGTCGCATGCCGGGATATATAAAATGGGGGTTGGTGATATACGGGTTTAAGGCCCATAGCTTAGGCCAGTACCCGGCTTCGTCTAAAAGTTGATCGCAGATATCATAGAGCGTATCACCGAGTTCTACACCATACTCCTCGGGAGCTTCACCCTCAATGAGGTTGCGTAAGGAGCCAGGAATAGGGGGCGCACCCGAGAACAAATTGGGTTCTTGCACCATATTGAGCACAGTTTGTGATGGCGGTGAGGGATCGGTTAACATCTCTACATCAGGTTCGACAGGAGCTTGGAGAGCGCCTTGATTTTGCTGTGAATTGAGATCCAAAATAAAGTTTGCCGGCTGATCAATGAGTTCAGTGTTGTTTAAGGGGCTGCCATCCGTCTGAGGAATTTCATTTGCCGGAGTTAGATCGTTTTGCAGGAAAATGTCGTCCTGGACTGGATTTAGAGCAGTATTTTTTCCCTCTGTGGTAGCATTTTCGGAGTTAAAGTTATCGTTTTGAGCTGTGTTGTCAAGAAGGGTGCCGAGGGATTCATCATTTATAGGGGGTTCTATATTTCCAAGATTATTGTTTAAGGACGTGTTATTGTTCAGATCACTACTCGCACTGTCTTGGGATGGATTGATCTGATCTGCCGATGTATTTAAGTTTTGATCAAAATTTTGGCCACTATTAATATTATTTTCTAGCAGTTCGTCATCACCAGGGTTATTGACAGTGTTGGCACTGTTCAAATTCGCGTTTTCCTGTTGCTGAATATTTTCCTCCAAATTTAGATTTAAATTTGTTTCTTGGCTATTTTCTGATGTGTTAAGTTTTCCATTTTGACTCTGAAGCTTGTCATTACCTTCTTCCTCAAGTTGAAGTTCATTATTTTCAAAACCTTCTTCCAAATTATTCAACTCGTCAACATTGACTTGATTCTGCGCTGTAGCAAGAGTGCTGTGTCCCCATAACAAACTTACTAAAACGATCCGTTTCATCTATAATCTTTCTTTTAGTAGTTTTATTTCGTAAGAGGCCATTTCCGAAGTATCACTATTAGGATAGGCAGCTATCAGTTCGTTGAACTGTTTTAGTGCTTTATGAGGTAGTCCCTGGAGCAGAGAAATTTTTGCCTGGTAAAACTTTGCTTTAGGAATCCAAGGACTGGTGGGCCGTGAATTTATAAGATGTAAAAATTGTTCACTAGCCTGTTCGAATTCCTTGAGGTAGTACCAGGATAGGCCAATCCAAAAACTTGTCTGACCTTCCGCAGTTCTTGCGGAATAGTGTTTTTCAATTCGTTGGTAGTAAGCGATTGCTGGGCCATAGCTGCCACTGCTGAATGCCTGCTGAGCTTTTTTAAGAAGCTCATCGTAACTGAGCTTATCTTTGATATGAGGCTGTCTTTGGTCCACCTTAGGTGAGGGCTTTGGGGGGGGACTTGGTTTTGCATCTCCCCAACCAAGGGGATCTTGGTTGGGATCTGTCGCTAAGTTTAATTTATCCTTGATAAGTTCATCGGGTATGACCCCGAGCATGAGACCTTGCTCTAAAATTTTAATTCGTTCAGCTTGCTTTTTAACTTTGATTTCAAGCTCATCAAAACGACCCCACAGTTTGGCTAATTTTAGTTCTAAGCTTTCTGTATATTGAGAGGATGGTGACACCACTTGCTTGTCGGCTTGAGCGGATACTGACAAAGACAAAACCAATAATATGATCTTCTTCATAAGACCCTCAAATGGCATCGGCTACTGTTAACTGGCGAATAAAATGTTTGATTTTAGTCATCTGATGATCATTCAAGTGTATGAACTCCACTCCGATTCTATAATCAAGCTGGTATCTTTCATGGCCATCTTTGGAGTGGCGATTTTTGATCTTCTTTTGCCATCGAAAATGAACTGGAGTTATCATGGGGTCTTGCATGGGAAGTATTAATTGTGCATGACGATCTTGCTCAATACCTATAATAGCACTGTGTACGGAAGGAAAATGGGATCTCAAGCAAACACCGCCAACACTAATGTCAAAGACAGATGTCCAGTTTAAAATTTCTTTATGATGATCGAAAACAGGTGGCGCATCAATGCTCTTTCTTGATGGGTTCCAAATTCCAAGTTTCATATAAGCCATTAATTTAGGGTGTGTGAGTGCTCTAGTGGCTGATCGACGCTCAATACTGATTAAGGCTGGAGGTAATTCACAGATGATACCGCCAATCCCAAGTTTCTTGGTGATACGAGTTTGAAAAATAACTTTTGAAGGCATGCCAATAACTTCAAATCTCACGCTTTCACCTTCTTTTAGTTTTTCTAGTCCATATTCAGAAATTCCATTAAAGAAAACACGTTGCGGGCTTGTGTGAGATTCTACCATATAGAAATTAGAGCGAATACCGATCTTACTATCATTATCTGTGCGGATCAGTGCATACATCCCACCTTCACACATACGCATAATGATGCGTAGAATACGGTCGGGGTTAGAGATCTTTGACTTTACCTCTTGCTGCAATACTTTTATCCCAATCCATTATGGTGCTAATGCCAATTGCTAACCATAGAGCAAATAAATACTCACTGTCACGAAGGTTATTTTGCATGAGCCCGCCGAGCATCGTAAAAGCCGTGATGACAAGAAGGAGCGGGTTGCCAACCCTACGAAAAAGCATCATAGAAGAAAACGTTAAACAACCCAAAAGACTTGCTAAACCTAAGAACCCGACGATGCCTGAGTCTGCTAGGGTTTGTAGAAATATATTATGAGCTGCGTATTTTCTCTCTATGCTATTATAACCTAACTTATTGTATTGATCCACAGTGGGAACTTCTTTACCAACATAGCCGATACCTATTATGGGGTGTTCTTTAAATATGTGCCAATGAACCTCCCAAAATACCAGTCGGGGTACACGGTCTTGAATACTACCAGATCCTACTAGGATCTCACTCACACGATCTTTGGTGGCAAATATAGTTACGGTACCAAGTAACAGCACTACAGCGAGGAACTTTTTTTTAAAGAAAATTGTCTTATTTTTTACAAAAACAAGAAACAAACCCAAGAAAAGACAAATGATTGTAGGCCACCTTGAATTGCTTAGTAGTAGGGTAAAAAAAGTCAATATTCCACAAAGTCCCCAAATCATTTGCTGCTGCTTTGTTGTTGGACTGTAATATAAGTATCCCAAAAAAATGAGAGATAGCAATGCAGCATTATAGGAAAAAGAAAGGGGATGAGACATCATACCTGCAGCTCGATAAACACCTGAGCTAAAGCGATTGTCAGGTATTTTAGCAGAAAAGCCATGAACCCAGTCAATGCCCCAATATCGCTGTGCAAGCATATATAGAAATAACAAGGTAATTGCCAGGATTAGAGCACGGTTAAGGGTCTGAAGAGTAAATCCTCTGATTTTAGCATAGTGTAGCGCCATAATCATGAAGATCCCCCAGATGCCTTGCTTACCTATTAATCTAAAATAACCGCGAAAAATTGTAAAAAAGTCGCTGTTTGATGAGGTATATTGAGCTATTAATCCTATAATATGACATAATGTAGAAAGTCCGATCCCCAAGCCGATAATTTTTAAAAGTCTTAAACGTAACTGTGAGTTTTGATCAGAAAATAGGGTCTGCCAACCTCGCCGATATATAAACCAGAATGCTACAAGAGTTGTTGAAATAGCTTGTGGCGCAGGTGGTAAAACTATGGAAATAATAAAAATAAAGAGTAAACTAAGCTCCCATTCTGAAAGTGGAATCTTATTGCCTTTATGGGTATCGACTGTGATCACAACTGCTCCTAAAATTTTTCTGTTTATGACCTTAGTGCTTGGCGGGACCATCGGTGAATCGGCTCTAGCGAATTCTGATGCCGCGCTAAATCCTTTTGGCAAGGATTATATAACAATCGAGTTAGCTGAAAACTATCCAACTGCTAATGGTAACACTTATTTTGTATCCGCTAAAAGAAACCTCCTTTTTGGCTATAGTCACTTCTTGAGTCGCCATTGGGGGGTTGGCATATCTCTGGGATTTAAAAGCTTGAAGCGTAAGGATATAGATCGAGAGCTAGCTTTACTATCGTTAAGTAACGAATCTTACTACATCATAAGATTGTATCATCCCACTTACCTCATGGTAGGTACTAAATTTCTTTATATGACTCCCAATCAGAGGTCTAACTTACCCTTACTCAAGGACCATGACTATGAAACCGAAGTTGGAGTAGGAGTGTCAGCGAAGCT
>JBNKNM010000056.1:0-28064 GCA_050293845.1 Pseudobacteriovorax sp. | reverse complement strand
GTCCGAAGAACGCTGTCTCGCCTTATATCATCGAGATCATTAGTCGCACTAAAAGAAACCAACACCCTGATCATTAGCGACACCGGTTTTTTAATTCGGCGTATATTAGGAATTATTCAATTACTCGATGTAGCCGAAAATCAACCACACTTGGAACTTATTGTTATCAAGCATCGCGATGCTAAAAAAGTCAGTCAACTTGTAAAAGATCTAGTAAAGACACAGATGTCCTTAAAAAATAAACGAAGACGTAGAAGTCGTAGCAAGGTGATTGTTGATAATCGAACCAACTCAATCGCAATCTTTGGCACCACAGCTATCATCGCACAAGTTAAGGAATACATTAAAAAAATCGACCAATCATTATACGATAACAATACAGGTCGAGGAGTCCGGGTTAGGTTTTTAAATTACAGTAATGCGAAGAAGATAGCTAACACCCTTAATAACTTGATAAACACTTCCAAGCAATATGACAGAAGAAGATATATTTCTAGGCGTCGTCGTTCAAAAAAAAATAACAAGAAGACTGTAAATTTGTCATCTTTAAAGGATAATGTACAAATAGGTGTTGATGAGTCTATGAATGCTTTGATAATTCGGGGAAGCAAAAGTTCCTTCGATGCCCTCAATCTACTCATCAATAAACTTGATCGCAAACAGCCACAAGTTTACCTAAAAATGAATATTCTTGACCTAAACCTTAATAATAGCTTTATTTTCGGCACTTCATTTATTACAAGTAAAGGAGGAGATGCCACCACAACTCTGGGCTGGCAAGGACGTAAAGTAGCTCCATTAATATCTGCCAGCAGCAATACCGCGAGTAGCATTAGTAATACCGATAAGCTAAACATTGCCAAAGCCCTCGCTCAGGATTTTACTATTGGTCTATTATCAGGTACAAAAATTAATATTCCCGGTTTAGGTAAAGTATCACCGGGAGGCTTAATCAATATGTTAAAATCAGATGGGAATTCACGGCTACTATCATCTCCACACATTTTAACTCTAAATAATGAAGAAGCTTCGATTACAGTAGGCGATACTCTTTTCTTTAAAACATCGCAATCGAGTTTAAATAATGACATCGATAAAGTGGAAAAGGAAGAAGCTGACCTGACTCTTGAAGTGAAACCAAACATTAGCCATAGTGGTAAGTACGTCACGCTAAAAGTAGATATCGAGGCAAATGAAGGATCTATAGATCCTGCTACTGGTTTACCAAATATCAACAAACGTCAGACAGATTTAACAGTCACTTTAGCTAACGGAAATACCGCTGTTATCAGCGGACTCAATAAAACACGAGAAAATCGCACCCACCAAAAAATTCCACTGTTAGGCGACATCCCATTATTAGGGTGGCTATTTAGAAACACAAGAAGTGAGAATATCAAGTCCTCATTACTGATTACCATTACACCACAAGTCATTTATGGGGGTAACGATCTCAGAGCTGTCTATGAGCGTGAGCAATTTGAATCCAAAACATGGCTAAAAGAGATGTTTACGAATTAAAATTGTAAAAGATCATTCCAAGTTAAAAATTCAAAATCACATTCCTTTTAGTTCATAGCAATGAACTCACTTAGAAAGTAAATATTAGGCTATCCCTAACTGTCTATATTGTTTGTTGGCGTATTATTTTAATACACTAGAATGCTAAATATGAAGAAAAATCAATTATCTACAAAACATTTTTTTCTTAAAATTGCGCAAACCCTTATTGATAGTTTTGCCCATAAAGCAGAAGATGGTAAGGAACTGCCCACCATTAAGAATATTGTGAAAACAGCCTCATCTATTCAGTCTGCAACCCAGACAAACTCTCGCTCCGATTGCAAGAAAGGATGTCACTATTGTTGCTTTGGTCCGGTATCCGTTAGTGCATTTGAAACCATCATCATAGTGGAATATCTGCAAACGAATTTTAGTAACCAGGAACTGAGTGAAATTATGGACAAGCTACAAGGAAGTATTGAAAGGAAATTTGTAGGTCAGCCATGCCCCATGCTAGGTTCAAAGGGGCAATGTACCATCTATGAGGTTCGCCCTATTCTTTGCCAAGGCCTTATGTCCTGTTCAGCCATAAAATGCTCAGAATTATTTTCAGAACAGGACTTACCACAAGAGATCCCGTTTGATGAGAAAAGCTTTATGACTAGTAGAGCACTTCTTTATGGTCTGCAATCAATTGCAGATAAACTAGGACTAGCTAACAGCACTTACTTATTAACTGATGCTATTTGGATTGCACTGACCACACCTGATGTCACAAAAAAATGGCTGGAGGGTGAGGACGTATTTGTAACTTGCATGACTACAGATTGATCATTCACAGCAACCGTTCTTTAATGTGAACAATTTGAATGTGCTATTTGCCAACATTATAATTTCAGTATTTCACCATAAAATAATGAAGAGGCTTAAATTCTTTATTAAAGTTCACAAACTTTGAACTTATTTTAAAGGATAATAACTGTTCAAATAACATGATTTAGCACCTACAAATTTTCATAACTTTATGAGTTGTTTTTTGCAAGGATGATAAATCACGATACGTAAATCAGTTCTTCTCTCACCCGCTAAGTTACACTTCAGTTACTTACTCCAGGGAATTCGTAGCAATGAAGCACTTGCATAAATCCAGAGTATTGATCTAAACTTGAACCTATAGAGAATCTACTTGAAACATCTTTAGATAATCTTCTATTTATTTTTGCCCTCTTATGCTTTCGTAATTTTACTGATCTTATGGATTGTACTATTCAAAGGAATTTTTTTATGTTACATCAATTTTTTGGTACTGCTTTTTCATTTATTTTTTTCACAAGCCCTATGTTAGCTGGGGGAATGTCTGCTGGTAATGTTGGCTTTACAACCGACTTAAATAATCAAGAGGTTTTAATAGCTACCCATTCGAGGGAAGTAATTAATACTAAAGCACTGATATATATTGGTGTTATAGAAAATGCAGAAACCCCACTTGAAATATATAAAGATCCAGACACTCAGGAAATTTTCGTTTTTACCTATGATAAGGATGAAGAGTAAATAGTTGTCACCTAAGGATGCGAATCGATCAATAAATTAATCTTGTCACTGATGCGCATCTTACGAACCTTTTGTCCTATTTTATAACTTGCCTTAAAAAACACTTTTGGTAAGTATCTATATATACGGTAAGTCTTGCGAGCAGATTTTGGTAATACAATAAGCGCTTGGTTTTTGCGAAAGCCGCTCATGGCTTCTAAAATAAAATCATCCAAGGATATACTGCCGCCCGAACTATTGACTATTTTCTGTATGGAGGATGACTTGATGTTATAAGTTTTAGAATCTGTTAAAATTGCAGTTTTAACAAAAGCAGGGCATAGCGCGCTTACATGGATACCATAAGCAGCGGCCTCTGCTCTTAGACTCAAGCTCAGCCCAACAACAGCATGTTTGGTCATCCCGTATGGGGCGCTTCCGGGCATGGGAATAAGACCTGCCATGGACGCCGTATTAATGATTTGACCCTGACCCTGCTTGATCATGATGGGATACACTAAACGGCAGCCGTAAATGACACTTTTGATATTAATATCTATCATGCGATCCCAATCTGATAGGGGAACATCACAAAAGCTACCCATCATGCCCACACCAGCGTTGTTGATCATGACGTCGATTCTTTGGTAGCGTTCCATAACACGGTGGACTAGAGTTTTCATGCTTTCTAGATTCGATACATCGACGGCGAAGGCCTCCACCTCAATTCCTTTTTCTTTCAAGCTGCCTTTAGTCTTCTTGAGATTTTCAAGGTTAATGTCGGCGAGAACAACTTTAGCTCCCTCCCGTCCCATAGTTTCTCCCATCTTCATACCAAGACCCGAGGCACCACCAGTAACAACAACAACCTTATTTTCGTAAGTCATAGGGAACTCCATTTGTTAAAACTAGCTTAGGCAAGGTATCCACCATCGACATTTAGTATTGTTCCGTTTGTATACGAAGCGGCATCACTAGCAAGATAAAGAGCAGCGCCAACTATCTCCTCCGGCGCTGCTATACGCCCCATAGGAATAAGAGGCAAAACTTGTTTAAGAACTTTGTCGTTTTGAGTTATCGCTGCTGCAAATTTGGTATCTGTCAGCCCTGGTAGGAGAGCATTAACGCGTATGCCTTGACCACCCATTTCCTTAGCTAACGCCTGGGTGAGTGCAATAATACCAGCCTTTGTCACCGAGTATACGCCCTGCATTGCTGCAGGGCGTATTCCGTTAACGCTAGCAACATTGATAATATTTCCACCCTTGGCCAGCATTATTTTACAGGCATGTTGGCACATGAAAAATGTACCCCTCAAGTTTACACCCATGGTTTTGTCATAAACGCCAGGATCGACTTCTATCATGGGGCCGAAGTGAGGGTTAGTCGCTGAATTATTAACCAAAATGTCCAGGCCACCTAATTCCGTTTGCACATATTCAAAAAGCTTTTCTATTTGATCTAGCTCGCCCGTATTGCAGTTGTAAACTGAGGCGAGACCACCGTGTCTCTCAATATCACCTTGAACTCGCTTGAGTTCCTCTAACTTTCGGCTGACTAAAACTACTTTTGCACCAGCGGCAGCGAAGGTATGGGCCATCGCTTCACCGATGCCCCGGCTAGCTCCTGTGATTAGGGCTATTTTATTATCTAGTCTCATTGCTAATCCTAAAATTTAGATGTTTCGATAGAAGTATTACAGGCGTGTTCCAGTCCTTTAACCCCAAAAATAAGTTGGGCGAATCTAGGGTCCTTAGTTTGTCCTTTTTTATACCGAAGATAGATCTGCTGGGCAATCACGGCTAACCTGAAAAGACCAAAGGTATAGTAGAAAGACATAGGAGATGGGTCTAAATCTCTTTTTTCACAATAGTAGTCTATGATTTCCTGTCTTTTGGGAAATCCTGGGTAGGGGCTTGGCAAAGTGCGAAATGCTTGCATAAACTCAGGGTCTTCTTTTTCTACCCAATAGGCGAGTGAATTTCCGAGGTCCATGAGGGGGTTGCCGATGGTAGCCATCTCCCAATCTAAAATTCCAATGACTTGACTTAAATCCTCAGGATCGAAGACGACATTGTCTAACTTAAAGTCATTGTGGATAAAGGATATGGGGTATTCCTTGGGTTGATTGGCTTGCAGCCAATTCATTACCGAAGAAAAAGACGGAGCATCGTCAGTAATGGCGCGTTTATAGCGATCACTCCACCCGTCTATCTGTCGCGATACATATTGGGTGGGTTCTGACTGGGTGGGCCATTGGCTATAATCTAGTTCGTGCAAGCGAATTTGAGCATCTATACTGGCGAAAGTCAGCTGCTCTGCCTGCTTAGAGCTTATAGTTAAACCTTTCGGCAGCAATTTTCTAAGAATGACCCCATGACGAGGCTCCATTAAGTAAAAATCACTATCCATGACATCTTTATCGTCACAAAAGTGAATGGGCTGGGGTGCTTCGGGGTAAGACTTTTCCAGGAAAGTTAGAACACGAAACTCACGATTCATGTCGTGCGCGGATCTCGCTTTGGTTCCGTAGGGGGGGCGACGAAGTACATACTGGGTGCTCCCTTGGGTGATTAAGTAAGTTAAATTGGAGAAGCCCGATGGGTATTGCTTAATATCTATTGGTGTATCATGATTGACGCCAATATCTTGTTGAGACAAATAGGCCCGAAGTTTGACTTCATCGATGGACTCGCCTTCTCGCACATCTTGAGGACAGTCTTTAACGCTCATCTTGCCTCCTTGTGAGTTGATAATGCTAAATTTAGAAGATTTATCAATTGAATTTTGTATGCTGTAGTACTTATACTGCGTTTCTTATATTTCCAACGCTTCATATACCAGTCCTGCAGAATCGATTTTATCATCGAGGCGAGTACTTGTAAGTTCATGTCTGTGTGAAATTCGTTGCTTTTCACCCCTTCCTCTAAGCACTCTAAGAACATAGATTCGATAGCCACCGCACGTTTGAGAGCCTTGTTGCGAATACGTTTAGGAAAGAAATGGACATCGCGGTAGACAAAGTAAAACCACTTTTGCATATGTTCTGCTAAAAGTAGGTGAGTTGTGATTATACTTTCTAAACGATCTCGTGGAGATCTGTGTTCTTGGGCAGACCTCAGGACTATATTCTCTATGGTAGCAGATCCATAATCTAGTATCATTTCTAGTAATTGATCTTTATTGTTAATGTAGGAATACAGACCACCCATACTCAATGACGTACTTTTGCAAAGATCCCGTAAATTGAGCGAAGGGAAACCATCTTCAACAGCTATTCCTACTGCCTTTTCGAAAATAATGGGAAGCTGATTTTTAAGAAGATGGTGCTTTTTGATCTGTACCCTATCACCATATTTTAAAATAACTTGGTCAATAGCATAGTCATGAGCCTGGCTAAGAGATGAAGCGAAGCTATCTTTGCTATGCGGAGAGCTACTCATAGGCGCGCAGTATCCTTTTAGCCAAGCTCAATTTGTGAACTTCATCCGGACCATCATAAATGCGAGCTGCTCTTTCTTCGCGGTAGAAAAAAGAAATAACGGTATCATCTGTCATTCCAAGGGCTCCGTGGACCTGTAACGCCTTATCGACCGCGTCATTCACTACACGGGCCACGTGAAATTTAATCATGGAAATCTCGTCCTGATGTCTACCCTCGGGGTGCTCGACTATTTTCCGAGCGGCGTCCAAAACCATCAGGCGAGCTCCGTAAAGACTAGATTTTAATTCAGCAATCCATGTGCGTATGACATCACTATCGCCTAGAGTTTTTTCTGAGCTTACAGAACGGCGCACAACGCGCTTACAGATTAAATCGAGCATACGATGACAAATCCCAATCCATCTCATGCCATGGTGAATACGACCTGGTCCTAAGCGGTCTTGAGCTAGCTGGAAGCCTTTGCCAGGGGTCCCTAAAACATATTCATCTGGGACGAAGCACTCTACAAAGTTGAGTTCGCCATGGCTGAAGTAGCCGTGGCCGGCCTGTCCCATAACAGGCACATTGCGGACCAGATGCAGTCCTTTAGTGTTCGTAGGGACAAGAAACATCGTGGCTCTGTCATGAGGTGGGCCGTCCTCCTCTGAAACAGCCATAACAATTGTAAATTGGCTGCCATCGGCTCCGGTGGTGAACCACTTTTCGCCACTAATTTGGTATCCACCGTCAACTTTAACAGCTCGGGTTTGCAGTAGAGTTGGGTTTGAACCGGCGGAATTTTTTTCAGTCATCGCAAAGCTGCTGCGAATTTTTCCCTCAACTAGCGGTCGCAGGAAGTTCTCTTTTTGGGATGGGCTTCCCCACAGATGAATGAGTTCTATATTTCCCATATCGGGAGCTTGGCAACCAAAGATATAGTGCGCCAACGGTGATCGCCCTAGTTCTTCAGCTAGATGGGCAAATTCATAGAGAGTGAAGCCATGACCTCCCAGCTCCTCCCCTAGGGCTAGGCCCCATAGACCCTGTTGCTGTACCAGAGTCCGGGTTTGGTTCAGCTTATTGATGAAAACTTGATCTGCATGAGTAGCGAGAAAATCTTGTTCCAAAGGATAAACATGGGCCGCCATAAACGACTGGACTTTGGAAAGTGTCTCACTCAGTTTTGGGGATAGAGATGTCATTATGAGTTCTCGCTAAAAAATAGAGCACTTGTTCGATTTTCTACTGTTTTTAGCATAACGAAGGGCTGAACACCTCAGGAATTGTTGAAAGAGAAAAACTATTATTATGTACGTCAATTGAGATTATTGGAGACGATGATCGGTAAACTCTCTTTATTGCCATAAGCTAGGGCCAGTGCCTTATTTTGAGGGGATGCGATTGAAACACCCTGACATGAAAAAGTTCAGGTGTCATGACCTACGGCACAGCTTTGCTTACAACGACCTGCTGAAGGGTGGCAACATGTACCAGCTTCAACAGGTTTTGGGCCATAAGCAAATCGGTTTGACTGTGGACCTTTGTGGGGGACTGAGGGCTAGGGATTTGAAGGAGGTGTCGTCTTATGGGTTTTGATTATATATACGAGGCGAGCTCTTCGTCGATTTGTTTTTTCCTATCAAAGAACATCTTCAATTGCTCATTGTTTTGCTCAATCAATCCTTTGTGATGTTTGAAGGAAGACAGCTCCTCGTACAAAATTACACTTCGCTTGCTCCCATCGGGAAAACATAAAGTAGACACCTTAAAAGAGGATGGCATTAAACCGTCTTCAATAGTGAACAAATCTAAAGGGGCGTAATCAAGGGACCAGCCTCGGGAGCTTTTTCTAGCCATTTGATCGCCTTGGAGTGTTGAACCAGCCCCTTAAAATTGTTATTGAGCTGCGCGCTCGAAAATTTTTTGGGAGTTAAACACCTTAAGAGTTAAGGCTAGTAATACTACCCCCATTGCAATTGAGGTAAGAGAGCTCTTAGTGATATCAAAAACCGAAATAAACTTTCCCACCATAAGCTTTTCCAATATCAGTCCCTGACTGACGCTAGGTATATAGGAAATAACTCCCTTACTCTCTTCGAAAAGTTGACCAGCCACCATACTTGGAAACAAACACGCTATACCTATGATGGAAGTATAGCCATGAGCTTCCTTCACGGATTTTGCTATCGTGGATACGAATAATTGAACACTAGCAGCCAAAAAAGCTAATGGTATAAACAGCAATATCGCAGAAATTGATAGAGAATAGTTGATCGCAAGCTTCATACCAACAATATTTTGAAAAAATGGTCGGTTTATAAATTCAGTATAGAAGGTACATGAAACGACGACTGCCACTAATATCATGAAAAAAATTGTCAGAAATTTTGGAAGCAGGTAAACCATTCTACTATTTGGTGTTACCAATAACGGCTCCAATGAATTTCTAAGTTTTTCTCCTGCAATGATGTCGACGGAAAGGTACATTGTACTCATAAAACAAGCGATTATTAACACAGCACCTAGCAGAGAAAGAAATAGAGAAGTTGACTTATTCTTTTCATCAAGGTTAATAGTTTTTACCTGAACGGGCATAATCAATCGAGGATTAACACCTCGAATATATAACCTCCGCACAGCAATAGATTGGCCATAATTATTTAAAAGACGTTCTAACCGCCATCCCATTTGTTCAGCTGACTTTTCTTTTTGATTCACATACATGGTTACTGTATTGCGATCTTTGTCCTTTATGGACAATTTCGAGATATCAAAAGCCTTCGGAATAACGAGTGCCAATTTATTTACACTATTCTTAAAAGATATCTCATCGAAGGATTTAAGAGCATTAACTTCTACCCCCATTGTTTTAAGGAAGGTAACTAGATCTTCCCCCCTGCCATTAGATACGAGGTCAACTTTTAATGTTTTTTGCGAGTCTTCCTGAGCTTTATTAACAGTAATTCCTAGAATAGAAATGTACAGCAGCGGCAAACCAAGCACCATTGATCCAAACGTCATCAAGGCACGTTTATCTCTCATTAATTCAGTAAATTCCTTCTTTAGAAGGATAAGTACTAATTTATAATTCACGGCTTTCACCTTTTTGAATGTAGTTTACAAAACAGTCTTCAATACTGCTACTTTTTGTTGAGGCGACCAGTTCAGATTTCGCACCTTGAACCAAAACTTTCCCACCATCTATAATCACAACATCATCGCACAGTTGATCGATCTCTTGCATAATATGAGTAGAAAGTAATATACAGCAGCCTTCATCGCGTAACTGCGCAAGAACTTGACGAAGATTCCGGGTAGAAAGGACATCTAATCCCGATGTTGGCTCATCAAGGATTAAATTTTTTGGACTATTAACAAGGACACGCCCTAAAGCGACTTTCATTTTTTGCCCCGTAGAAAAGCCAAGTGTTCGACGCTTGGCAATATCTTTAATATCCAAAAGATCAATAACGCGATCAACTTCACGCTCTAGTTGAATACCATTCAAACCATATAGCCGGCCATAGAGTTCGATGTTTTCGCGAGTTGTTAGCTTTTCATAAAGACCACGAGCATCTGTAAGAACTCCTAATGATCGTCGTCCCAAAAAATCGCCATATCGTAACTTCTTGTCATTTAAGTAAACTGCGCCTTCATCAGGAAGAATTGCTCCAGAAATCATGCGGATAGTTGTACTTTTACCAGCACCATTTTCCCCGAGTAAGCCTGTGATTTCACCATCATTGGCTTGAAAACTAACATTTTTTACCGCTTCTATTTTTTTATAACGCTTTGAAAGCGATTCTACTCTTATCATTTTGGGCCTAATCCTGTTGCGAACATTTTGGGGGTCTTTGTTTCTTTAACACAGGCGGTTTCAATTTTCTGTAGACTCTTAGGGTCGGTTAGAAAATCTACTACAATTTCTGTAGCGCATGGTAAATAGAATACGTTATGCCCTTGATGATCGAAGCTTACTAATTTGCTATTTTTTAGCTCTTCATCGAGCTTCTCCGCAAATAGAATCGGAGTCGCGGGATCGGCTCGCCCCGCGAGTAGCAGGGTGGGTATTTCAAATTCCGGTTTATTTCTAAAGTTCTTGTCTAGTTTATATTTCGGCCACCCATTACACAAGGTAACTATCTGTTTACGTTCTTTATCCAACAAACTCATAGGCAACTTGTCTTCACCATGAAAGTCTTCCGAACAGGCTACTGTAAAAAGATGAATAGGATTAACACCCATATTTGCCGTCAATGCCGGTGTAATTAGAGGTTGAAAATTACCATGCAAGGCTTCTTCTAAACTATATGGTAATATCGAAACTAATCCTGGGTCGTAGAATGCTAAGCCAATTGCATGCCACATTACCATTTCATCCACAGTGATAAGCTCTCTCTTCCCGGAATTAGGGTCGACGATACCAACTGTCTTTGGTAATTGTTTCGCTAATTTTGTAATTTGATCGGAGAGCAGTTCTACTTTTCCAGATTCCTTCTGTCGCATTTCGATAGATTTTACAACAAGTGGACGCCCTATACTTGAGTTTTCAAAGAGCCTTAGCTTATTTCCAGCCACCCCTTCAATCACTATACTTGCTACGCTATTCGGAAAGAGCATCCCGTACCGTATTGCCACTCGTGTTCCATATGAAACTCCGTATAGAGCAACATTCCCATAACCCAAATGTTGTCGCACGTGCTCTAATATTTTCGCATAGGAGTCAGTGCCGTAAGCTTCCGGTGGCACGAGACCATCACCAATTTTCTCACCACACTTTTTCATAGCTGCGACAACTCGTCCCGAGTCTCTCAGCTGTTCTAAGGGAGTTATCTTTTCAAACTCAGGACACTTTAAAGGAGAGGACTTGCCAGTACCAAGCTGATCAACCAAGATAAAATCTCTTTCTTTCCTAACTTCAGACAACAGCGAAATATAAGGTTGCATAGCTTTTCCCGCTCCTTGACCTGGTCCTCCCGCAAGCAGAAACAGTGGAGGTTTTTCTTGGTTGTCAGCTCCAGTTTTAAATAATCTGATTACCGCGTAAGATTGCTTAAGATCGTCAGTAAACTGCGAGCACTCAGCTAACTCACCGTTATCAAGATAACAATTCACCGCCTTTTGCCACGTCTGCCCATAGGCACTATTTGACAGCAATAGGAGTAGAGTTGCTGTGATAACTATTCGAGACCATAACATTTAAATACTTCCTCCACGCTGTGAATCAGGGGCTTTGCACTCATAGTAACGATACAGTAACGAAAATATGGCAAGTTATCCATAAAAAGAACTACGAACGCTTCGCTAGTATGTAGTTTTAGTATAGATTTCAACATTCTAGAAAGGTGGTTTAAAAAAGCATATATTTTTGTAAAGATGGAAAAGACTCCAAGACGAGAAGTCCTTTTTGGCTGACCAGGCTTCGATAGAAAATCAATCATTGTGAAATTGGGAGCTAAAAATTTTGTTTCACTAAGCGAATCAACTTTAGCTTCCCATAGTTTCTACACCATGAGCTACAAACTCATAGCTAGTTTTAGACTTTGTAATCTTGGTGATCTCAGCTTCGCTAGCACCACTATCTTTAGCAAAATGCTTCAAATCCGCAATTGAACGCTCTTTTTTAACGAAGACACCTTCTGCTTTTATTTTCTGTCCTTTTAGTTTCATGGGTACGAAAAATCCATAATCCTTAAATCGAACCATCACCGATGAAGTGCCATCGTTTATGGTCATCCAGCAGCCTTTTTTCTCGCAAACTTGCTCTACTTTACCTTCAACCACAAATAGTTTGTTGGGCTTTACATCTTGCTTATCAACCCTATTTAATTTGAGTGGAGTGGCTGTTCCAGTCAGGTTTGCCCCGAACTTTTTCGGTTCTGCCAATAGCTGGCAACTAAATAGAATGATAACAGCTAATATTGTACGCATAGAAAACTCCAAGGTAATTTGAAGGATTCATATTAAGGAATCAGAATGAAATAACAAGGCAAATTTGTCTACTTACAGATTTGAACCTGGGTTGACCGGTGATGCTGTACGAGTTACTCTTTACTTCAATAGGCAAATCTATTCCAATTTTTTCTTTCATCCTTATTCCAGGACATGCCGTCGTCTACCGCCCAATCGGCTTTAGAGTGTTGAAGAAGCAATTGTTTCCCCATTTTGAGATAAAGGGACTCTATGCGACATCAGCTCCACCCAGTAAGTCTCCCCTACCTATAGGCGTCCCGTAAATAATTTTGGATGTCGGCCTATAATAAATATTTGAAATTCAAAATATAATTTGGGATATTCTCTATTAAGAGGAAATGAAAAGGTGTCTGCAAAGGCTTGAAATCCAAAAACTTTACCTGAATTACTATAGCGACTACTCCCTCACGCTAAAGGTAATAAACACCATAGTTCATACACATTACTGTGAAAGCCAAACTGAAAATCACCGCATACAAGCATTATTTGCTAGAATTCATCAAATAATGCTAATTTTTATGGAAGAGCATAGCACAGAGCCACCCGATCTCTACCCCTTTGTTGGCAAGGCCCCCAGCCAGCAACAGATAAAGATCAAGTGACTCTCATTTCCCAATTCACCGTCCTAAACAAAGTGCTGGTAATGTACTATATCATTCCATTGCAAAATTTAGATGAAAACATCTTTGACCTACGTTTGTAGTAAATGAAGACTCCGCCCCCCGAAGGAACTGTTGGATCATTTTTTTAATTTCAGAGAATTTTTCCTGATCTGTATAAACAGGAATACGATAAAGGACATCCCCATCTGTACTGGGATTATCTTCTGCTGTTAAAAGCTGTTCCCATCCCCCCAAGCTTAAAGGAGTTCGATCTAAGCTATAGACAAGAGAAACTTGATCCTTACTGACACCTCCCTCTTCTTTATCTAACTCAGATTTAACCAGGTATTCCCGAACCTGTTCTAAATTCTCTTCTGTTTCTGATAATTTCAACTTGCTAGCTATCCAAGAGGTATTGCTTTCGTAGCTATCTAAATTTTCCATGGCAAGTAAAACAGGGTTTAGGGACAGTTTCCAGAATTCATCCCAAAAGCTTTCTCCTTTTAATTCTTCATTGAAGTAAGGAAACATTCCCAATCTACTTTTATGCTCAATAATTTCCTCACGTGAAGCAGACCGGCAGTATGCTGCTAATAAGCGTAATTTTTCTTTGGCGTAATCTTCTATACCGGTGACTTCAGAGAAACGCATTGCCAAATCATCAGACATGCTTCTCTTACCATGAACGATAAGTGACAACATAGCTGAAGAAACACCAAGCTTTCTTGCTATCGATCTCAAGGAAAGGCTTCTATTTTTGTTTCTAACATCGATAAGTATTCCCGAAATAAATTTCTTAAACTCAACCTTCCTTTTATCATGAAGTATATTTTGGGATATACCATCCTTCATACTACAGCAATTATCTGCGAAATTAATCAAAGAAACATTAAGATATTTGGGATTTCCTTCCCCATGTGAAAAATTTTGGATGATTTGAGATAAGAAAACATGGAATCTTAAATTGAAAATATAGTAATCATCTTGCTCAAGTGTATAAAAACCACCGCGATAAAGTTCATTACTTTGGTTAGTAGTCAATACTGTTTTTGAAGTCGAAATTTGTTCAGATTTTTCCAAAAGCCGCGTCAAACCATTTATAATTTGGCTACGGCGAAATGATGATTTCAATGTTACCACAGCTGTTATGTATGCTAGCTCTAAAGGCTTTAGTCGAATATTTTTTTGTAAGACATCTAACTGCTCGTTTGCTATCCTCCTTTTTCCCGTTAAAATCATGCTTACATGAGCTGATGATTTCAGATTTAATAAGCTTTTAATCTGAGCAAAATCTGGCGTTGTGGTATTGCTACGGCTCGTAAGCTCCTGGAGCATTTTCTTTCCAAGCATAGGTTCCCCCGTTTCAGGCACCAATTGGGCAAATTAGTGTTCTATTCAGGTTGGTAAGGACTTAATTTTTTCTAAGTATACGCATCATACTGATGCTTTTTTTGGACAATAACTCTCCCGAAGATATTTTACTGCCTGATCAAGTTGTATACATATCCTTTGTTCATCTATAACTCTCGGGTTATCTATCCAACTATCAAGCTCTAAGGATTCAAAATCATTGATTTGTACAGAGGGTTTCATAGGGTTGAGATGATCATTGGGAACCGTTTTAGCCATAAACCTTGGAAAGGTTGTTGCTAAAATACCAGTCCCACTAAACTGAAATCCCTCATCTGAAAAACCCTTACAAACTAAATACTCCTTATCAAAGGCATGCCTTTGTTTCAGAGCTGATTGACTCAAATATCTAACAATGCGAGCAATAGGGCCTAGTATTGGTATACAGCCGTTTTCCATCAGCTTTACAAGCTCAGAAGCATTCCTTCCAGATAAACCCAAAAGATCAGCCATATCCGATAGGGAGAGATTTAAATTCTTACGTATTCTCTTCATTGTTAGAAAATCTTGATAATCCGTTTCAAAGAACGTTTCTATATTCCCATCAACCTCCTTCTCTATAAGCATTTGTATATTCATATATAAGGACAGCGGCATCTCCTGCCTATTCTCATAGTACATAATCAACTCACAGACGGGTAAATCTAAGTAACTAGATAGTAATTTCATAGACCCGAAGAGTTTTAAAGAAATCTCAAATATTTCTTGTTGGCCAATCACGAGAAAGCCTCCTCACACAGCACATTGATTTGTTCGCAAAACTGGGTGTATCTCGCCAAAGAAAGCACCGTATGTCTTTCTGCGAAAGCTTTCTTAGAAAATTCGTCTTGCAATCACTCCTTGCATATTAGTTAAAGTCATTACTAATGAATTAGCAATATCTAAGTATTTTTAGAGTTGAAATTAATTTCAAAAAATAAAAAACTAGTCTCACCATTTTCAAAATCGAAAACTTAACCTTCCGCAAAAGGATATACTATGGAGTTACAAGTCGTTATCAAAGAGGGGATCGATCATTGGTTGAGTCGTCGGCCTAAAAAAAGATCCATCCATTCACTTGCCAAGAAATCAGGGGTGAAATATTCAACACTGATCAATGTATACAACTCAGTAATCAATCCACCCATAGAGAAGTTGGTTCCTGTATTACTTTTAATTTTTGGTAGCATGAAAACAAAAAAAATAATAAGCGATCATCATCCATCTCTGCTTGAGGCTTTTTCTCAGATTCTTGGAGCTGAAGATTCTATAAGCCACGAAGATGATGACGCTCTCTATAGCCTTTTAGAAAAAAAGGAATATTTCGTTACCTACCTATTATGTATTACAACTGGTGCTAAAAAGGACGAAATAGCACGGCTTTATGGAAATTCGTATTTAAAAGCACTAAAAGACTTGTATGAATTGAATCTTGTGGAGTATAATAGTGGTAGATATCTCGCCAAGAAATCATTTGTTAGTTTTCCATCAATTAGGAAGACCCTATCATTCATTCCTCACTTTTTGTCTATCTTTGACGAAGAGAACGTGAGCAAGGGGGGATGCGCCTACATGTTTGCTGAAAACATTTCAGCAGCTGACTTAAATCAAATAGCTAAGCTTCAAGATCGTTACCATAAAGAATTGAAGATGATTTTGGATAATTCTGACGATCGTGGTGATCTATGTTGGTTTGGCGCTAATTTCGCAAATTTTGTTAATCCAAATTATATAGAGGAGATCGACATATGAAAAAAATGAGCCTATCGCTATTTTTAGTAATCGGTATGAGCTACGCTCCGGCAAAAGCCAACGCAGGGGGAATGAGTGGAGGCGGATTCAACTCAGCGCAGCACAACATAACAGTCCAAACAACTGAAGATGGTTTGCTCGTTTTTGCCGAGACTGAAATCGAAACCGACTCCTTCATCTATATTGGTAGCTATACCAATAACAACGATCAGCTAGTTGAGATATACCAAGATCCTGAAAGCAAAGATCTCACACTAGTCTATGAAAAAAATTAGAAAACTAACTTCCCTAGACTAACCGAAGCTACTCGTCTGCAAAATGAAAAGCTAAATTTAGTCTAGCAAAGATAGCATTACTCAGTAATGCTATCTTTTTTATCCGCCAGTTGTTTCAGAGAAACATAGCAGATGGTTTTCATATTTCAAATACCTTTGTTTTCATTTTAGTTAATTTTAACTAAAATGAAAAAACTATACTTTTATAAGTAAGTTTTTTATAGTAATCTATTTTTTATATTTATATATAATCACTCTGATACCTTATAGGACCTTCTATGATTAAGGTATTCCTCGATTTTCTCGGAATAGGTAAAATATATGCTAAACTGTTTGACTTATAAGTTAGTGTGACGATCACACACAGTTCTATCGTTATAACAATGAATGGTCCAAGTCGCATGCATAATTAGCGATTATCCTTACTAACTTCGTAAAGTACTTGCCAACGAATTCCCTAATTATAGTGTATAGTTGATCCGGTAAAGATGATTCTTACATCCTGAAATTTTTACCTCTCGATCAAAAACCATTCCTAGCTGCTGCACAACGTGTATGATTTTGCTGTTGTAGGGCTTGATAGCTGCTACTACATTGGCAACATGAAATTGCTCCCTTACCCATTGACAGTACGCTTCTGCTGCCTCAGTAGCATATCCTTTCCCCCAGTAGGCAGGTAAGAAACGAAAATCTAACTCGTACTCACTGACGCCACCAATATCTCCTTTGCTTACTCCACAATATCCGATACAAAAACCTGATTTTAGGTTAACCGAAAAGCGACCATATCCATTAACTTTATAATATTTTTCCCAATTTTTTATCAATTCTCCTGCTTCGCCTTCATCAAGGGGTCCGTTAAAGTCAAACTGCATAATTTCCTTATTAGTAAGTAATTTTTTCAGCGTTGTCCGACTTTTTTCATCGATAGGACTCAGCTGCAGGCGGTTCGAAATAATTTGCATAATTTGCTCCTATTTAGACCCAAAACCCATACATCGGATTAATTAATAAGGAATAAAGCAATTTGAGCATCTTTGATGGCACAAAACAAAGTATGGGCATATACAGCCATTTTATTACTATGTTAAAAAACTATGATTCAGGAAATAATAGGACCATCTGAAAGCAATATCAGGAAACTTTTCTTTCCATAGGCTGTTTTTTGCGATAATATTCAGTATTTAAAGAAACAGATGGTGAGAGAGGAATCTGAAGATCAATATGTTGTTAAACATACACTATATATTCCTATTGATATTGAGTATGCTTTTCTCTAAAGAACTACTAGCCCAAAATAAAGATTTTGAAGCAAATGGCGAGTTTGAACCACAAGAAAATTCTTACTGGTTTCCAGATTGGCCTTTGGTCAAGAGAAGTTGGAGCTTTAGCCCCATTTTAGCCTACAGGCAGAGGCGTACAGATGTAGCTGGTTCTCGCATAGATACATCAGCCACAGAAATTGGGGCCGCCTTAAGTCTAAGAGACTATGACATCATTCCTAACAACGCACCTGGATTATCATTTCGGCCTTTTGTGGGCTACACATGGGGTTACCAATCCGCACGAACCTCCTCTGTCACAATGAATTCAAAAACTGCCTCAGCATACAATCGTAACTGGTATGGAGCAAATTTTACTTTTCTTTATAGATTCTATAAACAAACATTGACCTTGACTCTAGGTAAAGTTCTCTATGATGATGATTTTCAAGATGTGAGACTGTTTGAGATTTCAAATAATTTTGGATTTAAACTGCTTAGTCACCTCTCAACTCATTTGGCAATAACTTACCAATGGATCTACGGCGATCAACTTAAGAATCAATTTGAAGACAACCTGGACAGTTGGATATATTTACAGCCTCAGTTTTCGCTATTCGATACTCTCATCCAAATTGGCCCTGGAGTTAATAAAAGGAAGGCATTCACCTATGTTGATGGCAGCAAAGAGCAAGTCAGTAACAGCTCACAAACTTATTTCCTTGGCAGATCGAGAATGAATTTCTTTTTGGGATTAGAACTTATATTAGAAACGCATTATGTATTTGATGCGAATAAAAAAATAAATGGAACAGGAATAGTATTCAATCAATTACCTCATCAGGATTTAAGCGAACCCCCAGATGCCATATCTCTACCCGCTGACAGTTTAAACACATATGTTTTTTTTGGAATTCCTAATATCATTGCAGGTATAGGGTTTGGATACCAAGTTAACCACCTTACCATCAACTATTCTAGTACAAAAAATAGACAAAGTTACAGAGATCAGGGCTTTACTACATACTACTCACTGAGGTATTAGTATCAAGCAGATAAAAGAAACCAATTCTTTCGTAATTTATATAATCAAAAAATATTCAGCATAAACTTAGATATTTTATAAAGTATTTAACTCAATAATTTTAGTGCTAACATATATTGCCGACCTATAAGTCACTCAAGAGTGATAACATAAACAAATATACAATTGTAAAAAACTATTTTGAGAGCGGGATGAAGTTCCTATATTTTGCAATTCTGTTTTTTCAAATCAATTCGATTGCGCTTTCAAAAACTGTTATTGATGCATCTAATATCAAATATCTCACAGATCCTGCAAGAACACTAAACATTGAGACGATTAAGACATTATCCGAAAGCGAATGGTATCCGTTAGAGGATAAAGGAATTAATTTCGGTTTCAGAAAAGAGGCTTTTTGGTTTAAGATTTCACTCCCCAAGTGTAAGAATAAGAAGGTTCAATTATTAGAGATTTCTTATCCCATACTTGATAATATTGAAGTCTGGTTTTTCAGAGCAGATAGTAGTTTTTTAAAATCTTACAAAACGGGCGATAGAATTCCATTTAAAAACCGCCCTATACATAGCAGTTATTATTACTTTCCTATTTCTTGCAATACCGAATCAATGATAATGAAAATTGATACAGAGAGTTCCGTCCAAGCTCCCCTTAGGATTATGAGTTATAGTGAATACCGAAAAGCTGTAGCAGTACACGATTATGTACATATGCTATACTTTGGTGCAGCGTTTATGATTGCCGGTTACAACCTTCTCCTGTTTGCCGTTGTAAGAAGGCTCAGCTATCTATATTATGTAGCTTTTGTCTTGTCCTTTGCTACTTTTCAAGCAAGTATATCTGGTTTAGGGTTTCAGTTTATCTGGGGTAATATTCCTGATATCAATAAACATATGCAAGACAAATCAGTCTGTATGATTGTGTTGTTTGGATCTCTTTTTACCAAGACTTTCTTAAAATCCAAACGGCTCTCACCAAAATTCGATAAAATTTATTCCTATCTACTATATATACTAGCCGTATATATCGCAGTTTCTTTTTATATTCCCTATATCATATCGATCAAAATTTCCCTGAGTTTTGTCGTCATTGTAATCTCTTTCATAATTTTTTTATTGATTAAAAGCTTCAGAAAAAGGCAAAGGGAGGGGTACATCTATAGTGTATCTTGGTTATTTTTCCTTTCCAGTTCTCTTCTTGTTGTTTTTAACAAATTAGGAATAATTCCTTCAAGCATACTCACTGATTATTCTCAGCTTTTAGGTTCGACATTAGAAATGCTTTTGCTTTCCTTTGGATTAGCTGACCAGGTTAATACATTAAGAAAAGATCTACGTATATCCAACACAAAACTCAATCAAATCCTACACAATATAGAACAAGTAGTTATTGAAAAAACACGAGATATTAAGGCGATATTAAATCATATTACCCAAGGAATTCTAACATTTAAAGATGATGAAGTTATTTTACCTGAATATTCTAATCACTTGGAAGAAATTTTGGAAGTTAAACAAATTGCAGGTAAAACTCTAGAAGAAGCTCTTCTTTCAAAGTCAAGTCTAAGTAATGAGCAATTAGATCAAATCCGTGAAGCTATTGAACTTAGTATAGGAAATGACAAAATTAACTTTGCCGCTAATAGTCATTTATTCCCTCAAGAACTTACCTTCAAAAATATGAAATCACCAAAAATTCTCGATGCTGATTGGAATCCAATTTATGATAATGGAGACATTGTCACTAAATTCATTTTAACTCTTAGAGATGTTACTCGCATAAAAGAGTTGGTTCATGATGCTGAAACTCAAAAAACTGAGTTCAAAATCATCTCTCAAATCATACCTATCAAAGACGACTTTTATCGTATTTTTTCTGAGTGTCTATCACTCTACGAATCTTCCAAGTTAAGTCTAGATCGCAATCAAGAAACCGACAAAAAGATTGAGAGCATTTTTCAAGACCTTCATACATTAAAAGGCATTTCCAGAACTTCTGGTTTATCGATGTTATCTGAACTAGTTCATGATGTAGAAAGCTACTTTGATCAATCTAGAAAAGATCATTCACTTTTTGATAAGGAAAAAGGTCGAGAAAATATATTGCATATTGGCAATTTACTTGATCTCTACGATGATGTCGCTACAAACAAACTTGCACTCAATAGCGCTCATCAGTCTATAGGTCGGGATCAAATTGCTGAAATTTCGGTTCTCCTTAAGTCAGATACCAAAACTCAGAACAAACTAAATCGTATAGCGAACCTTGTTGATGAGATGGCTAACGACTTTGGCTTTACCTTAAATAAATCCTTACAAAGAATTGTTGAACAATCGGTAACAAAGGCAGCCAAATTTCTTAAAAAACCCATACCCCATATGAAGATCACAGGAACCAATCACATTATAACAAAATCCCAATTAACCTTGCTAGAAAAAGTGCTAGTGCACCTAACCACAAATTCCTTAGATCATGGTATCGAATCTCCTGAAGAAAGGAGACGAAAAAATAAAGATGAGCAAGGAATGATTATCGTCGAGGCTCAGGTCCGCAATGACTCTGTTTACATTTTATTTTTTGATGATGGTCAAGGACTCAACATTGATTCCTTACGTAAAAAGGGACTTAAGAAACACTTTATTGAAGAGAGTGCTAGTGACTTGGAAGTAGGCAGGCTTATTTTCAACTCAAACATGAGTACAGCAGATCAGATTACCGAATTATCTGGACGAGGAGTGGGGTTAAACTCTGTGAGAACCATGCTAACAGAAATTAATGGTGAAATAGATATTCAACCTAATAATTATTTAGATAAGAATCGTGTAGGCTTCGTTTTTAAAATTCGTTTCCCTCTTATAAACCAGCAATTCGACCTTGCACAATAATTGAATTACAAAGGCACTTCCAAGCTGTTTAGTTTTTTAATTATTGAAATCAGCTTGTTATTTTGAACGGTTGAATATTTATTATAAATTTGGATATTCGCTGGAACACGCATTTTCACATCATTAACTGCCGCACCGGTGAGTACAACAATATTTATCGAAGTACCCCTACAGTAATTTACGAGATCACTGCCTTGATGAGGTCCCATAAGATAATCCGTTATAACTACCTCTAGCGGCTTCTCATCGATAATTTTTTTCGCAGAATCGAGATCAGAAGCTTTAAAAACTTCGCACTGAGGGAAGGCCTCTTTCACAAGATCATTTACAATATCGGCAAAGTCACTACTGTCATCCACAACTAAGAGAGATTTTGGCTCCATCAAAAACTCCTTTTCGTTTTTATAGAGTTTCTTCGGAAGCTCAAAGTACAGATTGAAAAATATCTACAATATTTTTTTTTCTCTTTTTGTTACAAGGGAATGTGGACTTTAATAGAATATATAAAGAGAGGTATTTATGGATTGGAAAAATAAATCAGAGGAATTTTGGAAAAGTAAACTATCGGAAAAAGACTATCATATTCTCCGAAACAAGGGCACCGAGGAACCTTACTCCGGAGTATACAATGATTTTTTTGAAGATGGTTCTTGGCACTGCAAAGCTTGTGGAGCCGTACTCTTTGATGGTGCGACAAAATTCCCCACAAGTTGTGGCTGGCCAGGGTTTTATCAGTCTATAAAAGGTAAGGTTGCAGAAAAACCAGATTTTAGCCATGGAATGACCAGAACCGAGGTGAGCTGTTACCAATGCGATTCACATCTCGGTCATGTTTTTTCAGACGGCCCCCCTCCTACAGGCCTAAGATACTGCGTCAATTCTGCATGTTTAGAGTTTAGAAAGAAAACATGATGCTAGAAAGCTTCCAGTACGTATAGATAGAGCTGTGGCCCCTCATTGCCAATTCCTATATCCGCTCTGAGGTTTATTTTTTGTGTTTCTGTAATTTGGTAGCGAAGCCCTACCCCATATGAGGGCCTAAGCTCTGCAACCGTGAAGTTCTGAGGATCATGGGCAACATCTCCTGCTCCCGTAAAAGCTGCAGCTACAAATCGGGGATGAAATCGATAGCGCATCTCAGTTTCAGCAACGAATATATTACGATCTCGATAACGTCCGGCAAAGTAACCACGCAATAGGTCATGGCCACCTAATTTTTCTAGTTGGTAATAGGGGACATGGCCCGATTGAAACGAACCATAGATGCGATTTGCCCAAACAAGATTAGGAGATAAACTCTTATACAATTTGCCATCCAGGTACCAAACATGGAAAGGATAGCTTGCTCCTAGTTCCTCTAGATAGTCTGACCATCCCCCACTCAGGCGACTACCATTTTTAGGGTAAAAAACATCATCGATATCTTCCCAAAACAAGTATAAGCTGCAACCTCGCTGTTCTCCTCCTTCTATTCCTGCTATCTGAGAGTAATTAATCGTAGATTTTTTACGCTCGACACTCTTAAACTGATCTTTGCGAAACACCAGTGATAGCCCCACGGAAAGATGGCTCCATATGGGGTATTCAAGACCTGGCTCGAACAGAACGCGGCGCTCACTAATGAGCTGTTCGTCAGCTTCTAAGGTATGAGCCCCTGAACCAAAGTATTTTTGTGGAAAGTCGATAATTTCAAAATATATTTTTGCTGTGACATCACTACTAGCTAGTTTTTTTTTCGTTCCTAATGCCCACAGAAATTGTTCCTTTTCTGTATACATTAAACCTGTGATCAATGGTTCAGGCTTGAGTAAATCATTTTTGGGAACGTATATTAAAACGGCACCCAATGCGAATCCTGTTTCAGGAGTCCGAAAAAACACAGGTAAACCACCAATCTCCTCATCTAGCTCTGCTGCATAGCGCTTTTGCTCATCTGTTATGCCTTCGGCAAAACCATATCCGCTAATGATCAGCAACAGCAGTCTCAGAAATCCCATAAAACATCCCCACCCTGTTTCTGAAGACTTCGGTTAGTTCTTGAATTTCTTTATAATTTAATACTCCATCATAGGGAATCTATAAAAAAATTTATTCGAAGTCTCTGATGATATAACTGAGACGATTGGCATAAGTGAGGACTTCACAGCGATGACGGGTCACAACATTAGTGGAGATACCATCACCACTCCCTTCGGTGAAGCCGGTAGATATTAAACTTCAACTTGTCTATGAGCCATGGGTTTATCCCACGGCTTACTTATCAGAGATTGTAGGCCTATTGAAAGATCTTGGATCAAATCTTCCGCCTCTTCAATTCCTACAGAAATACGCAGCAATTTATCAGATATTCCGGCAGTTTCTCGAGCTTGAGGTTCCATAGCAGCATGGGTCATCGATGCAGGATGCGCAATGAGGCTTTCTACTCCTCCCAATGATTCTGCGAGGGAGAATAATTCCAAAGATGCTAAAAATCTTTCTACCGAAAGATGATCGTACAGCTCAAAGCTAATCATAGCCCCAAAAGTTTCCTGCTGCTTTTTTGCAAGTAGATGACTGACATGGTCCGTTAATCCAGGGTAATAAACACGTTCCACAGCGGGGTGTTTGGCCATAAACTCTGCAATAAGTTGAGCATTCTCACAATGTTTTTTGAACCTAAGGGGCAACGTCCTAATCCCTCGCAATGTCAAATAACTATCAAATGGTGAGCCCGTAATGCCAAGGCAGTTAGCGGTCCAGGCGAGGTTTTCCAGAATGCCTTGATCTTTAGCTACAACAGCTCCTCCAACAACATCACTATGACCATTTATATATTTTGTTGTAGAATGCACGATGATATCAGCACCTAACGCAAAAGGCTTTTGTCCCATAGGAGTCAGGAAAGTATTATCCACTACGATTTTAGTTTTACTGTCACACATCGCAGCTACCTGCTTGATATCAATCAAGCGTAACAATGGATTGCTGGGAGTCTCAATCCAACATAATTGGGGTTTTTTGGAAAGAGCCTCTGTTAAAGCCGTCAGATCGGCAAAATCAACAAAGCAGCATTTTATAATCCCTTGCTTATCCAAATGGTTGAGCAAACGATAAGTACCACCATAGCAATCATGGCAAGCAATCACAGTGTCGCCTAGTTTAAGGGTATTTAACACAAGAGTAACCGCTGCCATTCCTGTAGCTGTTACTACGGCTCCCTCCCCTCCTTCCAACTCCGCGATAACTTCGGCTGTTAAATCGCGAGTGGGATTTCCCGAACGGGTATAATCATACTGTCTCTTCTGTTGGTATCCTTGAAAAGAAAATGTCGAGCTTAGATGTATGGGGGGAATCACCGCACCGTATTGGGTGTCAGATTCTATGCCCAGTCTTGTCGCTACCGTCGCAGCATTCTTATGCGTCCTCATCTTATGTTTCCTTCCAATAATTTAGGTAGTAGACGATTAAAAATTCTAAACTCTTTTAAAAAAGCATCATGACCATAAAGGGAGTGAAACGAGTGCAACTGCCCTCCCGACTTCAGTGCAAGCTCTTGAAGAATGTTTTTGGGAACAAGACGGTCTTCTGCGAAACCTATAATATGCAATTCAACTGCATTTCTTTCGACAGCAATTTGATGCCGATCGATAGACTGAGATAGGCAGAAATAGGATTTATAATCACGGTTAGATGCAAAAGAGCGGCCACAGTAATCGAGATATCCAGCTACTTCTTCCATACCATGAAAGCGTTGTGAAAACTCTTCTGGCGAGCGGTAGGTTGTCATAGCTAGAGCACGCGATAGAGCTACCAATTTCGAGTTCAATTCTTTCCGACCTTCATCGGCTGCCTTATCTGCTAGGGAAAGCATTTCCCTTTGTAAATAACGCCAAGCCATTGCCATAGGATGGGAGCGATGAGCACCAGAAATAGCCACAACTTTTTTTATTAATTGCGGAAACTGCTGACTAAATGATAGTCCTACCATGGCTCCATAGGAAGCCCCAACAATAGCATGAATGCTTTGGTAACCAAGGGTTTTTTGTATTTCAAAGATCGCGCGTCCTTGATCTGTCGTATCAATATCGAGGGCGGCCAACCCTTCGTAATCGTTGGCTCCTGTTGTCCCTCCGTCACCACCCAGGTAATCAAAGCCAACCACGCAATAGCGTTCCGTATCAATACTTTTGCCAGGACCCACCAAATCCTTCCACCACGGCTTTTTACCATTGGATTCATCATTTAAACCACGATGGGCTGATATCCCCCCCAGCACGAACACCAAGGGATCACCGACCCTGCCGTGGACGCGATAAGCGATGGAAACATCACTAATGTTCTGACCTGAAGCTAAAAAGAAGCTATCGACTTTCAATACATAATCTGTGTAGGGAAGCGATGCGAGTTTCTGTTGCAGCATTTCTACTTACTACCTCCTGAAGCCCTGGGGAAGGACGGGAGTATAGCAGTCAAACAAGCTGATCATCTCCCGGGAAGCATCCCGCAGGAATTGGCACCTTTCTGGTCGTTACCAGGGTTGCCCCGGCTTCTTCGGGCCTGTCCCTCAGCCGGTCTTGATGAACTTTCCTTATAAGACGACATAAATATAATTTAGTCAATAAAGAAGATCAGATTTTCAGCTTTGTTTGCTACCATCTGGTCAGATTTAAGACATGCTTCGTAGATTATGTAAAGAACGCATCATGCATTTATTTACGATGGCTCTCAGCATATTAAATGGAACTGTCACTTATTGGGTTAAAAATCAAAGAGAAATTTAATAGAATTGAGAGGAGCATGTCTATGAATTCTCTATAATAATCACCCACCGGAAGGGGTTCACAGTGAAACTTCATTTTATTTTTATTATCATGACAATTGTAAGTCAGAGTGCTTTTTCTGGAGAACTCAGCCTTTTGAGTGGATTCTACCGCTCCATCAGTGACGATAACAACCAAGATTCCACAGAACTGTCTGTTGGCGGGCGCTACGGGCTGGCAGTAATAAAGAACCAGCAATGGACTATCCAAACCCGAATCATCCAAACTAAATCCGATTCTAATGCCGACCAAACAACCATTACCGCTGGGGTGGGTAAACGGTATCTGTTTAAAAAATTAAGTTCGCGCCTCATTCCCTATTTATCTTGGTTAGCATCAATATCGCAAACATCTGGGGACGATTCTACCAACTCTGGCTTATACTATTCCGGACAGTTTGGACTGCGTATCAGTTTAAATAGCAGTTTTTTTGTTGATTTGGAAAATAACCTTTTTACAAGTGCTCTTACTGCAACTACTAAAGATAATGCCGATAATAAAACCCAAACCACAGAACTCTACATCAGTTCCTTTGCCGGCTTTAGTACAACTATCATATCAGTAGGCTACAAATTAGCAAATTAGTTACTTTGCTGAGCTTCTAAATTCTGTCAAGTACCCTCACCTGAAGGAGGGGCTTCCAGTCGGCAATCACCGCGAGGTGATTGCCTCATGGCATTTAACCGCTACAAGCAGAGGCGAGATTCTTAATATTTATTGCGGCATTGGTGTCCGCATTTGCCGAAAACCCGCAACGACATTCAAACCTTGCTTGGTCCTTGCGTGAGGATTTTTCGACTTTACCGCAACTCGAACAGGTAATGGACGTGTTGCGTGGATTCACATAGACCACCCTTGATCCATGTTTTTTACACTCCCAATCAAGCATTTGAGAGAACATATACCAACCTTCTCTCAATATAGCTCGATTCAAACCCGATTTTGCTGCTACGTTTTTCCCCGGATTCTCCAAACTACCTTTAGCGGAACGACTCATATTTGATGTTTTTAGGGCTTCGAGACCAACTACGGCGTGGTTTTTGCCTAAGTTGTGCGCTGTCTTCCACAAAAAATCATGTCTAATACGTGTTATTCGTTTGTGCAGCTTGGATATTCTTATGTTTAGCTTTCGCCAAGTACTTGAAAACTTTGTTTTTTTAGCCATAGCGACCTGCAAATCGGCTATTTTTGACTCAAGCGACTTTATCCGAGACTTGGGAAGTTCAGAAAAGCTAAAATCGCTATATGCAATGCTTTTGACTATGCCTCTATCAATACCAATTACATTGGAGTTTGGATTTACAATGTTTTCATACTTGTCACCAATATCACAAAGAATTGATATATAGAATTCCCTGCCTTCTTTGCGAATGGTGACTGATTTCACTTGTGAAATCGGAACGGAGTTTCTCTCTTCGGTAATTTGATATAGCCCTTCTTAGGGTTTGGATGATCTGGAAAGTGAAAGTTACCCACAGGGTTATTTTTTGTTTTCCCTTTGGGGATCTTAATTCCCATATTCTGGAATTTCTTTTTGAACTGAGGAAAGGATGCTAGTCCTTTCCAAAATCTCTTAAAAGCTCCATCAAGCTGCATCAATGTCTGTTGTAGGGTTTGACCAGGGA
>JBNKNM010000055.1:0-28088 GCA_050293845.1 Pseudobacteriovorax sp. | reverse complement strand
GGCCCTGCCACAGGGCTGGTTCATATCGTTTCACAAAGTTTAATGTTGATTGCAGGTCTCTGGGAAAACGGAAATCACACTTTTTACACTTGAAAACACTAAATAACCACTACCAATTAATATTCCAAACGAAAATCCTAATTCAATAATACTCCTAGACTAATCTACATCGATCACACTATACTTAGTGAATACTACTGACACCCATAGTGAAGAGGACCCGAATAATGTATTCTCTTTGGTTAGTTCTATCTCTATTAATGGCTAACAGTGCGATTGCCGCTTCCTCAAGTTATTTGGAATCTTTTACGAAGGGGTGGGAAACAGTTAGTGAAAATGATAGAGATATAAAGGTGATGAGGAAGAACTCCAAGAACTCTCCTGTCATGGGGTTTAGTGGCCTTACTGTTTTTGATTCTCCCATAGAAAAGATTATTTGGACGATAACCGCTAGCAAATACAAACCTAATTGGCTAGATCTTATGGTCAGCTCTGAGGAGATTGCCAGAGAGGGCCAATTCGAGCGCACCTATTACGAAATATACGATCAACCATGGCCCGTCAGTGACCGAGACTTTGTCTACTCTGCTAAGCTTAAAACAACAAGTGGTAATACCGTTATCATCGATATTAAAGATGCAACAGCTCACCCCAATGCCCCCCAAGAAAGTGTTGGTGTTAGAGGGTTTATTCACTTAACAAAGTGGGTCTTAGTTCCCGTTGCTCCTAACAGAACTGAAGTGTTGCTGATGGTAAACGTCGATCCTGGGGGTATGATTCCCAGCTGGCTTGTCAATATGATTCAAGAAAGCTGGCCAGCGAATACTCTAAGTGCACTTCGCGAGGAAGTTAAAAAACCTTATATTCAAAAACTATCTATTCCCGCTATCAGTTTAGAAAACTAGCTTTGTCGATACCCAGAAGCACAAGACATTTCTAAACTACCTTTTAAACTCTACAGACAATTACCATTTAATCATGATCTCATGATGGTTCCAAAACATATTAGTTTTCCAAAATTATGTGTAAATACTACAAATTCATAGAATGGCTGTTAACCTTAAGAATTAAATATTTTTTTCCTAACTCAGTGTGACAATCAACTGATAAATGCAAATTTTATTCAAAAAGTAAATTTTCAACCATGATGAGTACTTCTAATATGTAGGTAAACACGTGAGTAAATATCGATATTCACCTAAGCATTTGTTCCCATACCTTTTTATCGCAAGGCTTTTATTTATGACAACATCCTTAGTACTTGTTACCGGCTTCTTGCACTTGACTCAAGTATTTTCACAGCTCTCATTTTTCCATCCAAAGCTATTCCACAAGGAGCAACCCATATAGGTAACAGGTTATTGCCCGATACGCATTTGGGTCTCTGGATCGAAAAAACATAGCCTTTTACGATCCATAAATAATCGAATCTTATCACCGAGTTTTTGAGCTACCGCTGGGGATACTCTGCCGATCACGTGACGACCACCAAGATCGAAACCCACCTGCGTATCTGCACCTGTAGGCTCTAATGATTTGATTGAAATATCAAAGGATAGGATGCGATCCTCACTTTTATGCTCTCTAAAACCATTAGCTATATGCTCTGGCCTCACCCCTAAAATGATTTCTTTGCCGACCCAAGGTTTCAAGTCGGCAAACTTTTCATCTAAATTGAAGCTGAGCATATCTTGTTCGTTAAGCTGTAATTCAATCTTTACTCCATTATCCCCTTCCTTTGGGGTAAAAGGAATAAAATTCATGGAGGGGGAGCCGATAAAACTAGCTACAAAAAGATTTTTAGGATTACGATAAACTTGGTCAGGAGTGTCAAATTGCTGAAGGATACCATCTTTCATCACAGCTATACGATCCGCTAAAGTCATCGCTTCAACCTGATCATGGGTAACATAAATTGCTGTGGCTTTGACACGATGGTGTAAGCTCTTAATTTCTGAACGCATATCTACCCGTAGTTTGGCATCCAGATTACTTAAAGGCTCGTCAAAAAGGAATACTTTTGGGTGCCGTGCTAAAGCACGCCCAATGGCCACACGCTGCCTCTGCCCCCCTGAGAGCTGAGAGGGTTTTCGATCTAATAGGTCTTCAATTCGCAGCATGGTCGCCACTTCATTGATAGTTTTTTCAATCACATCCTTCGATGTCTTGCGATTTTCCAACCCAAAAGAAATATTTTTCCTTATGTTCATATTCGGATATAGGGCGTAAGACTGGAACACCATGGCAATATCCCGATCTTTAGGGCTAACACCTGATAAAGGACGATTGTCAATGAATATCTCCCCGGATGTCAATTCTTCTAATCCGGCAATAATATTTAAAAGAGTAGACTTCCCACACCCAGAAGGACCTACTAAGACAACAAACTCCCCAGGGTTCACATCTAGAGAGATTCCTTTTAATATTTTTGTCGACTGAAACGACTTCTTAACATCTGATATTCTTAGAGGAACCATACTATCCCTTTACTGATCCTACTGTTAAGCCGCGTATAAAGTACTTCCCTGAAACGAAATAGACCAATAATGTGGGCGTTGCGGCAATAATGGCCGATGCCATATCTACGTTATAACGCTTTACCGCCGAAGTTGTATTTACAATATTATTGAGTGCCACAGTTACTGGCTGATTATCACCTGAGGAGAAAACAACACCGAACAAAAAGTCGTTCCAGATTTGAGTAGTCTGCCAAATCACCGTTACCATAATTGTTGGTAATGAAATCGGCAGCATAATGCGGACAAAAATTTTAAAAAAACCAGCTCCATCAATCTTGGCAGCTGATATAAGCGCTTTGGGAAGACTAACATAGAAATTACGGAAAAAAAGCGTAGTAAAGGCTAAACCGTAAATCGTATGAACCAGTACCAGACCGAAAATACTTTGACTTAAATGTAAGCGTCCCAGCAACTGCGCCATTGGCAATAGGATAACTTGAAATGGAATAAAGCTCCCCACTAAAAGGGCACCAAAAAAAATCTCACTCCCGCGGAAACGCCATTGGGTAATAACATAACCGTTTAAAGCACCCAATAAAGTAGAAAACAATACAGCTGGTATCACGATCAATATCGAATTAAAAAAATACGGTCTGATGCCATCGCACTTTGTGCCAATACAGGCTGACTGCCAGGCTTCTCCCCATGCATCAAGACTAATTTCCTTTGGCAGGGAAATCAAGTTCCCCGTTTGAATGTCGGCCAAGGTTTTCACTGAAGTAGATAACATCACAAACAGCGGCAACATAAAATATAGGGCAGAGACAATAAGGATAGTATAAATCAAAACTCTTCTACTGCTCAGAACAAAGTTCGATAAATTAGGCATCTCCATCCTTTCGTCTTAGTTCCGAGTAAAGATAAGGTATGATGATGGCAGCTACGCCACAAAACATAATCATGGCACTCGCCGCGCCATACCCCAGCCTGCCCCGATCAAAAGAGTACACATACATAAAGCGTGCGGGCAGCTCTGAAGAATACCCTGGTCCTCCATTTGTCAGAACCATGACCAAATCAAAGGATTTTATTGAGATATGAGTTAATACAATGAAGGCACTAAAAAAAATAGGACGCAAATTTGGAATAATAATTTTGGAATAGATTCGCCATTGACTAGCTCCGTCAATTCTAGCTGCTTTAATAATGGCATCATCAATCCCACGCAGACCTGCTAAAAACATCGCCATAACAAATCCACTAGATTGCCATATGGCTGCAATAATGATTGTATAAATGGACATTTCTGGATTCACCAACCAATCGAATTGAAAAGAGCTAAAGCCAAAATCTCTGAAAAGCTTTTCAATCCCAAGTCCTGGATTCATAATCCATTTCCAAGCAGTACCAGTGACAATAAAGGATAGGGACATCGGGTAGAGGTAAATAGTGCGGAGAAATCCATCTCCGCGAATTTTTTGGTCCAGGAGAATGGCAAGGAGTAGACCAATACCGATGCAAATTCCTATAAACAGAATGCTGAAAATAAATAGGTTTTCACAAGCAGTAAGCCAGCGATCATTTTGAAAAAGCTTGATATACTGTGAAAAGCCGGCAAAGTCGTAGGAAGGTAAAAGCCTCGACTTAGTTAGGGATATGATCGCCGTCCAGATGATAAAGCCATATATAAAGACCATCATGGCCACAAATGTAGGAGCCACAACAATCTTAGGTAACCAATTTTCTAATCGAGTAGCAAAACTCACCCTTCGGGCATGCATATCCATTCTAGCCTACTAGTTCATTTCAGATTTAACGCCATTCGCTAGGTTGAGTGCTGCTTTTTTTGCAGTAATATTTGAGTTATAAAAATTCGTCACCGCATCCAAGAAAGCTCCCCTGACAGCAGCCGTAGTGGCCATTTCATGGGCGATACTTGGTAGCAAGGCATGGCGCTTGGTAGAAGATATAAAGTGCTTCATACTAAGCTTTGCAATCTTATCAAGCTTACTGGATGTAATTCCTTTTTTCACAGGAATCGACCCTTTTCTAACGTTGAAATCGATTTGGAATTCATCGGACAAAATAATTTCAGCCAGTTCTTTCTGTGCCTGGCTATTGGCCTTGTTCTTAACTTTAAACATGATGAAGCTATCAACATTGAAAAGGAAGCCATCTCCAGTCCCTGGAACAGGTACAGCATCATAGTCGACTCCAGGCTTTTTACCGGCAACCGAGAACTCAGCTTTCGCCCAATCTCCCATAATCTGCATGGCAGCTTTGCCTTGATAAACCATCGATGTTGCTAGATTCCAATCGCGTCCAGGAGCATTTTCATCCGTATACTTTTTAAGTCCACGGAAGAACTCCAAACACTCGATCATTTTATCGCTCTTAAGGGTATTATTATCGAGGTCTACAAATGCTTTTTTATAGAACGCGGGTCCACCGATACCGAGGACAATAGATTCAAAAACAGTGGCCTCTTGCCAATCCTGACCTCCAAACGCCAAAGGAATATAACCAGCCTTTCTTATTTTCTCAGCCGCTACCTCAAACTCCTTCCACGTCGTCGGAATTTTAGCGCCAACTTTTTTAAAAATAGCTAAATTTACCCACAGCCAATTGGTACGATGAACGTTTACGGGAACAGCAACGTACTTCCCCTTATACTTCATGATCTGATTGATCTCGGTAGGAATTAACTGATCCCATTTACCCGCTTTCGCAACACTGTCAAGATTAGCAAGAAACCCCTGAGATGCCCAATTTTGAATTTGCTTTCCCTTAACTTGGGCTGCCGTAGGAGGATTCCCTGAAATAGCCCTGGATTTAAGTACCGTCATGGCATTGGTACCACCACCTCCGGCAACAGCAAAATCCTTCCAATTATGGCCTTTTTTCTTTAGTAAGGATTGGAGTTTTTGCACCGATTGCGCCTCTCCCCCTGAAGTCCACCAATGCAGAACCTCAACCTCACCTGCATGAGATAGGGATGAAAAAAAGAACAACGATAAAATGCTTAATAGGTGACTTTTCATACTTATTCCCTCAATATTGATAATTGCAGCGGCAAGTTTTTCACAACAGCAACCAACCCTTCCACCAAGGATAATCCTTGGGTAGTATTTCCCATTAGAAACCTGTACCGATACTAAATCCATTTCACTATGGGATCAAGTCGATTTCCCCAAAACCGACGAACCACCCCGCTGCCTATAAGCAATGGGGTGGAGAAGCTGATGCTAATATTTTTTTAATACCACCATTCAGCCTGAAAACCATATGTGGCGGCATTAGTTTCGGTAACTTGGAAAGGCAGCGCACCCTCTATACTGCCTTTGGAGTCACTACTCCAAGAAGCAACTGTTACGAAGAATCGTAATGAAGGTCGCGCCCAATATCCTTTTTCTTTCACAGCCTCTGCTGCAAGCGTAACCTTATTTAAAGATTGATCTTTTTGCACAGTTTGGGAATTTTCCACGATAAGATTTTTACCGATGTTCACATGGGCAACATCCAATGTTGCTTTCCAGAAGTCCGAAAAGTAGTAAGATGCTCGCACTTCACCCAAGGCGATGGTTCTAAGCTCGGCATCCTCCTGAGAGCTCAGTTTTGTTTCACCAAGGTTATCTGATTGTAATACTGCAGAAACCCCTAAATCCATAGTATCTGTCGACTTAACCCACTGCTCAGCCAAGCGTAGGGAGTGCGACTTAGCTATGTTGTCTTTAGATGCATCATCACCTTTAAAAACAACACTGGCTGGACTAGCATTAGCAAAGAAAGGGTTAACTCCACCAGCAATCGGTCCATAAAGTCCTGCTCCAAATTGAGCAAACAATTTACTTTGACCTCCTGCAAGCGCTGAGGAGTAAATACCCGTGATAGACTGTCCTGACATAGCTTCGAATACTTTTTTCCCGGATCTACTAGCCCGTGATGACTGGCTACCCACTAAGAGGATCGCTTCCCAACTCTCCGCTTGGAATCGAGCGTCGATGGATGTCTCTACAGGTGCTGCATAGCTTTCGCTACCACTCTGAAATGTACCATCAGCGCGATGCTGCATCACAGCAACACTCAAGGACTTATCACCCAGTTTATAACCTTCAACCCCAACACCTCGGCCACCATTATGTTCTGTAATGAATAGATCAAGCATATGGATGTCATGACGACGATAGAACCTTTTACCCATCCAAAGCATTGCGTCATTAGGAAGTAAGTTGCCTCCTGTAATGTAAGCTTCGCGTAAAGAAATGGTTAGATCATCGTCATCAGTAGCTTCCCATGTATCAAAAAGGTCTGCTACAAAAGCTAATGTAAAGTTGGACTTAAACCATGGCTTATCAGACTCCGGATCACCCATTTTATTGCTGAGTGTCAGCTCGGAATACATACCACCACACTCGTTGCCTAAACGAGATGCTGTATAGCCGGGAGAATTGGCAAGTTTGAAACAGCTTTGTTCTGTTCCTCCCTCTGACCATCCTCCCCCTACTCGCAAATAACCATGATATTCGAAATTGTCATCCGCGAATGCCGTTCCTGCAAATAGACATGCTAAAAGAGACAACTTTTTTACTGTCCGCATAATATGGATCTCCTTTCAAAGAAATTGAGCAACAGTAAGCCAGGCTCTGCTGATTCTTGAACGCTCAACGATATAATCTCTGGTGTGCCCAGAATCTAGTAAGCACTGTTCATACTCCATAGGTCGTAGATAATCAAGAGTTGCTGTTAAGCATCTTCCGGATTTTTTCTATATCAAATTTTAGAAATGTTGGTGAGGTAACGATTTTTAAAAATAGATAGTAAGCTGAAGCTTTTTTAATAAAAAACTTACAAATTTTTCTTAGCAATTAAGTTTTACTTAAATCTGATTTTAAAGATAAAGTAGGAAAAAGTTCGCAAATACGATCACTCAGTTCGAAAAAATCACACCATACAGAAGGTATACAAGTCTAAGGAAACTAGTTCATAGGTAAAAAGACTCAATCATTTTGTAGTGCTTTGAAATAAGTTGTGATCAGGTGTCAATTTTTTAGACACCTAGAAAGTAACAATTATTGCATATTATCAGATTTTTACCGGATTGAAAGTTTTTGGCAAAGGCTTTGCAAAGAAGTCTGTAGCAGAAAGCTGTTTCACTTTTTGAATATTGTAGCTGAAGTTGAGAGGAACTGACAAAATGAAATTTCATGCTGTTGTACTATTGGCCTATGGATTAATATCATCATGCGGTACCAAAGAAATGAATGGTGCTAATAAAGTAGCCTCCCCTGATGAAAATATTAGCAATGATAACGAACTCATCCAAGATCAGGATCAGAGTCAAGAAAACAATGATCTTGCAAAAAATGCCAGTGGTAGTGACACCACTGATGGCAAAGGACCTTCAAAGGATAATCCTGGAAAGGGCAAAGGACCTTCAAAGGATAATCCTGGAAAGGGCAAGCCCGGTAATGAACCTGTAAAGGGTGATGGTAGTTGTGTGTCTAAAGTTATCACCTTTGACGAGATAGGTCCTACCATGGAGCCACTTAAAGCTGGAACTGAAATTACTAAGCAATATGACGGAGTCGAATTTAACGTCCAGGCTAATGGAAAAGGATTTGATCATGGAATCCTATTTGATAGCACCGATTCAGAGCAAAGCACCGACCGCGACCTTTATATCGATCCAGCTGATACGGAATACAGGAATGGGTTTGGAAATATTCTTATTATCGCAGAAAATAATAAGAAAGATGATGAGGGTATCTTTACAAACCCTGACGACAATTCAAAGGGTGGTACCATTAAAGTTTCTTTTGATAATTTAGTTCGCTTCGAAGGTATTACCATGATCGATATGGATGAAGGAGGCACTGTTATTAAGCTTTACGGTGAGAATCAACGAAGCCTTGTTGCTGAACACATAGTTGACATGGGACCTGATGGTGGGTATGAAGTCATTAGTTTTGAACCCACCGATCCCACCGAACCCACCAAAACACTTCCTGCAGGTCGAAAAATGAAAATCAAGTTAGCGGGATCTGGCGCTATCGACAATATAAGGTACTGTGTCATTAATGGAGAAGATCCTTCGCAGTCAAAATAACTAAGCTTCCCGGGATATTAACCCGGGACACTTTATTCCGAAACCGCGAAGAGTCAGGTGATCCTAAAAAGCAAATTCAGAGTATTTTTCAAATCCAGGTTTTAGCTAATGAGCCTCAAACCAATTTCGCCCCACTCCCATCTCCACCTTTAGGGGGACAGGAAAATCCAGTGCATGCTCCATACCCTCCCGTACTAGCTCTTTTACCCTTTCAAGATCCTTTTCATGTACTTCAACAACAAGCTCATCGTGAACTTGTAGAATTAGACTTGCGTTTAATCGCTCGCGTCGAAACCAATGATAAATCTTTATCATAGCTAGTTTAATAATATCAGCAGCGCTACCCTGGATAGGTGCATTGATGGCGATATTTTCAGCGCGCGCAGCGATAGCCCGGTTGCGATCAGCAATTCCAGGGATAAGTCGTCGCCGTCCCGTAATAGTAGCGCTAAAACCATTTACTTGACCCTTGTGCACTAGGCTTTCCGTAAAATTTTTGATACCCGGATAGGCTTCTAAGTATTTTTTTATGAAATCTTTGGCCTCCGATAATGAAACCCCAGTATCCTGAGCTAGCCTTTGAGGACCCATACCGTATATAATACCAAAATTCACTGCTTTAGCCCGAGATCTTAACTCAGTACTGACTTGATCTGGGTTCACAGAAAATATTTTTGCAGCCGTGGCACGGTGGATATCCTCACCTTTCTTAAAAGCTTCCATCAGATGCAGCTCATTTGCCATGCCCGCCAATAGGCGGATTTCTACTTGGGAATAATCTGCTGAAAGCAATAGATAGTCTTTGGGAGCAATAAAAGCCTTCCTTATGTTTCGTCCCACTTCTGTTCTCATAGGAATATTTTGCAGGTTAGGACCATTGGAACTTAATCTACCGGTCGCAGCAACTGTTTGTTGAAAGTTCGTGTGAACCCGTTCTGTTTTCGGATTGATATGTTGCGGTAAAGTATCAAGCCAAGTGTTCTTGAGTTTTGTTAGCTGACGGTATTCCAAAATCGCTTTTGGGAGGGGATGAGCCATCATTTGCGATAGGACTGATTCATCGGTCGAAAAACCTGTTTTGGTTTTTTTTATTTTTAAAATTCCAAGCTGTTCGTGAATTTTTAGTTTGTTGTATATAATCTCACGCAACTGTTTCGTAGAGTTGATATTGAATTTTTCGTCAGCTAGGCTATAGATTTCCATTTCTAATCGTTTGATATTTTCACTCATAGCTCGCGAATATTCTAATAAAAATCCAGGGTCTACCAATACTCCTTTATACTCCATTTGCGCTAAAACAGGTACAAGAGGTAGTTCGATCTCTTCGATAACCTGTAGCAAATGTTGCTCCTTAAGTAGTACCATTTGTTGCTGATAAATCGCTTCATAGTATCTAACAGCATCGCCTTCATCAAAGATTTCATGATGAAATCGCTTGGTGATATCCCTAAGGTCCCGACGATTATCATTGGGATTTAGAACATAATCAGCTAATTTTATATCATAAAAGTTTTGAACATGATCGAGATCAATATTTTTCAAAATCTGAAGATTTTTTTTCCACCCATAGGCAATTTTCTTCAAGCGACTATCTGCCAGTAATGCTCCTAAATAAGATGAAAAAATCATTTTTTCATCGGCGGTTTTCGGCACTTCCACCACATTAATTTGAGCATTATAGTACAGGACTGACGTAAGATTTTTATCAGCCATTACCCCTTCTTCCCAAACAAAATCTAGTGATACCAGCGATCCCTCCTTAAGGTGACTAACCCACTCTCCAAATTGTTCTGATGTGACTACTTTTTTTGCTTTTGGTTTTGTGGTATTCACTGACTCTTCAGAGTGATCTTGTGAAGGATGTAAATTCGCTCTGATTTTTTGCAATAGGCTTTTGAAAGCGAACTCCTCATAGAAGTTCATCAGCTGCTCGTTTTGCGCAGATTTGATGGCATCAACTCTAAGTTCCGACAGCTCGACTTCGATAGGAGCTTTGCAGTCAATTGTAACTAATTTTTTTGACAGATAGGCCAAATTTTTATTTTCCTCTAGCCCTTTCTTCTGTCGTACTGCTGTAATCTGATCCAGATGCTGATAAATATTATCAAGATCACCAAATTTCTCTATCAGTTCGGCCGCACGTTTTTCTCCAATTCCGGGAACTCCTGGAATATTATCAGATTTATCGCCTATAAGAGCGAGACAATCGATAACCAACTCGGGAGAACACTTGAATTTTTCATGAACACCCACTTTATCGATAATTTCAATTCGTTCATTTTTTTTAGGTGCATAAAGATAAACATTGTCAGAAACTAGTTGATAAAAGTCCTTGTCGCCAGAGACTATGTATACTTTCAACTCCTTACTAGAAAATTTTTTGGACAAAGTTCCAATAATATCATCAGCCTCATATCCATCTAAAGCAAATGTTTTCAGATCCATCATTTCAAATAACTTAAAAAAAGCTGGCAACTGATCAGATAATTCAGCTGGCATTTTGTCGCGATGAGCCTTATATTCTTCATATATCTCGTGGCGAAATGTTTTGCCTGGGCTATCTGTTACAACACACAGGTACTCAGGTTTTTCTTCCATCAACAAACGATTCATAAATAATGCAGCTCCATAAACTGCACCTATAGGTTTACCTTTGGGGGTTGTTAAACGACTCCCGCCGATGGCAAAAAAAGTGCGATATGCCATAGCCATGGCATCAACGACAAATAATTTCTGCTGTTCAGTCACAATTCTTCCCCTTTAATTTAACCATAGCACAATGTAAAATCCTGATGTGAAAATTGCCTGTACACGACGTTGGTCCGACCCAAAAGCCCTCCCGTGATTTGTTTTCTCTCGCGCCTCGATGGAATACATTTTTAACAGCCCGAACTCTCTATGACCAAGAATTTCAAAGAAACTTCATAACTGAATATTTAGATCCGAGTATAATATATCTCAGATTAGAAGTTTTCACACCTAGGATCAATGTCCGTATTTTTCAGGGACCCTTGCGTATTTCTATTTATCGTCACTTGGTTCACTATGGAAAGGAGTTTATGAAATTTTACATTGGAACTTCAGGCTGGAGCTATCCGGAGTGGAAGGGGGAGTTGTATCCCCATTCCCTAAAGACTCAAGATCAACTTGCTTTCGCCAGCCGTAAACTGAGTTCCATTGAAGTTAATAACACATTCTACAGATTACTCCGACCAGCCATTTTCAAACAATGGTATCAGGAGATACCCGATAACTTTTTTATGAGTATAAAAGGTGGGAAGTTCATCACCCATTCGTTGCGCTTACAAGACTGTGAAACAGCCCTAGCCAATTTTTTCGCCAGTGGTGTTCTGGCCCTAAAGGAAAAGCTAGGTCCTATCCTATGGCAGTTGCCACCCAACCTTGAATACTCAGAGTCCGTTCTAACATTCCTCAATTTACTCCCCAACTCCTTTCAGAAAGCCGCGCTACTTGCCACCAAACACGATGAGAAAGTGACTGAACCACTACTAAGTAGTTCCTTTGAAGGTCCTCTGCGCCATACTTTAGAATTCCGGCATCCCGCCTTTTTGAACACAGAACTGGTAGCAGAGTCGAAGCGATTAGGCATAGCTCTCACCATGCCAGAAAATGGGGATGATGGGATACAAGTTAATGAAATTACGGGATCATTTCTATACTTTCGTTGCCATGCTCCTGCCAACCTTTACCCTCAAGGTTATGACAGCAAAGACCTAAAATGGATTGTCACCCGGGCCCAAACCCTTGCTGAGCAAGCAGGGATCTCCGATATATTCATTTACTTTGATAACCAAAATAAAACGACAGCTCCTCGATGTGCTATCGCAGCCATAAAATTAGCTCGAAATAATTAGTTATAAAGATATTTTTTACAGAGCAAAGAATAAATTTGACATGTATATGATAAATTTATTGCATTATATTAAGTAGGTTAACAGATATATTACATAAAACTTTAATCAATGCCAGCACGGTACGAAGAAGAAAAGCAGTCGCATTATTGCCTAGGAGGCCCTGATGAAGATACTAGTAGTCGATGACAGCCCTTCCATCAGAGCTGTGATGCGATATATTATCCATCACGAAGGATGGGAGTTGACCGAAGCCACTAGCTCTGAGCAGGCTTTAGAGTTGTATAGCCAAAACCCAGACTTTGACCTCGTTATCATCGACCATGGTTCGCTCCGCTTGCAAGGTCTTAAGACTCTAGAATATATCAGAAACCTTGGATTCCAAGGAAAGAGTATTGTCATTTCCTTAGATCACCGCGGTCAATTCATTGAGGAAGTGAAAAATCTCGGCATTTCTAGCTGGTTACATAAACCATTTTCAAATGAGCATTTTTGTCAGGCTGTTCATCATGCTATGGGAAAACCAGTCATTCTCAGAAAGTCAGCCTGAATTAATTCCAAGCCATTTTCTATTGCAAGAATTTCCACATTTGACTTATAGCTGCGGGGCGACCTTATGAAGGTTACGTTTAGCTGCCAATGGTGCTTTTGGAGACTTCAATAATATAGCCTTCTGTTCTTCGGGAAGCCCTAGTATAGATTGACACTCCTGAGTACAGCAACCATCTAACTTTTTGGAGCACTCCAGGCAAGAAACAAACAGGGTGTGACATCCCTGCCAGCGACAATTAGATTGATAATCAGCTTTTACTCCACAAATATGACAATGAGCTACAACATCAGGGGTAATTCGCTCACCTAAACGCTCATCAAAAACAAAGTTTTTGCCCACAAATTTACATTCAAGGCTCTCTTCTTTCACCTGCCTTACATAGTCTATGATGCCACCATGGAGCTGATTGACATCCTTAAAACCATGGTGTTTCAGCCAAGCGCTGGTTTTCTCACAACGAATTCCACCTGTGCAGTAAAGGAGAATCTTGTTTTCTTCCTTACCTTTGAGCATATCCTTCACGACAGGAAGCTCATCACTAAAAGAGTCAACATCGGGTTTGAGTGCCCCTTGAAAATAACCGACCTCACTTTCATAAGCATTACGCATATCCACTATGATGGTTCCCTGCTGTTCCATCGCTTGGTTGAATTGAGCAGCTGACAAATGTTTGCCTACATTGGTAACATCAAAAGCTCCATATTTAAGACCATCAGCGACAATTTTCTTTTTAACCTTAATAATCAGCTTCAGAAAGGAAGGTTTTTGCTCTTCAATAGCTTTCTTGATAGGCATATCAGGGAAATACTGATCCAAATCTTCTAGAAATTCTTCGTACTTATGTTCGGGAATGCTCATCTGGGCATTAATTCCTTCCCGAGCTAGGTAGATTCGACCTAAGCAACCCATGGTATACCATTTTTGGTATAGCACTTCCCGCAATGCTTCAGGATTCTCGATAATACAATACCGATAAAAAGAAATCGTTGTTCTTTCAAAGGATTCCATCTTCAATCTTTGTTCCAAGGTCTGGCGGTCGTATTTATTGTGTCGAAGTTTCAGATCTATAGGTTTGAAGTGGCTTAAAGCTTGGAATTCATGTCCTTGCATTTTGGTTTTCCTATTAAATATTTGCAATATATTTAAGAAGTTATTCTCAAGCAATGGCTTGAAAGTCAAAGTTCTATCAAGAAATACTATCTCAGCCAATGGAAATTTCACTGCTACTTCAAACAATAAGAGCTTTAGCGGGAGTTATGAAAGACTTTTCCCGCCAAGCTTACTATGTCATTTCAACAACAAACAAAAAGTTGTAAACTAGCTCCCGTCTACCTACAATAATGCAGCAAGATCGCCTCCAATGGCCTATCCACCAGTTTTATATTGTAAAAGAAATCATTTCTGAACTAAGGACCGTCGCCCCTAGTTTACTGACCAAGGTTTTGTACCGGTTATACCAAATTAAGTCAGCCTTCAGTGAACCCTACTATGTAATTAGATAGCTGCAGCACTTGTTCACTATCATCCTTAAACTCACCATTAAATAGATAGTAAACAGTACTACCACTATGATAGTAGCAGGTGATTTCACCAGTCAAGGCAACCTCGTCTTTGCTGACGTTCACTGCCACAGGGGAGTCAGTAAAAGAGTAGGTTTGAAAGGTGAACGGCTCATCGTTTTTCCTGATTACCGCATTAATCTGGGCCTTTGAACTCGATGCTGAGGCTATGTTCACACCCACACCATAAAGATCCGATCCAATCTGTAAGGTACACTCTCCGCTACTATAGGAAAATTTTCTATTCTCATTACTCGACATAAGACTCCTCCAAAACTTTCAAGTGATCATTCCATTTACATCGTTCCTATCGGAAACAAGGTAAGCAATCCCTAGTATTATCCTAAGCAGTTATATTAGTGTGGTGTTTTTAAGCAGTAGTTTTAATAGATGGTTGAAAGTATTTTTGAGAGCGTAGTATAGGTAAGCTGCAAATTTTTCTAACTATAGTTTTACTATAGTTAGAATTCTGCAGTGGAGCATTAGGGAACTAAGCTCGGATCGCTTGCTAAGAGTCCCTTCACCTTTAAACTAGAGACTGTATTTTTTTGATCCTGTTGCTGATAAGTCGCAAACGATTTTGGTTTTGGTTTGGATCCTCTATTGTTAGGAGAAGGTGGCGGCTTAGAGATATAGAAACCAGCATATGTTTCAGGCATTTCCGTGGCAAAAACTAACGAGTCAGGTGTAGGATCAAAGCTAATACCAAAAACTAGTTTTTCACCTGAAGCAGGTTCTGCTGCAGCAAAGTAAAAGGATCCATTCTCAGCAACTTGGGTATATCCGACAAATCTTGCCGTAGCGCTCTTGCCTTCTTTGATGACAGATCCTGCTCGATCGATAGCATCAGAAGCTATAATCCACACAGTAGCATAAACATTACTATTAGCTGATCGCACTACAGTACTTTCTGGTGCTGAAACTGTGTATTCACCGTCTTGGACATTAGCTTCAATAATACTTACATCACTCATATACCCCGGGATACCTTCATCATCATCGGATGACTTTCCGTTTTCTGAGTTTAATTCTCCCGTTGAAACAACAATATTACTTACACCACGCTTTGCTTTTGAAGCCTTGGTGATACTGAAAGTGCTCTCTAATCCACCTGAACTGTCTGAACAGCTAAAACCCAGTCCCAGCAAGATTAATAAAAATATATTATTAAATTGCATTGCTCAATCCCCCTCATCTATTAATAATCGGATAGTGGAAGACTACTCTTTAGTATATTTCCAAGATAATAGAATTAGTCGATAGAAATTACATTTTTAGAGCCAAAATTTTATCTTTCCTATACGTTTTTTTAAAAAATCCGAAGACTTTCATGAGGAGAAGATTATGGGCAAAGGTCGTCGAGCCGATTGGCAAATAAAAAATATTGATGAGGCCAAAAGAGAAATCAAACAACTGCTCGATAACGCCATGGCTGAAGGAGGAAGTAAGAAACGTTTTGAGAAAATTATGAGAGGTATCAAAGAATTCGAATCTTCGATCGTTCCTCGGGACTTACTATATCTTTACATTTATATCGTCTCTGCTTTAATTCATCATAAAAACTGGGGGGGGCTCAACAGCCAACAAATTAAAAAATTAGTATCTTTAGGCTACTCCATTTTACAGATGCAAAATATTCAACCGGAAATCTCTATCCTAGGCTTTCTCTACGGCGAACTTCATATGGCCTTAAGCCAAATTTACCGCACTACTGGAGATCATTTTGCAGCAACTTGGGAACAGCAAGTCAGCCACCAAGTATCTAAAAAAAGACCACCAGGTGGTGAATCTTACCAAAGCTTAGCTAAGGCCATCCGTGCTTTTAGGTTAGGACAGATTCAACGGGCTCTTGATGAGTATTTGACTATAGTCGACTCATCCCTTTCGCGAGCACAGCGTGAAATGGCAAGAATTGGGCGGGTAAGATGCTGGCGATTACTGCAGGAATATGCCACATGTCTTCACCATATAGAAATTTGGAGTCAAAAAGATTCATCAGAAAGATTTATTAATGAGCTGCATTGGGAACGACTATGCGTCACAGCCAGTTGTTATCAGGATTTAGAACCTATGATTTTAGCTGTTCAACGCAAAGGTAGCCATTATCAGGCTGTCTATGTTCTTGAATCCTATCTTTGGGCTATGTCTTGGCCACAAAGGAAATGGTTGGATCGTTTAGCAAAAGTATCTACAGTTGCTCGCAATAAGACACTTCGTGCTAAAGAGGTTGGCTTTTTTCTAAAGGCAGCACTTTGCCTAGAGGAATGCTCTGATAGCAATATTCCTCTCATCGTTCGCATCAAAGCCCTTGGAAACATTCTCAAAGAACGCAACCAATTCCTTGCTGTAGACAGAGAAATGCTGTTCCTCGTTGCATCGAGTCGATGGCTTGCCAAAAGTCATTCGCCAACACTCGCCGCGACCGTGTTGGGAGAATATGAGGGGACGTCTTTTAAAATTAGCAGGGGTAAAAGTAACGATTCTCTCAATGTAGCTTCAGATCTCTTTTCCCGATCTTGGTATACCAGCTAGAATGCGATCTACAATGATAGTAAGATCTTCTATCTGCAAGTCAGAAGGGGATGGCTTGACAATATAGTCACCACCCTGAGGTCCTTGAGGAAAGGTTCTATGATACTCACTAGGCAAATATAGTCCTACCACTGGAATCCCTAAAGCTCCCGCTATATGCAGTGGACCCGAGTCATGGCCTATGAACAGAGTTGCTTGACTAATCATCGATGTTAGGTTCTTTAGAGTAGCCTCAGGAGTGTAGTAATCAAGAAACTCAGTAGCCTCATGAATATGGCCATCTCTTATTTCCTGCAGTTCTCCCGTGGAGCCCAGCCACAAAATGCGATACCCCTTATCCAGTAAATGTTTTCGCAGTGCCATCCAAAATGGAAGAGCTGCGCATCGCTTGCGATTACCAGCAAAAGGGTGCAAGCCAATAAACGGCCACAGTGGTTTACTCTTTGGAATTTGCGGAGTAAGCAGGCTATAGTAGGCCATGGATTTACCATCACTCCCTAAGGAGAGAAGCCTCAGCAGTTCCCCAACCACAGGCTTTTTTTTCTGGGGTAAAGTCACTGTTTTACTTAAGAAAAATCTAGACTTAACACGATTATACCCCCACAGCTGCTTCGCACCAGTCAGATAGCAAGCTAAAGCAGATCGCCAGCAAGCTGCCGTCACAACAGCAAGATCATAACTCTGCTTCCTAGCTTGCCAAATCGACTTCAAAAAAGGCCATAAGGAGCCTTTTGGCCTAAGAGGAGAATTATCCCAAAAAGGATCATTACTAAAATAATGGTCCACCCCAGGCATGAGATCAGCAATCTGCGCTGTGTACTCTTTACACCATAAATGGATTTCAGAATCCGGATAGCTTTCGCGTAAGGTTCGGGTGATACCACTCACAAAAACCAGGTCCCCGACATTATCAAAACAAGTGATCAATATTTTCAATCTATTCAAATTCTTACCTAATCCTTTTCCGTCTGCTTGCTGGAAAAATACCAACCTCCAGAAGCAGGATAACCGCTGAACATAGTGTAGTAAATCATTTACATTTTCCGTACACTAAAATTTCCTCAGAAATTGGTCGATAAATATTCTAAATAAAAATATATCTAGTCGAAAAAGGTGGTAAATGGGAATCCTTGTAGTCGATCCAAATGTAGATGATTTGAGCTTTATATGCAGGTTTCTAAATATGTCGGGATATAACGATGTATTTCCCTTCTCTTCCATACGGGAAGCCGAGCAAAACCTGCATCGCTCTGATTCAAGCGCTCTGAAGTCCATTTTTGCCATTGATATCGCTATTATCGATGTCAGCTCTGGACAGCCTGCCTATCATTTTTTAGAGAAAATGCGCCGTTCAGCCGTTTATCAAGATCTTCCCATCTTAGCCATCAGCGATGGCAACCGCTCAGAAGCTATGTCTTCATCCTTTGCTTATGGGGCGACCGATTTTTTAAGTAAGTCAATAGACGAATACGAGTTGAAAGCTCGCGTACGTGTTGGCATAAAATTAAAATACGAGATCGAAAGAAGAAAGGCACGAGAAAGAGAACTTATTGAGGTAACCAATCAATTAACAGACCTAAATGAAATCTTATCCAATCTCTCTCTTATTGATAGCTTGACGGGTATTGCCAACCGCCGCTGCTTTGATGACTCTCTCAGCCAAGAATGGCGAAGGGCCGTCCGTCATGGGGGCGATCTGACGCTAATCATGATAGATGTTGACCATTTTAAACGCTATAATGACAGCTATGGACACCAAATGGGTGATAAATGCTTAGTCGATCTTACAAGAACCATCAATCTTCAACTAAGACGACCAGGCGATATGCTAGCTCGCTATGGAGGGGAAGAGTTCGCCATCATTCTCCCTAATACAGCAGCTTGGCAAACTGACGTGCTATGTTCTAAGATTCAAAAATCAATAGAAAATCTACACATCCCCCATGAATCATCCCCATCTGCCAGCTATGTCACCATAAGCATGGGAGTGGCGTCAACTAATCCAGCAGAAGGATTTATGGACTCAGCTCGTCTCTTGCAAGCAGCCGATGAAGCCCTCTATATTGCAAAAGCGAAGGGACGCAATACTTTTGTGATCAACGCAAAAAAGAGTTTCTCCGCATGATCTAAATGCTCCTCATCAATGGGTGGGCATTTTCAACTCCATTAAGTCCGTTTTCTTTGAATTAGGCTTTAGGAAGTAGCTTTCGCCCTTCATAAGGTGAGCATATTGCTTCGGGACTACAGGAAAGTTCATACATTCAAAATTTATCTGAGTTTCATTTAGATCGTGACAAAATCCCTGTTTCAGCTGCCGAAAATAATTGCTCTCATCCCGACTGGGGTGGATAGTAAGTTCGTTATTGTATGAATCCTTTAGTACCATTTGTACCCAAAGGTAGTCACCGAGTTGTATTGCTTTAAGGTAGATGGAACGCAGCTTAAAAACTGCCTCTCCTATTATTAAAGGAGTATCAGAGCTGTAGTAGAGCTTTCCCTCAAGGAGAAGAAATGCGGGACTTACATTACGATCAGACAAGATTCGCAAATGGGCAGTATCTATTTTTTTAGAGATTCCATTTTCCCAATAGAGTTCTTGTAGCTTACAGTCGTCTACTCCCACACTTGTAGGACAATTGCTTCCTTCGGCGCGGAAGTCTAGGGTTTGAAACCCTTTCAGAGGAACACCTAAGGGATTCAAGTCAAAAGCCAAACTTTCCAAATGGTGTGTCGCCATTTTCAAATTAGAGATAGGAGCTAGGGTCGATGGTGTCTTCTGCAGCCATAGGGAAATCTGTGCCGGAAAAACGATAGCACTGCCTGGTACCCAAATGCCCTGGGCATCAAAGTTATCCGTTTTATCTAGATCTCGAAAGGAAGTCTGAAGCGTCTGCTCTTTCCACAACAAGGTTTCAGCATCCCCATTCATCACTCCGCCCATTGCTTTTTCACCGCAAAGAATTTGAGGGAGGAGCGCCGGCTCTTCATTATTGATGAGAAAGTCATCGCAACTTATGATCCCATCTTCATCCCTATCGAAGCTTTCAACCCCGTAAAAAAATGGTGATATGGAGGGCACCGATACACAGACCTCGTTCATCACCTTTTGGTGAAACGCAAAACCACCAGTACTCTGGGGGCAGCTAGTAGTATCAACAACATTAAGATCGCTGGTGGATTGCCCTAAGGAAAATAATTCTATCCCGCGAAGGAAGGGAAGATTATAGGTCAGCTCCTCATTTTGCGACAGATATGGTGAGGCGTTTGGCTCAACATCAGAATATGTGTCATCCATACACCCAGAAAGGCAAAAAAGTCCGCAAATGATTATTTTAATTTCTTTCATCATGCTATCTCCCGAATCCCTACGTCTATCGGGAGATAGCAGTCTATGAAAAGGATAATTACTTAATACTTAAGAAATCAATAGGTTATAATGATTTAATGCAAGCCCTTCCGCTTTCATCAGGTCATCGTTACAAGTTCCTCCGCAGCTGTGGGATGAATCGCTACCGTGTCATCAAAATGCTCTTTCAGCGCTCCCATCTTAACAGCTACAGCAAATCCTTGAATTAGTTCATCAACCCCCATCCCCATAGCGTGAACTCCCAGTATTTTTTCGGTCGGCAAAAGGGTAACGAGCTTCATGTAGGTTTTTCTTTTCCTGGATAATACTGAATAATACATATTCGTAAATGTTGATTGATAGACCTTAATGTTCTCCTCCCCATACTTGGTGATAGCCTCCTCTTCCGACATTCCCACTGTACCGATGGGAGGATGGCTAAAAACGACACTGGCAATATTAGTGTAATCAAGCTTGGCTTCGGGATCATGATTAAAAAGCCTCGCAGCCAGCCGCCTTCCTGCAGCTATGGCCACAGGGGTTAGGTCGACCTTACCGGTAACGTCGCCAACCGCATAGACACCAGAAACAGTAGTATTTTGAAATTCATCAACGGGAATGTAGCCATATTCATTAAGAGTAATTCCCAGCGCTTCTATGCCGATATTTGTACGGGGGACACGACCAACTGCCCAGATTAGCTTATCAAATAACCCAATTTCTGTACCGTCCTTGCAGCTAATCTTAAGCTGCTCCCCCTGCTCGGCAACCTCTCCTACTTCCTTGTTTATGATAATCTGAGTCCCTGACTGCTTTATTTCGGTGGCGAGAGATTCTCCTAAAGACTTATCGAAATTACGCAACAGCCTATCATGACGCAATATAATCGTAACTTCACTACCAAGGGATTGCAGCACACCAGCCAGCTCAACCCCAATATACCCTCCCCCAGAGATGAGGACCTTCCGAGGCAGGTGCTCTAAGTCAAAAAAACCATTGGAGTTTAGACCAAGGGATGCACCAGTAATATCAGGGACAAAGGGAAACCCCCCCGTAGCAATAAGTATATGGGGTGCTGAAAATTCTTGATCGCCCACAGCAACAGTTTTGGGTCCCACAAACTTGGCCCAACCTTCCTGCAAGGTCACACCAGACTTTTCTAGATTGGAACGATATATGTCGTTTAGTCTTTTAACATAAGCATCGCGTGACGATTTCAAAGCTTCCCAATTAAAGCCCTCGTATCTGATGGCAAATCCATAACCTGCAGCATCATGGATCGATTCGGCAAGGTTCGCGGCATTCCACATCACTTTTTTGGGAACGCAACCCACATTGACACAGGTCCCTCCTAACCGGCTGCCTTCAATCAGCAGCACCTTAGCGCCATATTGCGCGGCACGTCGCGCACTGGCTATTCCTCCCGATCCCCCTCCTACAACAATATAATCAAATTGGCTTTGGCTCATATTTATCCTCAGTGATATTCGATTGCCCTACGCACCAACATCTATTTAGCTCATCAAGACAAGAAATATTACAGGTTTATATCAAAAAAGTGTCAAATGCCCAGTTCTTTATGTCAAGTCAGCAGTAGTAAAGTCCACAGGCTGGCTAGAGAAAAGTGTGAAAAAATAGATGCTTATTTGCTATACTGGGACCAATAGTGCATTTTATGTTTCAGTCAAGCGTTCTGGGGCTCCAACCCCTTCACCATTGCAGCAAAGTAGATAATTTGGCACCCTCATGACGCTTCTGAATTTTTTCAAAGTCCAAGGAAGATTCAAGGGACTCTTTTATACCAACAGGGGTAAAGGGATCTGCGCCCTGGGGAAGATATCGGTCTAATGGTGCTGCCTTCTCTTGCCCGGGCTTCTGTGTTGTTTTCGGTCGATGACGCAAGAACTGCCCCTTAAGAACAGTTAAGATATTTTCTGCTAATGGTCTGTGGGGTTCCTTGCGCTTTAACCAACACACAAGTTCCTCTGATAGCTCGACTTCCACAGAAGTATAAAGAGTAGCTTTCTTGCCCTTCATCTATGCGCCTCGCATTTTATCGCGGATGTGAAAAATGCCCTTCCTCTGCGCTGCAACGGCAAAAATGCGTCCCCATTAACGCGAGGATGAACTCCTGTGTTCTGCTTTGCCTCACATCTTGATTCCGGTGTTACCACACTGCTCGCACTCATCGCTATCAAGTCTGTAAGAGAAACTTCCTAACTGAATTTTTCAAATCCTAGCTGTATTATGTGCATACTCTACAATTAGCATAGGTCTCCTTTTCGTTCAATGCAAATCCTTGTCTGTCATTCTAAATTCAAGTATTACTAGGAACCCAAGGCTTATAGGGGTTGAAATGAGTATTTTGGAACTTTTTGAAGAAATCAGAGAGCAGTGTGACACACACTGCTGGTCAAAAGCAGTGCAGTTGAGTCGACGTGATGCAGTTACCGGGGATCTGGAAACGGAAGACGAAGTATCGTTGCGTGTTCTAGATCGTAGCCTTGGATTAGGTGTCCATGTGCAGCTATTCTTACAAGATTTAGACTGGGCCAAGGATTGTAATTGTCCGAGCGATCCTTGCCACCACGTAGCAGCCGCTATGATAGTCTTGAAACAAACAAAAGATGCTGGTAGAAAATTACCGCGCTCTCAAACAGCTTCGGGAACCATCGATTATCACTTCCAAAGAACGGATCAAGGTTTGAGTTTGCAAAGATATATCAAGATTGATCAGCAAAAAACCTTGCTAACAAAACGCTTAACAACAAATAATACTGCGCGCAACGACCTGAGTTTTTCACCCACTAAAATGGACCTTGCTATCGACATTGCTTTAGGGAATATGGTTAATGGCTTGCTTCCTCAGGAAAATGCGACAAAACTAGCCCGTTTTTTTAAAGAGCTTGAAGGAAAACTTTTTCTAGATGAAAACCCTATTTATGCTGATACCAAAGAATTAGGAGTGGTTGTCAAACTTACCGACCAAGGACATGGTGTGTATTTACAGGCTGGAATGGACACACGCATTACTGAAACATTTAAGAATGGTTGGGCTCTTGTCGAACACACACTACACCCTATAAAACCCTTTAAGTTTCACCAACGGGAACTACAGATACTTAAAGAGGGAAAGTACTTTGCTCCCAGCGAGTTAGCTAAGCTTTCCAGCGAGTATATTCCATATCTCAGTAAAAAAGTTTTTATCCATAATACTAGCCAAAACCTGCCTCAAATTGTTCGTGATCGTCCTCGCTTGGAAATTGAATTAAAAAAACTTGGTACACGACTTCAAACGACACCTTACATAGTTTATGGAAATCCTCCTATAGCCAAGGTCATAGATGGTGAATTAAGAGGCTTTGGCTCCCAGCTACCCATTCGTGACTTCGATTTAGAAAGACAACTTCAGGATAAGTGCTACCGCGATCATCGTATCGAGCTAAACCGCACCCTTTATTTCGAGGGAGCTGCCGCCGTAGATTATGTTAGCAGCCTGAAAACATGGAAAGGGGATATAACTGGTGATGGAGTCAAAGCCTTTTCCTTACACCCTCCATTAGAGTCTCATCTTTCTATCTCGGAGGACGATTTTTCCATAGATTTTACCAGCGCATCCAAAGAAGGTAAAAAAACAGCTTTCCCCGCACAAGTTTTAGCAGCATGGGAGCGCGGTGATCATATGGTCCCGCTCCTCGATGGTGGATGGGCGCAACTGCCTCAAGACTGGCTACAAAAGTATGGCCATCAAATAAAGGAATTGTTAATGGCTAAGGAGGGTCAAGAGGAGCTCCCTAAAGCTGTTCTTCCCAGCTTAGCACAGTTAGCGGAAGCAACAGGTGCTGAACTTTCCCCAAGCTTACGGGCTTGGAAAAATAAGATGAGTGATTTTGATAAAATACCTGGAGCAACCCTACCTAAACCTTTAAACGCTCAATTGAGATCCTATCAACACCAAGGTGTCAACTGGCTAGCTTTTCTGCAGTCCCATGGTTTAGGAGCTCTGCTAGCTGATGATATGGGACTGGGAAAAACTCTACAAACAATTACCATACTTAAGGGGCGCTGCTTGGTTGTAGCTCCCACCAGTGTGATTCCAAACTGGGAACGAGAAATTCAGCGTTTTCGTCCTAATTTATCCATCAATATCTACCATGGTAGTCAGCGTAAGCTCCAGCCCCTAGCTAACATTGTGCTTACAAGTTATGGATTGCTACGACAAGATATCGAAACTTTAGAAACGATTCATTGGGCTGCTATTGTCTTAGACGAAGCTCAATGGATCAAAAATCCAGATAGTCAGGTCACACAGTCAGCTTACCGCCTACGCGGAGATTTTCGTCTGGCCCTATCTGGGACTCCCATTGAAAATAGCTTGGAGGATTTGTGGAGTCAGTTTCAATTTCTCAACCCAGGGCTGCTAGGACACAGACATTATTTCAGAGATGAATATATGAAGCCCATTTTAGAAGGGCAAGCAGCTAGCTTAGCTTTATTAAGAAACAAAATTAAACCCTTCCTACTGAGGCGCATGAAGAACGAGGTTGCCAAGGAACTGCCTCCTAAAACTGAACAAATTCTCTATACCGAACTTTCTGAAAAGGAACAATCCTTATACGATAGTATTCGCTTAGCAACTAAGAGTGAAGTCATCGAGAAGCTCAATGCAGGTGGCAGCATATTTGAGGCCCTTGAAGCGCTATTGCGTATGCGCCAAGCTTGCTGTCATCCATCTTTGCTTCCCCAACAATCCGCAGAAACTTCGTCTAAAGTGCAGATGCTGCTAGAAAAACTGACAACGGCTCTCGCCGAAGGACATAAAGCCCTCATTTTTTCTCAGTGGACAAGTTTCTTAGATATTATAGGCTCGGCCTTGTCTTCAGCCAAAATTAATTTTCTGCGACTAGATGGTTCTTCCCGGAATCGTGGATCAATAGTTAGCGAATTTCAAAGCAATGATGGCCCCCCCGTTTTAATCATGTCTTTGAAAGCCGGAGGCGTCGGACTCAACCTTTCTCGTGCCGACCATGTTTTTATCATGGACCCCTGGTGGAATCCCGCGGTGGAAGATCAAGCTGCCGATCGCGCCCATCGCATAGGCCAAGAAAACCCTGTGATGGTGCACCCCATAGTTGCTATGGGTACGGTAGAAGAGCAAATCTTAGAATTACAAAATCAGAAACGTGAATTGGCAGCATCAGCTGTCGGGGAAGGGAAAGCTGCTTTAAAACTTGATAAGCAAGACATCTTACAGTTGTTTGAAAAAATATAGGTTCAAGTTTACAAGTTTGGAAAAGATGTCCCTTTTTTGGAACTCTTTTAACTAAATTAAGGACAATAACAGACTGGTTTTCCCCCTCACGGTTGAGCTTAATATCCTTAAATACAGATACCAAAAGGTAAATAGCCAATTTTCTCAAAGACGCTTCCTCTGGGAACAGGCATTGCAAAGAAGACTTCCGACAAGGGAGGAGGCTGTTTTAGATAATCCAAAGTCGTCATTCTGCAGCTTCCCTATCATTTAATCATTTCTCAAGTCAAGATTAGCAAAAAGGGGCTTTATTATGCATGCCATTGTAAGATTCTGTTATTTCGTTCTCATACTTTGGTCGATAAAAGCGGCAGCTTTTTCCCCTTGTACTGGAAAAAGCTGGGACCCCGATATTTGCAATTTGGCAAAGGGTGGCAAGCATTGTGTGAAAGACCAGGCAGCGACAATCGTTGGCATGAATGTATGTAAAAAGTCAGCATGCCCTAGATCATTTGGTCATAAATGTCATGGTTTTCTGGATTCAGGTTACTGGTACCCTATATCGATGCAGGGCCAGGCTATGCGCTGTCAATGCTATAACCCCCTAGTTTCATGTGGCATAAGAGAAGGAATACGCCGTTTTGCTGGGGATGTATGGATGAAAAAGGAGAGGAGATCTTGTGGAATTAACATCTATTCCTGTAACTGTAATTACAAGGGCCGATTCTCATGCACGATACAAGCAGGATATCCACATATCCAACCGTGCAAGCCCCAGAGATAAAAAGGGCTCCCACTCTGCATACGTCAAAATTAATGAACCCTCCGATCATTTGTTTTGACACATACCTTGATGAGATGTATTTTTCGCATTTGTTGGCACTCGATGCTACCAAGGCTCTCTGAAAATTTCCCCACTGAGTTTTCAAATCCCAAAAACTTTTCAAGATTTATGAATTTTTCACTAAACCAAAGAAGTTCCATTCACCCTGGCACCTTTGTAGCAACTAGTTCATGAATAACCACCCGTTTTTATTTATAAAAAATACTAAACTGTGGGACATATTGTAGGTATGTTTTTTGCTTTCTCACAACAGCCGGCAGGAAGGTCCATATGCTAATAGTCTTAGATCACAAGTTCTTAGGAAAGCTATAAAGTAGACCCCGCCAAATAATAATCTATCATGGAGGACTGCATCGTGGAGTTGACATTAGAGCCTGGTATTTATTGTCGTAGCACGAGATTTCGCTCGTTGGATATCAGTGAAATCGATACCTACCTCGACCAAAAATCAAATATCGCACCAAATTCTTCGGTGATTGTAAATAATATTTTGTTAAGATACCAAGATCTTACAGCTATTCGCTACAGTGCCAAAAGCGATCTTCCCGTGGTTATTATGGGTGAAACGGGAACAGGTAAAGAAGAGGTTGCTAAATTAATCCATAAGGCTATCACCTTGAAAAGTCCTAGGCCGTTTGTATCAACTAATTGTGCCAATCTCGATGGAGAATTGGCTGGATCTACCCTATTCGGGCACCGGAAAGGAGCTTTCACGGGAGCCGAAAATAGTTCAAAAGGTCTTATAGGAGAAGCTGACGGCGGCATTCTTTTCTTAGATGAAATTCACTACCTGTCTTTAGAAAACCAACAACGACTGCTCCGGGTTCTTAATGATGGATCGTACATGCGACTTGGGGATGTTAAGGAATCGCGATCAAGCTTTAAAATCATAGTTGCCAGTACTAAAGACTTGGATGAAGAGGTTAATCGAGGCCGCTTCTTGTTGGATCTAAGATCCCGCCTTATTGGAGTTGATATTCATCTTCCTCCCTTACGAGAGCGGCATGCAGAACTAACAGCTTTCATTGAATTGTATTTCAAGAAACGGCCTCAAGCTGCCAAAAAAATACCACAATCAGAGCTGCCACTGTTGATCAAACATTGCCAAAATTACTATTGGCAGGGTAACATTAGACAACTTTTTAAAGTATTAGATAGCTTATTTACTAAAGCTGAAATTGAAAATAGAAGCATCAAGGCAATAGAAATGCCTATTTTTAAAACTATGCTAGCCCCAAAACATAATACTGGATGTGAAAATGAAGCACTCACCGATGCTATAGATTATTTACATTTAGCTTATCAGAAGGATATACCACTGAATCAATCCCTAAGTTTCTTTGAGAAATTCATTATCGAATCAACATTAAAAAGACATAGAAAAATTTCAAGTGCCCATGAGGCTCTATGCATTTCTCGGACCCAGTTTCATATGAAACGTGCCAAGTATCGTATGGTTAACTGATGTAACAGTAAACAAATAGCACTTTATGTGCTTGTTTGCTTTACTTTGCATTTCAAGGGACCTTCGAGACAGTCAATTACCCCCACCTAAAGGAGGGGGCT
>JBNKNM010000054.1:0-28154 GCA_050293845.1 Pseudobacteriovorax sp. | reverse complement strand
AACGTGTTTATGTTGCATCGGCAAAGGGTATGTGAAAATAGTCAATGCAGTTGGTGCCTGCTTAGCATGCTAATGATTTGGATTCCGACAACAAGACACTTTGAAGGAACAGCCAATGGAAAATAAAAATACGGATAAAAGTAACTGGGCCATCGGTGGAGGAGTAATTACAGGGGTCGGAGTCGGATTTTTCTTTTTACCTGATTCAGCTTTGGCTTTTGTTGGTTCCCTTTTATCTGGTTTGGGTGTGGGTTTGATACTATCAGCGATTTTGGGAAGCAAGAGTGAGACCAAAGGCTGAAAATCTAGCAACAAACCATTTTTTGAGAACTGGGCGAAAAGTACAAGCTAGCTAACCTGTCGATGATCCAGAGGGAGTCGAGGGGTCAGGTGCCGGAGTTTGGTTAGGGTTACAAAATTTATTTAGAAAAATTTCTACCCCTTCGTGACTTTACCCGTGCTAACTTTAGCTCCTTAATGCTTTGGCATATCTAAACCAAGTTAGGTAGGCCGTTATAGCCCCATAAATTAGGAAACCAACAGCAGATCCCCCCAGGTTAGCTTGAACCTCATTATTGCTAGTCGTTAGGGTAAATTCCGGCAAAACAATTAAGAATGCTCCTTTTAATAAATAGAAAACCCCCAATAAACTAACCAATATTTCGACAAACTTTTTCCATTTAAAATGAAAGACCATTACGGACATCCCAATTAAAAAATGAGTCATACCCGACAGGTTTACTAAAATGGGGTCACTGTTTTTCGTCGCTACCATTTTGCTATAATAATCAGCTGATATCAAAAATCCAAGGCTCGTAGTGATGAGATATATGGAAATGATTCGACCAATTAGAACTGTAGACTTATTTACCAAAAATCAACCTCATGCTATGCGGAATTTGAAAAACTTATCGCTTACTGCATTATGTTAGCTTTATGAAACCTTACTTATAGGGGCTAAATACTTCGCCACGCTTAGCATGACAGGCTTTTGCTTAGCATGACTGCAATTCAGTATCCCTTAGAATCGTTATTAAATTTTTCAATCTAAGATACTACAACCTATTTTGTCTAGAAAGTCAATATTTTCAAGTCCGTATTATTGGTAAAGTCCCTGTCAGCCTATTAATTATCTCAACAAGAAGTACTTTACTATCTTAAAAGGATAGGTAAATCGATGCTGTAAATTCCATTCCAAGAATTCTCCTTTTCCTCTAAACTGTTCTTGATCTTCAGCAGATTCGTGATCTGCGGTGTTCTACTGCAACCAAACCTAATCTGCCGATGCTTATTAACAAACTTAACTTTTTAAAAATAATCATATTTCCTCCAATAATGGTTCAAGGATTTGATCCCAACTTAATTTCCCTTCATATCCCATTTTTTCCCTGGCTTAGGCATTCAAAGCAAAGAAAATCTTGATCAATTCTATATAGAATCATGATACTCAAGAATTACTAAAGTTCTTAGGTTCAGGGGAGCATAGATATATAGTTTATTACCGCTGATCATAATTGACATCAAATTTTTTAAAAAATTTTATCGGATTGATATTAACTCAACCGGAGTAAATCTTATTTTAATAATATATTCAATAATATAAAATGCATTACTTTCAATAGAACTTGTGCGTAAAAAGCGAATGTATTGTTGCAAAGCTCCGCATCTGAGCTGATATCAGCTTTCATACCTCTAAACAGGTACTACATTAGCAACCCCTAACCCTCTATCAAGACTCAATAATGAAAAGTTACTTTCAAAAATAACACCATGCTACCGACTACCTTTAGAGCATATGGAATGTCTATTTCCTAGATATATTTAGAAGCATTTACTGAGGAGAATTAGCGTATGAGATTAGTAAAAGCCTGGATCTATAGGCTTGCCATTAGTGGCATTGGAATTGCTCTCGCTTCTTGTGGCGAAACCGACAGCGATGAAGCAACAAGCACCGGTGTTTACAGTGAAACTTCAACGACAAAGGTAGGATCGTTATCAGCAATTCCTGATGTTGGAACATTACTGGTAGCAGCCAGTGATGACAGTGGCTTACGACTACAAAGCAGCGCCGATGCTGTAGTGGGAACTCCACCAGCTTTCTCCAGTATAAACGGCGATAATATTGAGGAGTATTTGATTTCAGATATCAATACCTTGGTGACAAATTTAGTGTCGGCTGCTGGCAGTAATGATTGGGATCAGTTCGATATTTATATGCAAAGCTTTCGTGATGGACAGAATAAATGCTACATTATGCAGGATGCTGCACGACAAATTAGTGAGCTATCTTCAGCTTCAACATCCTCTTGTTATATGAAGCGTATTGATGCAGAAGACGGAGATCGTTTAGTTGAATATGTTAGTGGAGAAGAAGTAGCACAAGGTCAATTTTTTGCCCCATCTTCGGAAACTGTATATCGTGCTCTACAACTTAAAAACCAACCCGATGCTAGAGATGGTAATGAGACTATCATCTTTGAAATACAAGGAACTTCCGTTGAAAGTGGCATCTATCAGGTATCCCTTAACTTTTGTAGTGAAGATAATGAGTTAAGAAATAAGGAAATCATCCACGTAGATAATAATCAAGGATTATTGACAATTACCAATAAAAACAATGGCACCGAGGAGTATGAGGGAGAATCATTCAGCCATGCATTCGATTTAGTATTGAGTGCTGGGCTATTAACAGCTGATGATGGAACCATTTCATTTGATCCCAGTTCTTCGCGGAAGATGGACATCAAAGGCAGCTTTTCATCCTCCGGTTCTTCCGATACTTTCAATGGCTCCATAACAGTGTCTGACTCCAAATTGACGACTAAATTCATAACTAAAGGTAGTCATACCTGGGACGACAATACTTACAAATTCAGTGAGTCAGGAGTGTCTATTGTACGCTATACGGGCAATACCATGAAAGATGTGGCAATCTACGAAGGCACGGGAAAGCGCAAAGGTACTTTTACAGACCCTAACCAAAGCGAGCCATTTACCCATAGTGGTAGCATCACTTTCGAATATAACGAAAACGAATCTCCCAAATATGCTACTGCTGAAACAACTGATTTAAGCACAGCACTAGATGAAATTGATATGGATACTGACGAATTACTTAGTCAAACGGAACCTACCGCTCCATCCGTAACTTTAGACAACAGCGTTTGTAGTCAAACTCCGTCATCAACTTATTCATTAGACATGTCGCAAAGCGCTATGCAAACCATAGGAAAAGCATGCGAAGCTCACTTTGAAGGTGGTGACCGTATCTGTGAGAATATTCGGCAAAAAGAAGATCAGGTTTGGGCTAAGCTAAATGAAAGAGAAAATAACAACTAAGCCTGCAAGACCCAATAACCAAAAGAGCGTCGTTGATAAAAACCCAGAGCCCCTTAAAGGGGCTTTTACTTAGGATTGCCTTACAGGTAGCATGGCTTCCATAACCTGTGAGAGGGGAATCATAGCAACTCCAACCACAGTATCCGCCCCACCATAGTAAATAAATAGTTGTTCATTCCTTATAGTAGCCCCACAGGGGAAGGTCACATTAGGTACGACACCGAGCTGCTCCCAAGGCAAGGTTGGTTCTAAAAAAGGAAATGGTGTCCGAGCAATGATTTTTTGAGGATTATCCAGGTCTAATAACATACTTCCCACGCGATATTGGGAATCCCTTTTGTCGACACCATGGTAAATCAATAACCAACCTTCCGCGGTTCGCATCGGTGAACAATTAGCCCCAATTTTTGCCGACTCCCAGGTATTTTCTGGCTTCGCCAATATTGTACCCCCATGTAGAAACTCGCTGACTCCCATTTGGGGGAATTTATCCTCAGAAATAGAATGAATGCAAATATGAGGTTCGATCCGATGCAGTAGCAAATAGTTACCACTTATCACTTCCGGGAACATCATAGCATTTTTATCCATCTTGCCCGGACGGGAGATCAACTTGGGTTCAGCCCAATCCCATTTCCCCTGCTGGATGTTCTTCGCTTTAATATGAGTGAGAGCCACAAGAGGAGGATTAACACCATCAAATGCAGTATAGAGCATATAAACAGTATCCCCAATCTGAGTGAGTCGGGGGTCTTCACATCCGGAATAACATTCTTCCATAACCTTGGTTTCAAAGGATGCCCTAGGTTTATAAACAGGCTCATCACTGAGAAATTCAATATTATATGGAGTATTCAGGCGCGCATATCCGATTTGCGAGGTCCAGTTCTTACTTTGTGCCCGATAAAATACGTGAATATTCTTGCCATCATCCCAACAACCAGGGTTGAAAACGCCATTGGCTTCCCACATGACCCCAAAACGAGGCGTAATAATAGGAAAGTGGAGTTTTGAAGCTTTAGGTACGACTTTTATTTCTTTTTGAATCTTATCATGCAGTGCACTTTTAGATTCAGACGCCAAAGACACTGTTGTGTCTGTCGCTCCATAATACAAATGATATTTATCTTCATCTGCAACTAAGGAGGTTGGAAAAATTACGTTTGGTACTGTTCCTACTTTCTCATACGTTTCCTGTTCTTCTAGAACAGGCTCCAAAGTACGACCAATAACTTTAGCAGGATTATCATGATCAAGAAGTGCTGCTTCAAATCTAAATTGAGCATTAGCTCCTTTGGTACCATAATCATTAATATGACAGTAAATTAGCAACCAACCCTCTTTACAACGAATGGGGGGACAACCTACTTCTACATGGTCACTATTCAAGCGACTCAATTCCAACGCATTTCGCATATATGTAGAGTACCAGTTATACCACATCATCGGATCATAAAGTTCCTCCATACGATCTACCTGGATTACAGCACAGTGTGCTGGAGGATTATCGGTGTTGACCGATAATAGAGCTGTAATTTTGCCATTGATTCGCTCTGGAAATAGAGCCATAGCTTTCGCATTAAAAGGTGTAATTAAATAATGCTCATCTATGGTTTCCAAGTCAGAACTGACCGCCAAAGCTACCTTAATATTTTCTCTAGAAAAGGGAAACCCTCCAAGAGCCGTATAGAATATATAATACTTTCCTTCAAAGAAAGTAACGCGCGGATCTTCGCAACCAAAGGCATTAAAAGGTGTATTCGGTTCTAAAAATATACGACGATCATTAAATTGAATACCATCGTCCGAAGAAGCTATACCTAAACGGGAGACACGCAATTCTTTTCCTCTTATCTCTTCCACATCACCAATCGCACGGTACAACATACGCCATTTAGACCTAAACGGCACTAAGGAAGGGTTAAATACAGCAAAATTCTCCCAGGCATTTTCCGATGGACTGAATATAGGATTATTCGGGTGTCGTTTCATAGCTTACCCCCTCTTAGTGCTAGCAAGTAGCCTCTGTTTGATTTGTAATTTTGGAGACCCCGATCGTTTTAACTTCATAATCAACTCATTGATATTGGCAGTTGCTACACTGACATATTTATCGGCAGTTCCATAATAAACTAATAAACTCTCCTCCTTTTTTACAGCACCACATGGATAAAGTATGCCAGGCTTAAAACCGTTCATCTCGTAGTGAACCTGCGGTGACAGTATAGGTTCCTGACTGCGGGCAATAACTTGCTCCGGATAGTCCCGGTCCAAAAGCATGGCCCCGATATGATACTGTTCAGCCTGTCGATCATCCACTCCATAGTATATCAACAACCAACCCTCGTCGGTTTCAATGGGGGGAGGACCAGCCCCGATTTTTCGACTATCCCAACCAAATTTGCTGGCGGGAATCACCGCATCGACATCCAAAAAATTATTTTCACTAAAATCAAGGTCATCCCGGTAGTCAATTTGGATATCAGGAAAAACCCTATGCATCACTACATATTTGCCGCGTACTTTACCAGGAAAGATCACACCACTCTTATCTACATGTCCTGGTTCAGACATAAATTGCGGTCTTTTCCACTGCCAATCTCGTCGCATAAAATCATCGATATCAATCGAAGTATATGCCAGGCGAGGAAGGGTCGCACCATCATAAGAAACATAAGTCACATGGACTTTAGACTCTAAGACAGTCGCCCTTGGATCTTCCACTCCCCCACTGCTACCACCTGATCCATAAGAACGACCTTGCTCCCCGACTGGGGTACGCCTATCTACAAATACCGGATATTCTAAGCGTTCTGTTATATTATATCCATCCTGACTCGCAGCATATCCAAGAGATGAAGTGTAGTCATAGCCTTGCGCTCTATATAGGAGATGCACGAGTCCATTGAGCATAAAAGCTGCCGGATTAAATGTCGTAAAAGCCTCCCATGTATTTTCACTGCGAGGCGTAATAATAGGATTGCTGACATAGCGTTCCAGTGTAGGACTCAGCTCCTGGGATACACTCTTAGCTAACTCAGACTGATCACAGTCTTCCAGATAAGCAATAACATTCCAAGGATCAAGGCTATCCAATACGACCATATCGCGCTGTATATCCACCCCTCCAGATCGTTCTAAAACAACAATGACCTGCTCCCCGAAGCGATAAGCATTGTTAATCTGAAGATTGTCTTCCGCATTTAGCACTGCAGATGATTCAGACAAATCAAAAATACAGTTAGCATCCCATTCCCAGTGTTTGCCATCCTCAGATAATCCCAGGTATAAGCCTTGGTTGTAACCAATGACTGTTGACTTATTTTGAAAACGAAAACTTTTAATCGGCTTAGCAGAACTAATCGCTGGAGTATTTGTGGTTACTTGTGCCACTGATTTTTCTTTAGTAGTGGTAGTCATGGTATTGCGTGGTAATTTTTTGCTCATTGAATGACCCTAACAACATAATTTTTAGTGTAAACGGTTATCATGACTTAATGGTTTCGAAACTTACTTCTTGTTCAAATACTTAGATCCCTAAAGTAGTTACGCATCGTACTCAAAGAAACACAAAGTGCTAATTATTGCTCACTATCCAAAAGGCTATAGATTTAATCTCGGCTACCTAAATTTCGTGAATATGGTTCACTTTCACTACAACTGTGCACTTTCCCCTTAGATGATGAAGTTTACTAATAGAGTATGCAGATAGTGATCAAACTAAATTTGAGCGATACTAATTGCTATAACATAATTGCTAGACTTAGCAAGTAATTATACAGGATTCTCACAACATCGGTATACTTTTCATTGTCGACCCAGACAAACACTTAGATAGTAACACCCATTACTTATCCCATAGCCTTAGTTTGCATTTCTTTGTCGCATCTGCACTAAAATTTAACTTTAAATGCAGAATGTTTCTAAAACAAGGAGGAGCTTTCATTCCTATTTTTTGATTTTATTTTTGGGATGGTTTACGTTTAAAAGGAGTCTTATCATAAGCTGACAGGACTGGAAGAGATGATTCAAATTTTTACTGAAATGTAGCAAAAAATATTGGATTAGCCTGATTGGGAACGCGATCATCTATTATAAACTAAGCATTAAACCCCTCATAGGGATATAGAGGAGACGTTATGGTTTCTTGAACATTTGTTATGGCGATAACTATGGGTTATGGTCTTGGCCAGCAATGGGCAAACATTTATTCCTGACAACGATTTACATTTACAGTTTAGCTTAATGGTTAGCAAAAAATGCTCTAGCACAAAGCGATACCATCATTCCTAGCCAATCTGATCAGCTAACGATTGAAACCATGCTAGCCCACGATGTCTTAGGTTTAAGAAAGTAATTTTACCTATGTTTTGTCTGTGAAACCTAGGGATAATCAGTTATAAGATTAGCGTCGAAGACTGAACTTTGCGCCAATACGGAGACTTCCATGAGTGATATTAGAAACTGGCAGAGCCAAGCCGTTGATGCAGCCCAAGCAGTAGCATTAATTAAAAGCAATATGAAGGTGTTTGTTCATGGCGCCGCGGCAACACCTGACACTTTACTAAGCGCTCTATGTCAGCGCGAAGATATTGAAAATGTGCGTTTATATCACCTGCATACCAGTGGTGAAACCAGCTTTGCCCGTTCGGATTTAGTAGATCGCATTCGCTCGGTATCGCTTTTTACCGGGCCCCAGCTCCGCAAGCCTGTAGCAGAAGGGTACGCGGAGTTTATGCCAATATTTCTGTCTGATATTCCCCACTTGTTTCGTAGTAATCACTGCCACCTAGATGTAGCTTTAGTGCAGCTATCTCCTCCCGACAAACACGGAATGTGCACGCTTGGCACTTCAGTAGATGCGGCCCGAGCTGCAGTGGACAATGCTCCCATTATCATTGCTGAAATCAATGAACAGATGCCCCGTACCCATGGCAACACTATGGTTCCCCTCAGCAAATGCACAGCATTTATACACTCCAACCACCCCGTATGTTCCCATCCACCGATAAAAATTGGTGAGGTGGAAAGCCAAATCGGACAACTGATTGCTGATAAAGTAGAAGATGGTGCAACACTACAGATGGGAATCGGAGCGATCCCAGATGCTGTCTTGGCCCGTCTCGGTAATAAAAATGACCTTGGCATTCATACCGAAATGTTTTCTGATGGCATTTTACCTCTTGTAGAAGCCGGAGTGATTACCAACCGACTCAAAGAGGTCCACCCCGGACGTATTGTCACTAGTTTCGTTTCAGGTAGTCAGAAACTCTATGATTTTTGCCATGACAATTTATTAGTGGAATTCCACCCCTGTGACCGCACTAACGATACTGCTCTTATTCGACGCAACCCCAAGGTTGTGGCAATCAACTCTGCTATAGAAGTCGATCTCACGGGTCAGGTTTGTGCTGATTCCATAGGACATCGCATTTACTCTGGAATTGGTGGTCAAATGGACTTTATCCATGGTGCAGCTCGTTCGCAGGGTGGCATGCCAATCATAGCCCTCCCATCTACAGCTGCAGGGGGAACGGTATCACGTATCACTCCCACCTTGAAGGAAGGCGCCGGTGTGGTCACCACCCGAGGCCACGTCCATTGGGTTGCCACTGAGTATGGTATTGTCAACCTGCACGGCTTAACTTTAAGGGAGCGGGGAGAAGCCCTTGTTTCCATTGCCCACCCCAATTTCCGTTCCGAGCTGCGACAGTCATTGCGGGATGTTCGACATTACACCTAATGAGGCGACCTAACAGGAGTGTGCCGCCTACAGCCACATTCATCGCAACAATCGCAAAAAAACTCATGCGAAATCCTCCTTGTTTTGATCTATTGCTCCCGTGATAGATTCGTTGTTCACGACTGTAGGCATTTTCTCTTTACGCCTCCAGGCGTGAAATTTTTCTAACCAAGCTAGTACTTTTTTTGGTGCATGTGCTCTTTTCCATTCACCAGCAGCATACTTGTTGGCTTCAGCTAATGTGGGATAAGCGTGGATGGTCCCTAATATTTTATTTAAACCAAGGTTGTACTTCATCGCCAGGACAAACTCTGCGAGAATATCTCCGGCGTGCTGACCAACAATCGTGACCCCAAGTATGGTGTCCTTTCCTGGAACGGTTAAAACTTTAACAAACCCTTTTGCTTCCTCATCGGCAATGGCGCGGTCTAAATCGTCTATTCCATAAGTGGTCACTTCATAGCTCACCTTGTTACGTTTGGCTTCCTCTTCGTTTAGACCTACACGAGCAACTTCTGGATCGCAGTATGTTACCATCGGGATAACCCTATAATCGACCTTAAACGATTTTATTGGGCTAAATAAGGCATTAACGGCGGCATACCAGGCTTCATGGGCCGCAACATGAGTGAACTGATAGTCGCCTGTCACATCTCCACATACATATATATTAGGAAAATTAGTTCTTAGGAATGCATCGGATGCAATCTTACCTCGTTCTGTAAGCTCGATGCCAAGCTTTTCACCCCCAAATCCCTCAACATTTGACCTGCGACCAATCGCTATAAGCAGCAAATCAAATTCGATCTCAACGCTTTTCCCTTTGTTCTCAGCAGTCAAGACTTGCCGTCCATCATGGGAAGCAAAATGTACAGCTTTGTGATTTGTTAAAATGTTAATACCTTCTTTTTTGAACTGCTTCATTACCTCTTCAGATACATCCTGATCCTCCCGGGCAAGTATGTGGTCGGCCTTCTCAATCATGGTGACATTTGAACCTAACCTTTGAAAAGCCTGCGCTAGCTCGGAACCAATGGGCCCGCCTCCCAGAATGAGAAGCCTGTTGGGACGTTTACGGATTTCCCAAATATTATCGGAGGTACGATATTCAATATCTTCGATACCAGGTATTGGTGGAACAAATGGTCGACCACCTGTTGCAATGATAATATTCTTTGTAGTTAAAATTTTACCATCTACTTCGACTTCATACGGAGATATAATCGTCGCGTGTCCCTCTATACACTCTACTCCTAATCCCTCATACCTTTCTCTCGAATCATGAGGTTCGACAGTTTTGATGACACGCTGTACACGTTCCATCACATGACTAAATGAAAAATTAATGTCAATGGAATCTAAGCCATAATCCTTTGCTTTACGCTGTGTGGCAACTATCTTCGCTGATTTGATTAGGGCTTTGCTGGGAACACATCCAGTATTTAGACAATCTCCACCCATCTTATGTTTTTCAATGAGAGCAACTTTGGCTTTAACTGCTGCGGCAATGTAAGAAGAAACCAAACCTCCAGATCCGGCACCAATCACAATGATATTATAATCATAGGTGGCAGGAGCCTTATATCTAAATAAAGCTTTTCGAACCTTTATAAAACTAATAATCTTTTTTGCTAGCAGAGGAAATACACCAAGTAAGGCGAAACTAAAAATCAATTCAACAGACATCACATCACGCAATGATTCTAATTGAGCAATTTGAGTACCTGCATTAACATAAACGACAGTACCAAATAGCATACCTATTTGACTAATAAGAAAGAATCGCCAGGTTTTAATAGGAGTCAGTCCCATAGCAAGGTTAATCACAAAAAAGGGAACTATAGGTACAAGGCGCAGGGTAAATAAGTAAAAATCACCTTCTTTTTCTATACCTTCATTGATAACTTTCAATTTTTGTGGAAACTTCGATTGAACGTAATCGCGAATAAAGAAACGCGCCATCAAAAACGCCAATGTAGCCCCAATGGTACTAGTCAAAGAGACTATAACAGTTCCCGTAGTTAACCCAAATATGGCCCCCCCTGCTAAAGTTAGGACGGTAGCACCTGGGAATGACAATGCTGTTAAAATTATGTAAACGAATGAATATGACAAGATGAAAATCATTGGGAAGTTGCTGTAGAACTGGTCTAGTTTTGATTGCTGAGATTTCAAAAAATCCAGTGTTAGATATTGGTTTAGATCGAAGAATATGAATCCCCCTAGCAAAACTATTAAAAGTAGGAATAATGCTACTTTTTTCTTATTCATTAAAACCTCCACAAATCATTGACTTACCGCTAAGATGCTTAGGGTTCCCCAAGTTAATAGTTAATTCGTAAATGTATTGCATAAAGTTACAGGGATTTGGAAGAAATGGCTGATGAACGTCGCCTACAAAGGCTAATACTATGATCTATCGATGGGTTATGAAGTTCACACCAGGACTTAAAAAAAAGTTTGGGGCCTAAAGCGGTCAGCAGGCATCAACTATAGAATAAGTTTCTTGATTATCCCGACAGTAATCATGACGAATTTATGCGGTCACCCGACGCGATTCTGGGCTGACACGTTAAAGGGTAATAGAAGGATCTTTCCATCCATGACTCTTTGAGCGCGAGGCCGGCAAAAAAGTGGGCCCTATATTTGCAGCGAACTTTTTTTTCTACCAGCTTCTTTGTCTATACTGATTATAATTAGCTGTTTATGAAAATTTCTAAAATTTTACCCATCGTCTATTAACTACATTGCCGCAATTCCAAAGGATGATGGGAGTTCCATTCTCGGTATTATTTCCGTAGACATCTAAGCATAGTCCTGAAGATAAACCTTTTATGGTGCCATCAGGTTGGAAAGACCACTGTTGAGTACTTCCTTTATTGCAGCCCCAAATTTGCACTTGAGTGCCGGCAACTGGGTTGGAAGTTGCATCTAAACACTTATCAAATATTTGAATTATGTTACCTTGCATTTTCCAACGCTGATTTTCCGCCCCAGAACAACTCCAGATAATAGGATTGGTACCATTAACAGTTGAACTCTCTGGCAAATCAAGGCAGGCACTGACAGAAGCGCTGATCAAAGCAAATCCTGGCAAAAGAGAACCTCCAGATAGGCAATATACAGCGACATCGTGGGCCTTTACAGAGGCTGAAATGGTACCACTTGTATAAGATACGTCACCTGTCCAGACATCTAATAGGTTAAAGTCGGAGCCTGATTTGCCCGCAGCTCTTGCAGTCGTCGGTATATCGACTGTTGTTTGGCCTTGGTTATACAGTGCCACAACCACATCACCATCAGACAGGTTTTTGACAACAACTCTCCGTATTCCATCATTATAAAATGGTAAGTCAAGTCCTTTAATTATTGAGCAAGACTTATAATACTTAATATTCTCCTCTCGGAGATCAAAAAAATTAAAGTGGCAATCGATATCGGTTCCCATTATAATGGGCACCGTAGCATATAGCTCAGAATAACAGTGTTATATCGATCAATTGGGAAACATTCTATGCCTATCAATACAGAAAAGTCCCTACAAGAACTCCATAGTAATATAGATTTCTGCCTTTATGATATATCAAAACAGCTTGTCAAAACACTCGACCAAGAACACGTTAACAGTTTAAGAAACAAACTATTGAAAGCAATGGAAGATCATTTTATTCTTGAAGCTGATATCATGAAAGACCTTCCTCAAGACTTCAGAAAAAAGCATATTGCCGACCATCAGTTTCTTTGGAATAAAACAAAAGAAATTTTTCGCAAGGAATCCATCGATTTCGAAGACTTCTTCAATCTGCAATATATCTATGCAAAACATGAATTAGAGTTTGATATAAATCTATGGCCTGATGATGAACGTGGTGTCCTCCGCGACTAAACCGCTAAAGCAGCTATAGTGGGGGTATTCCTGTCACCATCATGATGACATTTGTGAAAGATTACTCCGCCTTAGTGCAATGCAACTTGGTATTATCATCTATCGACGTTAATCATGAGCGCGTTTAGGAGGTTATGATACTCGTCAATGGACAAGTTACTCACTCAGTAATTCACTTGGAAAAAACCAATGACCGGATATTCTGATACTCCCTTAGCAAAAAAACTTGGGATCAAAAGCGAGACTACAGCGTATTTCTTAAATCTTCCCAGGACTATTGAGAAGGTTTTAAAACCTTCGCTATCTTCCGTAAAAATCAAAGCAAGATTATCTTCAAATACTGACTTTATTCATGCATTTATGAAGTCTTCTTCTGAATTAAAAAAGCAATTTCCTGGTTTCAAAAGAAACCTAAGTAAAGAGGGAACGTTGTGGGTTTCGTGGCCCAAGAAAACTTCAAACCTTGAAACGGATCTTACGGGAGATATTGTTCGATCTATGGGTTTAGAAACTGGATTAGTAGACATAAAGGTCTGTGCTGTCGATGATGATTGGTCGGGCTTAAAATTTGTCTTTCGAAAGAAAGATCGTTGAACTGCATTTCGAAAGGCTTTTCAGCCACCTTCTTTAGTCAGCTAAGGATATACAGCATATAACGTCAAAGCATAGCCACTGAGGTTAATAATTTTAGCGAAAAGAAAATTAGAGAATACCTGGTAGATAATCATGAGACATTTCCTAACTAAACGGGAAAACCTATTTCCTATCCACTCCAACCCATAGATTAGACTATTAGCAATCGTGACTCTTTTCCTGTAGCCAAAGCGTTTCTGTAAAGAGGGACTTGGTCCTAAATCCTCAAAATACCTTCCTGACATGTGTTTTTTTGATTTTCGTAGTTAGACAACTTTTTCGATATCATCAGCAAAGCACGAATCTTAGACCTAGGATCGTCACTAGCTAAAACGCTTCTTATTGACTGTAGAAGACTTTCGAACTAGAGGTGGGCTTTTAACATTACTCTCCGAAATTCTCACTAGAACGTAGACAACTACTAGGTTTTTTATCGACATGAGTTTTCCATTCTTCTATGATTTCTCAATCGTGGGCGGTTTGTGAATACGCACCCAAGTGAATTGAGTTCTTTGAAAAGTCAGTATTTAGTTGCATGGATGAATATCCTTCCATGTGTAAAGCCGTAAAGGTTTGTGAACTCGAGTACAACAGGGAGAGGCTAACGTCTGTGAAGCCTGTATGTCTAAGGAGCTGGTTGCTTTGTGTTGAACAGCTCCCGTTCGGGAGAGAATCGCTGTGGTTGAAGTGCTACAGGAATCCCCCACTAGAAATGCGCTAGCGGTTTAGTGGCGGGAGGCTGTCAATTGTTTGTGAATTCGTTGTGTACGACACTGGGCATCATAAACTGATTAGGTTTTAAACTCATTAAGGGAAAGAAAACATTTTCAAAGCGTTGAAAATTGCAACCTCAAACCTGGAGTGGTTCAAATCTCCCTGCCTGGTTTCTTTGTGTTGTTGCTCCTTTCTCACTGGCAGCAAAGGGAAGATCGTCGGCGACGGTGAAGTAACTAGGCTAGGTTAAAGTTGACCAGTTTCTAAGTATCAGATTGACTTCCAGCAAAGCACGTCAGCCGATACTGTAGAAATCACAGTGCATCCGGATGGACCGTTCGTCTTCCGACAAGGAGTTCCAATGAAAATAATAATAAATTTAATGCTTTGTGTGCAGTTGTTCTCGATCACAGTGCCACTGGCCTTCGCCCTGAACGGACCAGGCTTGGGCAATCTCAACTACAACCCTAATGAACTGTATCGGCGCATCTCGTTGGTCAATGGTTCGCACGGTATTCCGAGTAACTACAATGATCCGGCGGCGGCGTTTGGCCTCAATTTGGGTTATATGTTCAACGGCTATTTCGTCGGCATATTTGCGCCCGATCACGGTCACTCGTCCGGAGGCTGGCTGGTGCTGGATGTGTCCAACCCTCGCAACCCGGTTCAGGTGGCACGCAAATACGATTCCTCCTATCGCTTCGGCGATGCCTACAACGGCTATAGCAACGGCCAACAAAACCCTCACTTCATTGGTGAAACTGGCGATTTCCGGGAGAACCATGGCACTGGCTTCAGCATTCAAGGAGGACGCTTTTACGCCGCCATCCCAACAGGCTACGGTGTGGAAATCTGGGATTTCACCGATGTCGGCCCAGGCACGCCACCTGAGCGTGTCACTGCCTTCGATATTCCCAATATTGCCGCCGGCGATTACACCAACACCTCCTGGCAACTGACTTGGCAGGCGCCATACTTGTATGTCGCCAACGCCAACCAGGGCATCACGGTTATCGATACGAGCGATATCAATAATCTGAAAATCCTTAGCCGCACGCCGATTTCATTGCTCGGTGGTTTTCGCATTGGGCCGATCTTTGCTATGGGCAATCATATGGTAGTGTCGAGTATGGACACCAATGGCCGCATTGCCAGTATCGATATCAGCGACCCAGCGAAACCACAGTTACTGACCACTTTCTCGCCCGGTCAGAGCTTTTACGCCATCTGCTTCAACGGCTCCCAGGTGATGATTACCAACCGTGGCACACCAGCCTATATGCAAGTGGTCGATATCAGCAATCCGAACCGCTTCGTCGAATTGAGCAAGAACGAACTGCGAATCGATGAAGCACTCTATTGCGCCACCAAGGGCGATCGATATTTCTCCGGCAACCAGGAAAACGTCAGCGTGGTCGATATGAATAACCCCACCGATCCGGTGATGCTGGGCGCGGGCTCGTTGAATATAGGAGGCGGTAGCGACCACGGTCAGGTGTCGGTGTTCGGCAACTTGGTTTACATCGGCAACGATCACGGCAGCGGCAATGGCTTTATTGTCCATCAAACCGCAGCCGATTCGACTGGCCCTAACGTCACTCAGGTCAGCCCTCGCAACGGTGCGACTAATCAGAGCCTGAGAAGCCGCATTGGTTTGGCACTAGCCGACAATGCGCTGATCAGCTCGCTCGACAACACGACCTTTATCGTTCGCGAGCAAGGCACCAGTGTGCCTTTAGCCGGCCAGTATAGTGGTCAAGCTGACATTGTTAACTTCACCCCCGCCACAGCGTTGAAAGCCAATACAACCTATGAAGTGATCATTCCCGCTGGTGGTATTACCGACTGGTCAGGTAACCCCACCGACGTTGCCTTCAGCTCCAGCTTCACCACCGTCGACAGCTCCGGATCGGACGATTGTAGTACTGGCAACTGCCCCATCGGCGGTGGCGTGGCTACCGCCAGTACCAGTCAGTCAGGTCATCCGGCCCGCGATGGCAACGACGGCGATTATAGCACCCGCTGGACCGCTAGCAGCGGCGCAGCACCACAGTGGTATCAAGTCGATTACGGCACCGCACAACTTTTCTCTGGTGCTCAGCTGAGCTTCGAGTTTGGCGGGGTGCAATACAACTACAACATCGAGGTTTCCAGTGACGCTAGCAACTGGACCCGCGTTGCTGATCGCAGCAACAACCCCGAAACCACTATGCAACAGACGCTGACATTCAGAGCGGTCACTGCTCGCTATATGCGCGTTAATTTCACTAGTTTGCCACCAAATACCTGGGCTGCGATGTACGAGTTCACTGCGTTGCGACAGGTGGAAGGCTGCAACGCAGCTGGCGATGAAGTCTGCTTTGTGAAGTTGATTGCCAATTCGGAAGTGAATGGCCGGCCCTGGACCTCGGTTGCCGAACTCACCCTGTTGGATGAAAACCTGATGGCCATTTCGGGCGCGACGCTGGATCTGTATGACGTCGACAGCGAAGAGCTAGTCGGTGAAGACGGTTCAGCTGTCAACGCCATTGACAACAACCCCGCCACCTTCTGGCACACCCAATGGCAGGCGGCGAATCCAGTGCATCCGCATCACATCACGCTGAAACTCGACGGTGCTCAGGTGCTCCGCGGCATCGACTATCTTCCGCGTCAGAACAATGAAAATGGCCGCATCGCGGATTATCGCGTCGAAGTCAGCCGCGATGGCAATACTTGGATGGAGGTCTCTCGAGGTACTTTTGCCAATTCGATCAATCAGCAGCGAGCCTTATTTGATGAAATTTTAGCACCGCTGTCGGTGGGGTTGGCCGCTACGCCTGCCGCCGAAACAGGTCAGACGGTGCAGTTTGTCGCCGTAGGTGACGGCGGCAAGGGCACCTTGGAATACGCCTTCGATTTTGGCGATGGCAGCAGCCGGGGGTTCAGTATCGATGCCAGTGCCAGCCACCGCTACGCCGTTGCCGGTCACTATCCAGTGATCGTCACGGTGCGCGATACCAGCAATGATATGGCCACCGCAAACCGGCTCCAAACCGTCCATCGCCCTTTGACCCGTCGAGCGCCGACGCGAACGTCAAGCATCCAGCAAGCCAACGGCCGCATCTATACTGCTAATACTGATGCCGACACCGTGACTGCGATCAATGCCAGCACCTTGCAGGTCGATTGGGAAGTCAGTGTCGGCCGGGAACCACACACTCTGGCGATTGCCAATAATGGCGATGTCTGGGTGGCAAATCAGGGTGATGCCAGCCTGAGCGTGTTAGATGGTAGAAATGGTACGCTAGTGACCAAAGTCGAGCTACCGCGAGGTTCTATGCCTTTTGGCGTGGTTTTCAATCCGACCGGTGGAGCAGTCTACGTCAGCCTGGAGGCCAGCGGGCAACTGCTATCGCTGGATACCAATACCGGGGCATTGCTCGACAGCCTCTACATCGGATCGACGCCACGCGGCCTGGCGGTTTCGGCTGACGGGCAGAATATCTATGTGACGCGTTTTATTTCGCCGATTCAACCCCAGGGTGAAGTATGGCGAGTCAGTGCCTCAAGTCTAGATCTGGTTGAGGTGATTGTGCTACAAAACGATACCACCACTATCGATAGTGAGGACCGTTCCCAAGGTTATCCCAACTATTTGACTTCGATCACCATCTCGCCAGATGGTGATCGCGCCTGGGTGCCGTCACAAAAAGTCAACACCGGTCGCGGTACTTTCTTAAGTGGCGAAGCCCTGACTTTTGAGAGCACAGTGCGCACCATCGTCTCGCAAATCGATTTAGCGACAAATCGAGAGGACTTCGCCGCCCAGTTCGATTTCAATGACTCCAATCTGGCTACCGATGCGGTGTTCACGCCACTGGGCGATTACGTTTTCGTAACGCTTCAGGCCAACAATAAGGTTGAATTGCTCGATGCCTACGCCGGCTCCAGTCTAGGTCAATTGATCACCGACCGCGCGCCAAAAGGTTTGGCGATCAGCGCTGATGGTCACCGACTATATGTGCACAACTTTTTGGGTCGCAGCGTGGAGGTTTTCGACACCAGTGGCCTGATAAAAGGCACTGACTTCCAAGCGCCGTCGCTGGCCCTGGTCAAAACTGTGGCTAACGAGCCACTATCGGCTCAGGTTCTGAACGGCAAACGTATCTTCTACAACGCCAACGACACTCGTATGGCGCTCGATGGCTATCTGACCTGCGCTTCGTGTCACCTAGGTGGTGACTCCGACGGCCGCATCTGGGATTTCACCGATCGCGGTGAAGGCCTGCGCAACACCCGCAGTCTGATCGGTGCCGCCGGCACACGCGATGGCAACGTCCACTGGACAGCGAATTTTGACGAAATCCAGGATTTCGAAAACGACGTGCGCAACGCTTTCGGTGGTAGCGGCTTCCTATCGGAGGCTGACTTTGCTGCCACCGCCAATCCGCTTGGAGCCGCCAAGGCGGGCTTGAATAGTGATCTGGATGACTTGGCAGCTTACGTTACATCGCTGAGCGAAACCCCAGTCAGTCCCTATCGCAACGGTGATGGAAGCCTGACCGTCGATGCTGTGGTTGGAGAGGCACTGTTCCACAGCTTGAACTGTACTACCTGCCATAGCGGCGACTACTACACCGATGGCCAGCGTCACGACGTCGGCACCATCCAGCCCAATTCCGGCCTGGGCATCGGTACGCCTTTGGAAGGTCTAGGATTCGATACACCGTCTCTGCTTGGCCTCGGCTTCAAGGCGCCGTACTTACACAATGGCCAGGCGGCCACGCTGCAAGACCTGCTGAACTCAAATAGTCATGGTGGCACTGATATATTGACGCTACAGCAGCGCGATCAACTGGCTGCCTATCTATTGCAATTGGAAGGACCAGAAACCGTGCTTAGTATGGCCAAGTCAGCACAATAATGGCGATGGGGTCATGTATTGATATTTTGCATATAGTTTTTATCGAATAATGGCGCGAACCTTTTGTGACAGGTTTGCATGGTGTGTGGAGATTAAGTTTATGAGAAATATATTATTGGCAGGTATAGCATTGTTTTGCACGAATGTGTTTGCCCAAGGAGTGGATGCTAACTTCCATATTTACATTGCTTTTGGACAGTCGAATATGGTGGGCGGAGGTGACATTCCGGTGGAAGATAGAACCGTAGACGATAGGTTTCAGATTTATCAGGCTGTAAATTGCTCAAACCTAAGAAAGGTAAAAGGGAGCTGGTATACAGCCAATCCTCCGTTGAGCCGATGCTATACTGGCCTTTCTCCCGTTGATTTTTTTGGCAGGACGATGGTTGAAAATCTTTCATCAAATATCCGGATCGGTGTCATTGTCGTGGCTGTAGAAGGGGCATCCATCGAGCTGTTCGACAAGTACGACTATGCGGCTAATTTGGAGAACGCTGCAGATTGGTTGAAAGGCATCGTTAACAATAATTATGGCGGCTATCCCTACCAGTATCTTATTGACCTTGTCAATTCAGCCAAAAATGATGGTGTTATAAAAGGTATCCTGTTACACCAAGGAGAATCAAACTATGGTGATACACAATGGCCACAAAAAGTTAAGACCATTTATGACGATATGATAAACGACTTGGGCCTGGATCCGACGTCAACGCCGCTACTCGCAGGCCAGCTTGCCGGTGGTGACAGTTCAGGTATGAATTCAAATATCATTGCCACACTACCGCAAGTTCTTCCCAACTCTCATATTGTTTCCGCAAATAATTGCGCACTTGAGCCAGACAGAATTCATTTCTCTTTGAGCGGCAAAAGAGAGCTTGGAAGACGATATGCAACGACAATGCTTTCATTACTAGACTCTGGTGGCTGCACTCCCACATTGATTACTCCGTATGTGCAGATAAACAATGACTGGTGGCAACAAACCTCAAGCGTTACAGTGAATTCTGGAGTTCAAGTTAGGTTCGGACCTCAACCTATCAGTGGTGGCTCATGGAGCTGGGACGGATGCGGAACGTCCGGTAGTTCCCGGGAACAAACCATTTTTCCAACAGCCTCCTGCACAGCGACAACTACCTACACCAATTCCTGCGGTACACAAAGTACTCGGACTTTTAATGTCGCAGTCATAGGCGACACATAATTCGTTTCACAATTTTGGTGCAGCTGGTTTCTCCAAACCTAAGGCTGTAGCTAACTTTGGCTATTATACGTTGTTAAAAGCAAAAGCAGTATAGATAGAAAATTCAAAGGACAAGTAAATACTTGCTTTATAGAAGTGATTGTCGATAATACTTCTATTATAGAGGTACGGAGAAAACAAGCAATGGCAGGATTACCGATAACCCTCGTTCTGGTCATCGGGTTGCTGACCTATTACTGGAGAAACACCCATGGCCTATGATGAACACCTGGCGCAACGTATTCGCGATCTGGCAAAGGACAGGCCCGAGATTACCGAAAAGAAGATGTTTGGTGGTGTCTGCTTCTTCCTAAATGGCAATATGTTGTGCGGGGTGGAAGTGGGTCGCTATATGTTTCGCGTTGGTAAGGAGCAGGAAGGTGAAGCGCTTAAAAAAACCGGCGCCTCGCGAATGGACCTGACCGGCAGGCCGATGGGTGGTCTGGTGCATGTCACCGAAGAAGCCTGTCAAAGTTATAAATTGGCGGATTGGCTGGCGATGGCGGAAGCTTTTGTCGGTACACTGCCGCCCAAAAAGCATAAAAATCGTCAAAAGAGACGTTAAACAGTCCATTACCCCTACCTAAAGAACTGACTTTTACCCATAAGTAGAGTTAAACAGAGTTCAAAGACTCGCTATGTTCGTGCAACAAATTAGATCAATAAGCCAAGTTCCATTAAACCCACTTATAGACGTAAATTGCATATCCAAGGGAAATTCCTAAAGGTATCCAAAGAGTCGTGCTCACCAAACCAATCCAAAGCAACATTATGAAGGCTGTACCAAGTAGGGATAAAAACAAGCGATCTCCCCAAGTCGTATGCAGCCCCCAAGCTCCGCGTTTCTCTCCAACGCCATGGAATACTTCCCAGATCCCAGTAGCGATGATAGCCAACACAACAAAACTAAAAAAGGTAGCTACAGGCCAGGTCCACGCCATCCAAGTCATATATGCTCCCTTTTTTAAACGCGCCCAAGGGCAAAGCCTTTGGCGATATAGTTACGCACAAAATAGATCACAATAGCTCCCGGAATAATAGTCAATGATCCAGCCGCTGCTAATAGCCCCAAATCGTACCCTGAACTACTGGCTGTCCGAGTCATTATAGCTGCAATAGGTTTTGCTTCTACTGAGGTCAGGGTTTTCGCTAGCAGCAACTCTACCCACGAATACATAAAACAAAAAAACGCCGTCACCCCAATGCCCGACGCTATAGTTGGGATAAATATCTTTATAAAGAAGTGAGGGAATGAATAACCATCTAAAAAAGCTGTTTCATCCAACTCTTTGGGAATGCCCGACATAAAACCTTCCAAAATCCATACTGCCAATGGGATGTTAAAAAGGCAATGTGCTAAAGCCACTGCAATATAAGTATCAAAAAAGCCTACGGCTGAATATAGCTGAAAAAAGGGTAAGGCAAAGACCGCTGCTGGCGCCATACGATTAGTCAAGAGCCAGAAAAACATTTGTTTATCTCCTAAAAATCGGAAGCGAGAAAAAGCATATGCTGCTGGTAACGCCGCTGTGACCGATATAACCGTGTTCAATGCAACATAGGAGATAGAATTAACATACCCGATGTACCAGCTCGGATCAGTAAAAATTGTAATGTAACTCTCAAAGGTAAGCTCTTGAGGCCATAGAGTAAATCCACCCAATATCTCTGTTGTTTTCTTTAGAGACATACTTATGAGCCAATATATAGGTAGTAAAAGAAAAAAAATATACACTGATATCGCTGCGAGTTTTATCTTGCTCATAGTTTACTTCACTTCATTTTTCATCATTAATGTATAAAAAATCCAACATACCAACAGAATAAACAAGAAATATATGAGTGACATGGCAGCAGCGGGTCCTAAATCAAATTGACCTAACGCAATTTTAACCAAGTCAATGGAAAGAAAATTTGTAGAGTTTCCTGGCCCCCCTCCCGTTAACACAAAAGGCTCTGTATAAATCATAAAGCTATCCATAAACCTCAATAGAATAGCGATGATTAACACACTTTTCATTTTGGGAAGCTGTATGTATTGGAAAATCGACCAATTTGATGCCCCATCTATCTTGGCAGCTTGATAGTAGGCATCTGGAATTGAACGCAAACCAGCATAACAGAGCAACACGACAAGCGACGTCCAGTGCCATATATCCATTAAGATTAATGTTACCCATGCATGAATTGGGTTTTGTGTAAAGTTATAGGGTATTCCTATTGTGTTTAGGAAAAAACCTAATAAACCAATATCTGGCAAAGCAAAAATATTCCACATAGCGCCCACTACATTCCACGGAATGAGTAATGGTAAGGCCATCAGCACGAGACATACCGAAACCCAGAAGCCCCTGCGGGGTAAACACAAAGCTATCGCTATACCCAAAGGAATTTCAATAATAAGTATGATGGCACTATAAACAAGCTGCCGCAAAAAGGCAGCATGGAAGCGTGAAGAATGCAAAATATTTTCATACCAGGTCAGTCCTTCCCAAAAGAAAACATTGTCGCCAAAGGTTTCTTGAAAAGAGTAATTAACAACTGTCATGAGAGGAATAAATGCATTAAAAGCCATTAATATAATGACCGGAATTACGAGATACCAAGCTCGATTATTTTCAGTTTTTGTAATCATAAAGATCTACTCTAGTTTATAATCCATCCATCACCATAGATATGGGTTTGGTCTCGCTTAAAGTCGATATAAGCCTGGTTTGCAGGTAAGGTCTCGCCCTTCTTGAGGATAAGTTTTAATGATAGGCTTTTGTAACTTAATTCTACAATTCGGCGGTGACCAAGATCATTGATGCCGACAATATCAACAGGTATTCCTTGATCTGCAAAACGAACAAATTCAGGTCGAATACCTAATTCAATAACACCATTAGCTTTACTTAAATCCTCTATATGAGCTGACTTGATACTATGACCATCATAAATGATGCGACCATCTTGCCCCACGTCACATGGTAGCAGGTTCATACCAGGCGACCCGATAAAATGTCCCACAAAAGTATTCCGTGGTTTTGTGAATAATTCTTCCGGTGATCCTACCTGAACCATTTGCCCATCATGCATCACCACGACATGGTCAGCAAAGGTTAATGCCTCGGTCTGATCGTGTGTCACATAAATCATCGTTACGTTGACCTGCTGATGCAATTGCTTAAGTTTCGACCGTAACTGCCATTTTAAGTGAGGATCGATTACGGTAAGTGGTTCATCGAATAGAATGGCATTCACATCCGTCCTGACTAATCCCCTCCCTAAAGATATTTTTTGTTTGCCATCAGCTGTTAGTCCGGATGCTCGATCATGTAGAACAGCCGTTAAGTCGAGCATATTAGCTATTTCAATGACACGCTTTTCTATATTATAGGGGTCAACGCCCCTATTTTTTAAGGGAAATGCCAAGTTTTGGTAGACAGTCATCGTATCATAGACAACAGGGAATTGAAAAACTTGAGCGATACGGCGGGCATTGGGAGAAAGTTTCGTAACATCACGACCATCAAATAATATTCTACCTTCCGAAGGGGTCAACAGCCCTGATATAATATTAAGCAGCGTTGTTTTACCACAACCAGAAGGGCCTAACAGTGCATAAGCACCACCATCAGACCAACTGAAATCTACATTCTGCAAGGCATAATCGGTAGGCTCGTGAGGGTGAGCCACGTAGCTATGCTTAACCTTATCAAAAACAATCGTTGCCATTTTATAATCTACATTCTCTCAACAGTTAATAATTTGTGTATACTCCATCACATGACTTCCACCCGCCTACCATCAGGATAAAAATAGAAAAAATGATTGATATCCATATATAATGTTGCCTGCTCTCCCACTTGGAATGGATGTACCCCATGGGATAGGGAAATCCATGGTGCATTGGCAACAGTCACATGAATCATACTTTCCGATCCTGTAATTTCCACAATCCGAACAATGCCCGCAATCATCGTATGATTTGCACCGGGAGGTGTGAGTGTTAAATGATGAGGTCGTAAACCAGCTATGTAGTCACTATCTGGAATCCGTTTATACCTATCTGGCACCGGCCAACGAATAGTAGCATTTAAAATAAACTCGTTACCAACTTTTTTGATCATAGCTTGATTCATAGGAGGCTCTGAATATATATTTGCAGATACAATATCTTTGGGCTTTCGATATAGCTCAAGTGCGGGACCTACCTGAGTCACCCGCCCTTCAAATAGACAAACAGTAGAACCTCCTAGAAGTAAAGCTTCACTGGGCTCAGTCGTTGCATAAACAATTGTAGACCCGCTCTCTTTCATCAGTTTAGGTAACTCTTCGCGCAACTCTTCGCGTAGTTTATAATCAAGATTAGCTAGAGGTTCGTCTAAGAGTATCAGCTCACTATTTTTTACCAACGCTCTCGCCAGTGCCGTACGCTGCTGTTGGCCACCTGATAGGTTTCGTGGATAGCGTTCCAGTATCGCTGATATTTGCAGTAACTCAGCCACCTTACCAACCCGAGATTTTATGTCCGCTTTTCCCATACCCTGTAATTTTAAAGGTGATGCAATATTATCAAATACAGTCATTTGAGGATAATTGATAAATTGCTGGTAAACCATGGAAACGCTACGCTTTTGGACAGGAACACCGGTTACATTTTTACCTTTAAACCAAACCTCCCCTGTCGTAGGCTTTTCTAAACCAGCCATCATACGCATCAAAGTTGTTTTGCCCGCTAAAGTTGTTCCTAGTAAAACATTAAAACTACCTTCGGTTAAATTTAAATCTATGCCATAGATATGGGTTTCATTTCTGACTTTTTTTGAAACACCTCTTAGTGTAACCGCCATAATATTGTACCTAATTACACCTACGATGCCGTCCAACGTTTTACCAGTTCATCATAATCAACGGTAATACCTTTAGGCTTTTCATTTCTTAGTTTTGGTTTCGGTGAACCTGACTTGCTCAACCAGAAGCTTTTATCTTGTTTCTTGTTAAGGCGAGGGCCACATCCTCCGTACGTTTTGGCTTTTTCATCGGCTCGTTGCATACGGGACATCACCTGATCCATTTCATGCGCCAAGCGATCCATAGCCTGCTGTGGTGTGAAAGCACCAGAATTTACATCACCGATCTGCTGCCACCAGATCTGTGCTAACTTCGGATAATCAGGTACATTTATTCCAGTTGGAGACCATAATACCCGATCTGGTGAGCGATAAAACTCTACCAAACCACCAAGTTCAGGGGAGCGTTTTGTGAAAGACTCGTGACGCATATCGCTATCGCGAATAGGGGTAAGACCAACATGGGTTTTTTTCAAAGAAACCGTTTTCGATACTACAAACTGAGCATATAACCAAGCGGCTTGACGACGCTTTTCCGGTGTGGATTTAAAAAATGTCCATGAACCAGCATCTTGATATCCCAGCTTTTGCCCCTCTTCCCAATAAGGTCCGTGAGGAGATGGCGCCATCCGCCAAAGTGGTTTTCCATTCTTGTCGACAGTATTATTTCCCTTGCTACGAGGCTCTACCATGGATGCCGTGAAAGCCGTGTACCAGAAAATTTGCTGGGCTACATTACCTTGCGCTAATGACGGCAAGGACTGATAGAAATCAAAACTGGCAGCACCGGGAGGAGCGTACTTGCGCAGCCATTCATCCCACTTGCGTATGGCATATACCGCCGCCGGACTATTGGCAGCTCCCCCACGCTCCACCGAAGCTCCCACGGGATTGCAAGTTCCTTCTTCCATGCGAATTCCCCACTCATCCACAGGCCGACCGTTGGGAATGCCCTTACTGCCAGCCCCTGCCATCGATAACCAGGCATCGGTCATACGCCAGCCTAAGTCAGGAGCGCGCTTTCCATAGTCCATATGTCCGTATACCCTAACGCCATCAATGTTTTTTACGTCAACGCTGAAAAATTCAGCAATATCCTCATAAGCAGACCAATTCACAGGAACTCCAAGTTCATAGCCATACTTCTGTTTAAACTTTTTCTTTAAGTCAGGACGCTGGAACCAATCGTAGCGGAACCAATACAGGTTGGCAAACTGCTGATCGGGAAGCTGATAGAGCTTTCCATCAGGACCGGTAGTGAACTTAATACCCATAAAATCGTCTAAATCAAGATCAGGGTTGGTTACTGCCTTAGCTGCACCAGCCATCCAATCGGTTAAATTAACCGCCAGTTGCAAACGCGAGTGAGTGCCAATTAAATCTGAGTCATTAATATAGCCATCATAAAGATTACGCTTAGTCTGCATCTGAGTTTGCACCGCTTGCACCACTTCACCTTCGCCAAGAAGTTGGTGGTTCACTTTGATACCTGTAATGTCCGCAAATGCCTTAGCAAGAACTTTAGATTCATATTCGTGAGTAGGAATTGTTTCTGAAAGAACGTTAACCTCCATTCCTTTGAACGGTCGAGACACTTTAATAAACCACTCCATTTCGGTCATTTGCTCTTTTTTGCTGAGAGTGGATGGTTGGAATTCACTGTTAATCCATTTTTGAGCTTCTGAAGTCCCCGCACTCAAAGGTGAGTGAGATCCCAGGTATACGGTCGCCAAAAGGATTAGAAACTTATTTTTATAAGCCATAATCGCCCTCCTGGAAGATTAATATTTTGTAGTTAATAGTAATTTCTATAGTCAGCAATAACATTTCCAAATGGAAATGGACATAGAAAAGACCATCAGCCCAGTGAACATTGCGAAATTAATGAGTGATATTATCCACTAATCATGTTTTTAGATCAAAAAGAATATGCGGCATTATTATTAAATATTTTTAAAGGGATTTTATTAGCAAATCACTATAAGTACAGGGTACTTCCTAACAACTAAGATTTATTCGTCACTACTTCAAGACCTACTTCCGTACAGTAAACAAAAGAAGTATGACTTAGGATGCGATAGTATGAAAACGAAATACACAACGGAAAAACATATGAATAAATTCAGAAACATTAATACAAAATTAGTTGGAGCTATAACAGTTATAGCTCTTTGGATTATAATTTTCTTTGTTACTACAAGTATCAATATTGCATTAGAAGTCGATCGGTTTGAAGCGGTAATGATTATGATTTTAGCTTGCTTGGCTTTACCAACTGCAGCAATAGTTCTACTAGCCTCTGATGAGGATAAAACTACGCTGCACTAAAGTACAGCTCCGAAGTTTTCACTTGATTCTCTTCCTTCTCCTCGGCAAAAGCCTCATCATTAACAGTATTAAGTCTAATAGTGATGAAGCTGCCATCACTATTACCCTTTATGATTCTTGCATTTTTTGAATTTATATTGAGTTCCTAAAACTGTATTTGAAATCACCTGATCTAATAGCAACTGAGCATTTCGCGTCAATACCTCTATTTTGGTAACAAAGACAGCTCCTTTACCACACTTTGTATTAGCCTCGACACTGCTTTTAACCAGCAAATTCCCCTCTTCCTTCTTTTTAATTTGTTTTTTGGAGCAGGAGCGTTCGCCTTGAAGCTTGTGGTTTACTTTTAGTGTAGCTTTACCTTCAACATCAAATGCGAGGGCCTGGACAGTAAATTCACTAGTGGCAACATAATAGCCTTCACGACCTGGTAATGTTGTTGTCAAAATACAGGTTTTCTTACCGCTTTCAAAAAGGTCCATATTCAGATTAAAGTACTCCACATCCAAGCCCCAAACCTCAAAATTACC
>JBNKNM010000053.1:0-28567 GCA_050293845.1 Pseudobacteriovorax sp. | reverse complement strand
AGATTTAATTTATAAGAATTTTATACAATGGATTCTAAGAAAATTTATTTTGTATTTTTCTGAGATTTATTTTATTTTCTATGAATTATGGAATCTTAAATGGATTTCTAGAACTTTTAAATCGGAAATGAATTAAAAAACAATAATCCGGTGAATTTAAACAAATAAATTTCACTCATTCGCAGAAGAAAGTTGGTGGTTACCTTTCAAGGTTAGTCAATTCACTGAAATTATCCTCATTTCATACATATATACCAGTTAATACGTTATGTTTTTTATACTCTAAAACACAATGAAACTTAATTTTTCCCCAAAAGATTTTCTAAGAGCTCGACAATCTCAGAACTAATCCCCATATAACAAGTTTTGTGACCCCCTCAAGAAAGTGTGGCCGACGACTTAACATCTTCATAGCTGTCTCTTAATAAGGGGTCAACTTTTTTCTTTCTCCCATTAGGTTCATCATTCAACTCTAAGATCACTACCGGCTCGAACAACCTATCGATGAAAATTTCTGCAATGACTTAAAACTCAAAAAGGCTATCTCCAGATACAATTCTTTTTGGTTTTATATAAAGAAAGGTATGAAAGTGGGCTACTTAGGAAAGTTTTTCACCTATGGTTGGGAATTCGTAAATTTTTTTTTGGTAAAAAAATCCGGAAAAGAAGTTAGACACCACTCAATTTTTAAAAGAACATTTCTACATCATAACTATCTCTTTCATTTTTAAAGTTTCTAGCAATACGTAGAACGTCCTCTTATCCATATACGATACGCATTTGACTCGCTAAATAAAGGATAGTGAAGCACTTCAGCAAGCAGCACAAATGTATGTTTTTCCCCTTGCTAATGGTGCTGGCTTTAGCTGGGACAGTCTCACGATAAGCCGTTCGCAAAGTTCTGCATATTCTTGATCAATACGGGATAAGCAAAACTCCCTTGTGATTTTAGTGAGTTCCTGTTTAATATCCTCAATTCTTTCATTTTTTACTTGTCGTATCATGATAAAACTTTCCCCCAAGGTGAAACAGCATGATTATCTGCGAAACAGGTCTAAAACCAAGACCGAATCTTGTGTAATCTCGCTAACACCATCCAACGATCATCCGCTAATCCGACTAGCAAGAGTTATCCCTTGGACGGATTTAGCAGACATAGTTCTACCAGATTTAAAAAAGACACCGACGGGCAAATGGTGGCTGGGTCGAAAGCTTCAGCTAAGGATTCACCTAGGAGTATACCTACTCCAGCTCCTATTCAACAAAACCGATCGGCAAACGGAGTGGGAGGTCAAAGACAATGCTGCTTATCAGATATTTTGCGGCTTCTCTGTCGTAGAGAATTGGCATTGCCCAGATCATACCAAAATAGAAGAGTTTCGATCACGATTAAGTCCAGAGGGATAATAGAATAATCAACCTTCACTTTAGTCTCCTAACAGAAAGAGTTGATCCAACAGCTTGGTGCGCAGACTCCCCGGGCCATTAGACTCTGCGGCTGCAGCATGACCACAAAGTGCTAAAGCCGTCATTGCATGGCGACTGGCGCTAAACCAATTCTCATTAACAGCACAAAAACAGGCCACGAGTGCACTTGCGGTACATCCCATAGCAGTCACTTTTGTCATTAATGGGTGACCACCACTAATAAAACTGCTATGGCTACCATTGGTTACATAATCTTCTAAGCCACTCACCACTACGACAAGCTCCCATTTCCTAGCTAGCTCATCTGCAATTTTTTCTACCTTTGTCACGGCAAGCGTAGTATCAACCCCCTTAGTAATACCATCCTCTACTCCCGCTAGAGCTTGGATTTCACTAGCATTCCCCCGAACGATAGCAACATTGGGCAATAGACTCTGGAAAAAGTCTGTTCGGTAGCGGCTAGCGCCACATCCCACAGGGTCTAAGACAATGGGAATACCCTTTAGCTTGGCTTGTTGCGCCGCTTGGAACATGGATACCTTCCAGTTCTCTGTAAGAGTTCCACCATTCAGGACTAGGGCATCAGCAATGGTAATAATATCATCTAATTCTTTCGGTTCATGGGCCATGAGTGGTGAGGCACCAATAGCTAGAGTGGCATTAGCGGTGAAGTCCATGGCAACATAGTTCGTAATCTGATGAATGAGTGGATTTTTCTCACGAATAAACTTGATGTTTTCCATAAAATCAGGGTCAAATATCTGCTTATGAGAATCCATGATTACACACTCCCTACTCTGGCATGATCCAGTTCAGGTCTAAGGGTCAAGCAAAGCTTTCTCAGCCCAAAGGCCCCCGGTGTTGATTCGTCATTAATGTGCCTTCAGCTAGGCATTGTCAACTTTTATTTACATTTTAAGCCCCTACAAGGCCTAGTTTAATATCCTTATGAATTGTTCACGATCTGCTGTTTTACACAACTCTTTTCTTTGTGATAATAGCGCAACTCATGTTCTTTTTGCCTTGCCTCTGAAAATGAGCTTACCCTTTTTAAATAGCCAATAATACGGGTTCCATAATCAACATCGCGACTGCCACATTTGTGGCAATACTGTCGCGTCTCCTTCGCAATATAAAAACACTGATTACATATTGTTATCTTTACATTGATGCAAAAATAGTTGCATACATTAGTAGCAGCAATATCAAGAAGCTTACGGTACTGCCGCTTACTGAGATGTTCGTCTAAATTCAGATGTAAAGCCGCACCACCATCTAAAAATTCAGTAGTTTTCCGTCCATGCATGGCAAATTTATCAATTGCGTTAAGGCTATGATCCTCAACAGGATAAAAGTACGAATTATAGCACTCCCTGGGAACAAAGTATCCATCTAGCTTATCCCATTTAGCATTTTTGACTCCGAGATTCTCAGCGGGCACCATTTCCGTATTGAATCGACAGTGATAGCTCTTTTGTGCCTTTTGGTTCTCGCTATAAATAACTCCCAATAATTCCCGAACAAAATTATAGTACTTTGCATTGTTTCCCGGTTTGATTCCTTTGAACTCAGCTGCTTCAACTAAACCATTAATTCCAACGGTTAAAAATTGCTTGTCAATGGAAATATAGTTTGCTGAATAAACCGGTAGGAGATTGGCATTCTTAAATTCTTCAATGATGGATCTATAGGCCACTTGATATTTATGAATTTTTTGAAGCTCCTGTTTCAAATCGCGTCCATCTTGTACCAAACGATTCAAATTGAGTGTAATCACATTAATTGAGCCCGTTGCAACCCCACCAGCTCCTAAGGAGTAGCTGAAAGTACGATCATTTAACTCATTACGAAGCCGGCAACAGCTCGAAAGGCTATCAGCATGTTTCGACTGATAAACAAAAAACGAATTTCCTTCACTCAGCTCTTGGGCAACCATATCCGCAAAATCATGGTCTAGAGGACCTTGGTCATCAACTAGCATAGCAGCAGTGATCACAGGAAAGGTCAGTACTGCCCGTTGCCTTTCATTATTAAACCAGCTCAAAAAATAGCGCTGTAGTTTATCCACCGATCTCCAGTTCGGTGTTGCTCCATCTGGGAAGCGAAAATTCTCAAACATCGATTGAAAATAGGATTTATCAAAGACTGTTATATTCCAAAACACAGCTTGATATCCTCTTGCGGCTGCAGGTTGGTTAATAGAGTAAACCACAGCTTGCAGCAGTGCGTTGACCATTTTTTGTTCTTTTTCCAGGTATTCTTGCCCTAAAGTTTTTTGGGCAAAGTAATCAAAATACATGAGGAATTCAACTGTGGCGATTGCGCCTGCAAATTGCGAACTAATGGCAAATACTAGATTGGTAAATGAACCAGTAAAACTGTGAATATTTGTTGGCGGCCCCGATTCTCCGCCAAGAGGTCTGAGTCCATTTAGCAAAAAGGGATACAAGCTAATAGACGTACAGTAGGGTTTTAGTGAGGTCTCATCATGAACATAGATTTCATGGCATCGAATTTGCCTTAAATATTCATCGGCTAAATTCTTCCCAAATATAGATTCGATCCTAGCACAAACCAATGATCTGTTAATCTGAATATTGATATCTTTATTGATTTCGGACTCTAATGTGGCAATATTTTTGGAAGAAACATTTGCATTCGCATCATATTGTGAAGCTGATGCCGCATTCTTACTTTGCATATAGTCTTTTACAAACAAAATCTTCTTAGCCAAAAACTCTTCTGTGACTTCAATCATCTTCAATTCCTTATGGTGACTGGAACTTGTCATTAAGAACTTTTCTATCAAGTACTCGCATAAATTTCTGATTTGTACTGGGTTGGTCCAACCCACCTTTGCGCATTTGCCATGGGCCAGTTTTGATGAAATCAAGTTGACTCAGAATCCTAGGGTTCACATGATATAACCCTGTATATAAACATGTTTTTAGCTGTGTTTTACGAGCGATTTTTAGTAGTTCAACAAGGCGCTTAGGTTCCCACTCGCCACCAAAAAAACATACACAAGTTATCTGATTTTTATACTTTTCTAGATATTGCTCGTATGTAGCGTCATCTAAGAGAGGATAATTTTTGTCATTCCAGTATTCGAAAGAATGACAACCTTGGCAGGCAATCGAACACCCTGCAATAGCAAACAAAAGGCTAATTTCATCGGGCACTTCTTGAAATACTACGTCTACATGATAATAGCGCATTGCGACTCCTTTTAGAAAAAGAGGCCATGAACCTAGTTTATAGTGTCACAAAAGTTTGTCAAACGCTATATATGGTGTTTCTTTGGCAGTCTTCCTGTGGGAAGATCTTGAATGGGTTAGATCAGCCATTTTTGATAAAGAGGTTCTGTCAATTTTCGTTCTTGAATTAAAGACAAAAAGAAGCGCTACTTCTTAGCTCCTAAAAAACAGCGGTCATTTTTTTGAAACTGAACAATTTAGACACAAGTATCCTACGTTTTTCTTTAAGTGAAAAAGAGTTTTTATACTTCGGTAAGAAGAAATTCCTAATTTCTTCGAAGCCTCTGCAGATCATCGCTGCAGAATGAAATTCTCCAAATCCTCGCATAGGGTAATACCTTTGCTTTATCGGTCTATGACTTTGCTCAGTGTAATTGATTAGATAGGAATTTACTCGATGCAAAACTCGCTTTCCAAGGTTTTCCCTAATCGCCCTGGGATATGAAGCCAAACCATCAGTTGTGGCTCTTTTGGGACTTCTCCCTGTCACTTTCTTCGTGCCTTTCAAAAACTATTTCGCAGACTTCATGTCTCGCTTTTCGTTAAGCATGCTATCAATCAAATTCCTTTGCCGATCTATTGCCCTATAGAGATAGCATTCCATACCTTTGACACGGACAATAGTTTCATCAATGTACCAGCTTTCTTCAGCCTTTCCAAACCTTCGTCGTCGCAATTCTTTTGCTATTAACGGCGTAAATTTACTTATCCAATTTCTTGCGGTCTCATGGCTAAAGATGATTCCACGCTCAAAGAATATCTCGGTTAAATCTCGAAGACTGAGCTTATATTGGAGATACCATCTGACGACTTGTAGAGCAGTGTCAGTCTGTATTTTCAGGCGATTGAACGGGGTATTTGATCTTTCACTGGAAGTTCGATGACAATCACCACACTCATAGCGCTGATAGCCAAAACTAGTATTGCCTATCGCATTGAATTCCTCTGATTCACAGTGAATGCAATGAGTTATCTCCTTATGCCAAGTGTCCATTATATACCTCCGCGTTTCAGTATCGGAAGACATCTTTCAACTAATGAGTTTTGACAGATTCTATAAAGACATAGAGCCAAAGTGGATGACTCTTAAATCTAGATTCTTCCTACGATCAAATAGAGCAGTTGTTTGATGTGAAGAAAAAAGAAAATTTTGTTCACTAGTTAAAAGCCAAGTTAGTTTTCCGTGTTTTCCATAAAGAGGAAATCATGAGCCCATAGGATCAGCCTTTTAAAAACGTCCTAGGCTATTATATCAAGCTCTGGAATATCGCGTATCTTGCTGCAATAATGTATTTACTAGGCTATGGTTAGCAATCCGTTGAAAACGCTAATTCTCATATAAAGAGCATTTTGCTATCTGCCCCTTCTTCCCCATTGCTGTAATCCTAAGGATTCTGCAGATCGGGAAAATTGCGAAACATTTGTGACTCAACAGGCAAATCACAGCGGGTATTGTACTTAGCATTGAACTTCTTAGAATAGAGTGTATCCACTTCGCCTTGGACTTTAAAATAGATGAGTTGTCCAATAGGCATACCAGAATAGACGCGTACTGGTTGTTTAACAGATATTTCTAAGGTCCAATGATTGCAGAATCCTACATCACCTTTACCAGCCGTAGCATGAATATCGATTCCCAACCGCCCAACACTTGACTTACCTTCTAGGAAGGGGACATGAAGGTGAGTTTCCGTATATTCCTCGGTAACGCCAAGATAAAATTTATCTGGTTCGAGGACAAAACCATCTTCAGGCAAAGTGATTAGTGTAGTCTTATTATGCTTACGTGAGTCAAGAATGCGATCTTTGTAGATGGCAATCTTGCTCCCTAAGTGCACGTCATATGAATTTGAGCCCAAGCTCTCATGGCGGAATGGCTCAATGACGATGGAGCCCTTTTTAATATGTTCTAAAATCTTAGAATCACTAAGTATCATGGGAATCCCTTTAGATAAGTCTTGCCAGGGGGGACAAACTAACAGATGGGTGTATTATTGTCACTCACATAAAGAAGGAAAAATACTCTGTTTTTGAAATTTAAAATCAGAAATAAAAAAGGGGGTGGGTTCATCTGAGCCCACCCCGTGCAACCCACACATAGTATGATTAACTGTCATGCCCTCTAAATAGCTTGACAGTTATCACCGCTCCTATGGGAAGCTCATCAAAAAGGACTGTCGAACCCTCAATGCTATAATTATCTGTTGGTTCATCATTAACGTAAACGACAAAGGCGAACTCATCTGCAGAGATACTTTCAAGAGAAATATTCTCAGTATCCTCTAGTTCGAAGCTTGTTTGATGATCGCGGACATAATCGAAACTTAAGGTTACAATTTCACTACCATCAAAGCCACAAGATCGAATATCAACTGTGGTTCCGGAAACTTCAACAGAGTTGCACTTACCAGTGCTGGCACCGTTTATAGACAAAGAGTCTCCCCATATTTCATAACCTAAATCGACCAAGTATTGCTCTTTAAAAGGGTTTGCATATTCAACAATAAACTTTCTATTAGGTGCAAATTCTGCATCATGAAAGATAATGAGATTACCCTCAAGGGTTGCCTCCATTGGGTTGCCTGAACCATCTGTCACAACTACGGATTCTAAACTTTCAGGACCAAAGATGGGATACTCCAACTCAGGGCCTATAGTTCTTTTGTAGTCAAATTTTAAGTTAGCTCCATCGGAAGGAGGAGTTTTGAATGAAATTTGTCCTGACTTAGCATCGTAGGTATAGTCACCTGAACTCACAATCTTGCCGTCAGCATACGCTATAATGTCTCCCTTTTCGAGACCAGCTTCTACTATAAAATTTTCTTGTAGAGTAGCTGTTTTCTTATAGGTAACCTTAATTTCCTTGGCTTGCGGGGCTTTAGAAAAAAGAATTTTTCTTTTATTAGCATCATAGCTAAAGGATGTTGTCGTGTGACCATCTAAATATACTTGGATGCCATTAGGGTCAGCATCTGCAGTCAAAGTAAACTCCTTTTGTGGAGCAGCCGTTGTAAAACGATAGTTCACATAAATCTGAGATCCTGGTGCAGGCGCATCATCAAACTCTATCACATTTCCTGTAATACTATATCCTGAGCTTATCTTCTGTCCGTCAATGATGACCTCAACCGAATCGAGGAAAGGATCATAGTTAAGAGCAAACTGAGTCTTTAAGATTAAACTGAGATCTAAACTCATTGCTTGCAAAGTTGGAGAATAGTTGGAATTACAAATAGAACCCCAGCTACCACCGGTGGCAGAAATCAAGTCGGAATAAGTATCTCCCCGATTTAACGCTGAGGAACATTCACTATTTGACTGACTTTCATGCCAGATTAACCCAAACACTTTAGCATTTAGGCCCACTTCACGAATAGTAGCTAAATAATCAAGAAGATATTCTGCAGTGTTGTGGGCTGGAATTGTACATTTTGTTCCATTCGAGCAGTTATCCTCATCACTTACAAAAAGTACCGCTAAAGTTGAATTGGGTCGAATCCATGAGGTTCCCCCTAAACAGGAGGGACTCAATGCGCTGACAGCTTGGGCGATACCAGCTTCAATTCCTGTACCTCCAATACCAGCTTTGATAGCATTAGCAAAAGTTGATTCAGAGTTTGCTTGACCTTTGGCTATGACATCCCGGAGACATCCATCAACAGGGTCAGTTGTTACGACACCTATCTTCCAATCTGATTTCTCAACATAAGTCAGCAAGGGAAGTAATTTAGTGGATAAGTTTTCTTGCTCTTCAGTCATGGAACCTGAATTGTCGATGACAATCAAGATATCAAGAAGCCCTTGCGCATCGTCATTTTCGTTCTGCTTAAAAAATTCACTTATGGATTGATCCTCGGTCCCCTGCTTGAAGATTTCCACATTCTGAGACCTTGTAACCTGTACATGCTCCACCGAGGCATTCACTTTTGCTAAGCTCATGGTACCGAACTGCTTAATTATGTCTGATTGTAAATCAAACTCAACTTGAGCATTTTTGATATTACTCGCCTCGAAAGACCAAGTAGCTGAAGCAAGAGTAGAATATCCAGTTAAGTCATCCGATGGATTGAGATCCTCAACCTCACCGACATAATCAGCGGTTAGCTCTGTGAACGGGGGCGGACTTGAATCGCAGCCACTAACCAACAATATACTGGCTAATGTGGTGTGAAGCCTTAGCCTCATATGACCTCCTCTAATCGATCTAATGCTTGTAGCGGACCCGAAGTTTGGGTTACCTGAATTCCGCTCTCTATTAAAAGCTACGGTGAGTGGATTGTCTCATTAAAAATTATCTTTTATCTACCAGTTATTACTGATTTATTTGCTTATTTTTATTTCTTTCTAAATCGAATAGATTGCTAAAAACTATGATTTCCTATTTGCTTTCCCAAATACTGTGAGTGTGATTCGACCATTAATCCGTTTCACCCGAGGAGAATGCTCATGACCCATATAATGCCTTAATCTTTCTATGGGTAATAAGCTTTAATGGATAGAATGTTCTGAAAATTAGTGGGTTAGCAGCACAGCTAGGGACAGCTCAAACATCTCAGATCTTAATTACCTGAAATAGTTCCTCTTTTTAAAAATTAATGATTCAGTTTTTCACTACCCTCTCTTTTGGCAAGTTTCCTTTGAAGTATCAATTTTGTAAATATAAATGTACCGGTGGTAAGAAAGTCCACTGCGCTTCTGATGACTTTCAATCTAAACTTTAAACTCTACAGCTCTACTGAGATAGACCACAGCGGATGATTTCTGCGACATAGTCTACAGCTCTAAAATTATAATCATGCCAGGGGACAATGAAATCAGCATACTCTTTGCTCGGATCAATGTATTTTTCATGCATGGCTTTAACGGACCCCAAATACTGCTGAGCACAGCTTTCAAAGGTACGTCCCCTCTCGGCCATATCCCTTTTGATTCGCCGCACCACACGAATATCTGAATCAACGCTTATATAAATTTTCAGATCTAGTAATCGATAAAGCTCGGAATAGCATAAAGAAAATATGCCATCTAAAATAATGACTTTCCCAGGAGAAACTCGTTCCGTTTCTTTCTTCCTAACGTGAGCTGTAAAATCATAAAGGGGTTTCTCTACGGCAACACCAGCTCTCAGCAAACTCACTTGCTCATGAACTAATTCCCTTTCAATGGCTTTGGGGTGGTCAAAGTTAATGGCCCCTCTTTCTTCGGGTTGAAGGTGGGAAAGGTCACGGTAATAGTGGTCCATTGGTATTACCAGAGGATCATCCTGGGCGAGTTTTTTGACCAAATAATTCACAAAAGTCGTCTTACCACTTCCAGAGCCACCGGAAATGGCTACCATAAACGGAGCACCCATTCCTTCCCCTTTTTTAAATTGATATCACTGATTCCTAAGTTCGGCTTGAAATATCATATTTCCTCGCCATAATCGTAGCACTTTGATTACCATAAGGGTCCGCGAAAATGAACCGTCAGTTGTTAAAAAATATCCTAGAGGACTATAAGAGCTATTGGCTGGACAGCTCCACATTATACCCTGGCCGCAAGTTGAGACACGATATTAGTATCTGGAAGCAATTTACTGCATTTATCAATACTTCCGCCAACTGCTTTGCGAGAAGCCACCCGACGGGACATGTCACCGGTTCTGCTTTACTAGTGAACCCCACAATGGACCAATTCTTACTGATGCATCATGCTAAACTTAACAAGTGGCTACAGATGGGAGGTCATGCTGACGGACACCCTATTCCCCATGAAACAGCCATGCGCGAGGCTGAGGAAGAGACCGGCCTTCGTCAACTAAGTTTTTTAAATTATGAAGGGGATTTAGGAATAACGACAGACTTGGCTCCCTTACCCTTTGACATCGATATCCACAAGATTCCAGCCCGCAAATCAGAGCCTCTACACTTTCATTACGATGTGAGATACATCATCGTTGCCGACCCCAACATCCCTCTAAGAGGGAATGAAGAATCTAATGATATTAGATGGTTATCACCAGATGAAGCATTATCACTGACATGTGAAGAAAGCATGGTGCGGCAATTTGCCAAGGTAAGATACCTCAAGGCAAATTTGATCCCTTGACATCTGAGCATAATCAAGATAGTTCCAATAGTGCATACCCAGACGGAGTCGCTGAAACAGTGCGGCTCATCGTAAACTTACGAATTCTAGTCAACCTGGGTATGCTTTTTTTGTCTCCTAGTTACTACCCTTCCTCAAAGATTTTCGCAGCGCATATTTCTACATCCAGGTTCGGTTTAGCCAGGCTAAAGGGTGCGCAATCTTCATACCCATAAAGCGCTTAACTTGAGACCGACACGAAGCTCCTGTGGCAATATAAGTATGCTCAGGATGCATCTTCAGTGCCCAACTCTGGTCAAAAATCGCATGAGACTGATTATAATGCTGGGCTTCATGGCCAAAGGCTCCAGCCATACCACAGCACCCCACCTTCTCCTCCCTAAGCTCTATCTGAAACCTGGCAAAAACCTGCTGCCATTCTCTAGCATATTGGGGCCGAGACGACTTTTCTCCACAATGCCCCAATTGATACAGTATTTTTGGAAGATAGGCATTGATGTTGGTCGGGACAGCAATATTCTCTATATTTTTTACAAGCCATTCTTGGGGAAGCATGACATCCCATTCCTGACCTGAACGACCATAGCGGCGATACTCTTCACGGTAGGTGAGAGTAATAGCCGGATCGACACCAATCAACGGAACCTGATAACGCTTGAGCTGCTCCAACTTTTCTTCCGTAGCTTGCACCACCTGCCGAAACTCCTTAAGAAAGCCCTTAACATGCAGGCCCTTACCATTAATAAAAAAAGGTGCAACTATCGGCTCATAGCCTACATTCTTAAAAAATTTAACAACTTCCACAAAGGTTTCGGCCTCATAAAAGCAGGTAATGGCATCAGGTAAAACAATCAGGCTTTTCGCAGCCAGTTTTTCTGGTAGATGCTTAAAACTTGTCAAGACCGGAATGTCAGCTTTCCTCAACAAAGCAAGGTAGTTTGGTGAGCTTAAAGCAGGTGTGTCCACCAATCCTAGATATCTAGCCATCAGCTGTTGGACCCCAGGAATGTTGAGAACCCAGTTAAATAAAAAAGGCATATTGACAAACCTTCTGTGGGTATGCTCACCAAAGGCAATAAGTCGATCCCAGCGCGGGCGCTTATAACGGGAATAGTAGTATTCTAAAAATCGAGCCTTCTGATCTGGAATATCAACTTTTATCGGACAGCTAGAGCTACAAGCCTTACATGATAGACACCCTGTCATGGAAGCCAACACCTCTGTTGAAAAGTCCCCTTGTGCCTGACGAGAGGATAATTTACCAATACCGGCTTTTACTGATGAAGTCTCATGATGTTGTGATAGTTGACGAACCCACTCCCGAATTAACCCGGCTCGACCTTTTGGGGAATGAATCCTGTTGCGAGTGACTTTATAGGAAGGACACATCACATCATGCACATCGTAATTAAAGCAAGCACCGTTCCCATTACAGAGCAAAGATACCCGAAACTGCTCCTGTAACTCCGGTTTAATTTGTCGATCAAACTGCCCCCGCATAGGTGCTTGATCAAGCTTAACCAAGCCCTCCTGGGCTCCATGGGGGAAACAAATTTTTCCGGGATTCAAGCGATTATGAGGGTCGAAAGCTGTTTTTATGGTTCTTAAGTCTTCAAAAAGCTCTTCACCAAAAAACTCTGGCATGTATTCACTCCGTAGGCCCTTGCCATGCTCCCCCCAAACAACGCCACCATACTCTAGAACCAAATCCTTTACTTCATCGGTTATAGATCGTACGAGCTTTTCGTCTTCTGGGTTCTGCATGTCTAGAGCGGGTCGTACATGCAAGCAACCCACATCTACATGACCAAACATGCCGTACTCTAAACCATGGCTGTCCAGTATCGCCCGAAACCTTTCGATATATTCCGCCAAGTGTTCAGGTGGTACAACCGTATCTTCGACAAAAGGAATCGGACGACGGGTACCAGATCTGTTACCAAGAAGTCCCACACCTTTTTTGCGTAAAGACCACAGGGCTCTGATCTCGTTTTCATTTTCAGTTAGTATAAAGCCGGTTGCAGCACCTGGCTGTCCCAGCTGCGTATTCAAGTCACTACAGAGCTGTTCAGCCTTTGTCCTTAGTTCCTGATAGTCATCCCCCACAAACTCGATAAGGTTGATCGACTTTACAAGACGATCTTCGGCACTGCTAAAAAAATTACTGACTTCATGCCAGATAGTATCCTGTCTCGCCAAACTGAGAATCGTAGCATCGATCGTCTCAATGGCGACCGGATCTCGCGACAGTAGAGCTTTAGCCGCTTTGAGGCTATCTGAAAATTCCCGGTATTTAGCAACGATCAAAACTTTTGATTGCGGGATGGGTGTCAGCTGCAGCTTCATCTCGCTGACCAAGCACAAGGTTCCTTCGGCGCCCGAAATCAGATAATTTAGGTTAAAATGACCATTCTCGTCCCAAACCATACCCAGATTATATCCTGACAAAAACCTTGTCAGCTTAGGGAATTTCGCCTCAATGAGTTCGGATTTTTCCAGGGTAATAGAGCTTACCGTTCTTAGGGCATGGTCGATAAGCTTGTTTCCCGTCGTAATACTCTTCAGGGTAGCAGCGTCCATTTTCTGGCTTAGCCAGTCACTGCCATCAGAAAGGACTAGCTTGAGTTCCAGAATATGGTTCGATGTTTTTCCATAAATCCGTGACCCTTTGCCACAAGCATCCGTACTTACCATACCTCCTAGAGTAGCGCGATTGCTCGGAGATAGGTCGGGGGCAAAAAATAAACCATAGGACCTAATATGCTCATTAAGCTGGTCCAAAACCACACCCGGCTGCACCCTTACCCAGCCTTCTGCAGCATTAACCTCCAAAATGCGATTCATATGCCGGGATAGATCGACGACCACTCCGGTTGTTAAGGACTGCCCATTGGTACCAGTCCCCCCTCCCCTAGCCGTAAATGAAAGATTTCGATAATCCGCAGTATTAGCTAATTCTAAGATAGTCTTAATATCTTGTTCATTTTTGGGGAACACAACCCCCTGGGGCAATAATTGATAAATTGAATTATCGGTAGCCATCATTAAACGTTCCGATAAGCTAAATTCCATGTCTCCCTTAAATGACCTGCTACGAAGTTCTTTAAAATAATTTTGCACTTGGGATGGTAATGCATCGAACTGCTCAAGACGGGGTATCATGCTAGCTCCAAACGTAAGTCAATAATCCCCCCCATCATAGGCTCAGATATATGAAAATCAATAGTTGTTTCCAGGGGCATTACGAAAATGGTTCTAGAACTATAGCTTTCGTTTAAAACCGCACATCCATAGGAAGCTTATCATCTTCAGCCCTTGAAAAATAAGGATCGAACACGGTAGCCACAAACACAAAGCTGACGATTGAGAAAAAGCGCAGCATATTGACGCTCACTATAGCCATTGAAATCCTCGCGTACAGATAGGTAGCGTATCACCTGCCGAGGATTTTCCTGACAGTCATTGAATTCGATTGTATCGGAACTATGGTTGAAAAAACCACTGTTATCATTAGATTTTTTTTCTATCCGGGCCATACGAGGCTGCTCACCAGGAGCAAATTCCATGGAATTATAATCCTGCTCGACTTCCCCCTCTACTGCCGAAAAGATGATGCCATCAATCTCTTGAATTAAAAGTCTTTCCGTACTAGATGGTTTATATTCTATTTGTGAAAAGACATTGTCAGCAAATCTCGCCTTGGTCGGGCCATACTGATGGATTACCCTATTGTGGTGGAAACGGTCGCGAACCATGTCATCTAATTGACTAATTTTAAAATAAGGACCCTTTGACACACATCCCTGCATCAAAGCAAATAACATCATAAAAATAGTAAGCCTCATGATGATCCCCCACACATCTACACCTTTTGACCACTATCGGAAAGCCATCTGGGTATTTTAAGAGCGCTTCATAACATCCACTTTTACTGAGTATTTTCTGAAACATAGGACCTGGTACTCAAGTAGCATTTAGCCGGTGGCACTGGCGCCCTCAACAATTGACTCCAGTATAATAGCGCCCTTGTAATAAAAGACCTAAACTCCCTTAGCTTCTAGCCGAAACAAGCTCTAATAAGGAAAGGAATTTCATGGGCAAGCTCCCACAAAAAATTTTAATTGTAGACTCAGACCGCACGGTTGCAGGCCCGATCTTAGAGCCCCTTGAAAAAATGAAGGTTGAAGTATTTTCAGCCTCGGATCTACAAACGGCTATGTATCGGTTTAACAAGCAATTTTTCCGTGTTATCTTTATCGAGCTAAAATTTCCCGAACTCGATGCTATTTCATTAATACAAAAATGGCGCTCCCATAAAATTAAGGAGAAAAGAACGGCAGGCTTCGCAATCACAACGGGCAGCCCTCTAACAAACGAGCAACTTTCTCTGGTGAATGAAATGGGGAAAATATTAATCATACAAAAGCCCCTATCAATTGGACCGCTAATCAGCCAGATTCAAAAGGCATTTAGGAACCACACCAAGCAAGAACTGGCCAATAAAATAAAGCTGGAAATCTTGGAACGACTCGAAAAAGATGGCGATTTCAAAGTAGCTATCAAGCAAACCCAAGAATTTCAAGAGGCTTTGGATGATGAGTATTATAGGTTGATTCTCGACTTATACCAAAAAGCAGACAATTATCAGGATGGATTGGAATTTCTCGCCCGTGTCCCTCAGGATCGTATAGAGCCACTCCAGAGATTGAATCTCATGGGTAAATTTAATCTTAAATTAGGGAACCTGGATAAAGCGAAAAAATTCTTCGAAGAAGCCGATCACGTAGCACCCAAAAATATTGATCGCATTACGGACATGGTCGATATGTACCTGAAACTGAAAAACCCTGATAATGCGATTTCAAAACAAAAACAGTTGTTAACAGCGAACCCTGAACAGCCTGAAATGAAATTTGATCTCTTTAAGCAGCTTGAAGAAGCTGGCTATGGGGAGGAAGCTATCAACTTTTGCCAAGAAACATCAGGCCCCAAAGAAGTCGTCCGTTACTTTAACAATAAAGGTGTCGTTATGGCTCAGACTGACGCCTTAGATACGGCTATCCAAGAGTACGAACGAGCTTTGAACTATTATCCCAATAATAAAAATAACTATCTCATCCATTTCAATCTAGCCTTAGCATATTTAAAAAAGCGCGATGCGAAACAATTTCCCGCTGCCACAGAACAGCTAACACGATGTTTGGAACTAGAGCCAGAATTTACTAAGGCTCAAGAACTGCTAAAAAAACTATCGCAAAAGTCTGCAGGTTAAGGGTTAAGTCACTAATTTTATTTCCCATTAAAATTAGCTGAAGAAATTTTGCCCCATAACCGGCATATATTCAAATATTAAGGAAAATTTATAGCTTTACATGGAGTAGACAATGCAAAAATTTATGTGGCTGGTTATCAGCATTTTTATTTCACTACCAATTCATGCAAACTCGATTTATCAGTTTAAGATAAAGACTCTCGAGGGCAAGTCCTTGGACTTTACCAAGTTTCGCAAGCAAGTTCTTGTTATTGCCAATACAGCTAGTCGCTGCGGTTATACAGACCAGTATGGGAGCTTAGAAAAACTATATAAGAAGTTTAAGAAACAAGGCGTCATGGTCGTTGGATTTCCATCTAACAGCTTCAAACAAGAGCTCAAAGAAGATACTAAGATTGCCTCGTTCTGTAAAAAAAACTATGGTGTAACTTTCCCCTTAGCACGTAAATCGGCTGTAAAAGGTTCCCAAGTGAATCCCGTTTTCAAATACCTTACCAGCACTGCACCTCATGATAACAAAGGGTCGGCTGTAGCATGGAATTTTGAAAAATTTATCACCGACCGAAATGGAGTTGTAAAGTATCGGTTCCGATCTTCGATTGATCCCTTGTCACCTGAATTTATAAAAGCACTGAAATCAGTTCTGTGACTTAATAGGATATCACGGGTAGTCGCCAAAAAATGGGTAAACAATAGAATCAAAGCCTTAAGAGGCTTTGACTTGAATTTTTCTAGGTTGTAGCGCTTCGCTTTTAAATAGCACGATCGTCAGTATACCATTTTCAATACTAGCTTCGACCCGATCACGGTCGATATGTTCTGACACTCTAAAACTTTTTTTAATTTCATTTTTTGGAATCTGATTTTGCACATATTTTGCGTGGAGCTCTTCGTGCTCTTGCTTTTTAACCAGTATATTTAGCTGATTTTGCTCCAATTGTATATCAATCTGCTCCTGTTTGACTCCTGGTAAAGCGAGTTGTAATAAAAAGTTATTTTCCGACTCTAAGATATCTACTGGAATCTGTTCATGGCGAAAATCAGTAGATAGCGACTTTAAAAAATGATTAAAATCAAGACCGGACTCATGGTTTAGCTCTTTATATATAGGATATGAAAGCATTAGTTTTTCTCCTTTTTTGAGACTTCATTGTCTTTCCCTCCAAAGGTAAATCCTCTCCCATTTATGTCAAGGGGGGTCCACTTCAGTAATTACAGAGGAACTGTTCCGTTACTATCTAAAACTGAACAGAATTAGTAAGGTACAATGACCACCCCATCAAGATCAGCATAAATCATATAACCTGGTTCGACTCGAATGCCTTTTATTACCAGGGGCACATCTATCATACCTCGACCTTTTTTTTTGCTTTTCCGAGGTTGAGTTCCCAAGGCTTTGATACCAATGTCACTATCGTTGATTTCATGGGTATCCCGGATACACCCTATAACTACTAGGCCCTCCCAGCCATTTTCATGGGCCAGTGCAGCGAGATTGCCTCCCACCAAAGCCCGCTCCATTGATGATTCCCCATCAATGAGTAAGACATGGCCATCACCTTTGCTACTGAGTATTTCCCGCACTTTTGAATTGTCATTAAAAGTTTTCAGGGTACGTAGCTTTCCCGAAAAGACCTGCTTTTTACCAAAAGATCGAAATGCAAATGGCAGTACTATAGCATTATTATTAAGATCACAAATGTCAGCTGTATAGGGGTGTTTCATAGCATTTTTCTCCTATATTATGCGATATCCTTATACTATATTGCAGCTTACACTTTCCCACTACTGTGTTGACTCCAGATAGGTATTTATATGTCATTTCAAACATAAAAACATACAGCTGAAAACAGGGGGACAAGTTCCCTCAGAATCGCAGGGAAATTATTGTAAAGTCAAATAGTTATTGCTATTGCCCCTATAGTAATATACCCAAGCTTCCCGCGGCAAGTTCCCGGGACTTACTACGCTTTTCGGTAATAGTTTTTCATCGGTAAGATTTGCCTGATATCTCTCTCACTTCAAACTGCGGAGATGGCGATACACAGGGTATGAGGAGTCGTATAATATCATCAATTTTAATATTCTTCACTACCGTGAGCATACCGCCTCGCATCAAGGCTGCGGGATACAAATGGGAGGCAGGGATGAACATATCGAATGCTATTTCCGGCTCTTTTAACATGGGAACATCCCATAAGATCAGCGAGCAGGGGTTTGGCTTTCAGGGAGTGCGGATCATCCCAATAAAAAAAAAATTACTCGGGATGAGCAATGAGATCTGGGTTGGAGGGAAGTTTAAATATAGTAGTGTGACCTATACCTCCCATTCTCTTAAACGTCATGGGTTTCACCTGCAACTGGGAATTGACAGTTCCTGGCGTTTTTTCCCTTCTAAAAAGTTTTATCTTGCGATGGATCTTAGTTTTTACCCACTAGATCAAGTCAGCCTTTTCTCAAAAGTTAATTCTTTTCTAAATGATGATAGAATTTCCAACACTAGCGAAACAAAACTGACAGGAATAGGCTTTGGATTGGGGCTATCCGGAGGGTATTCACTTTCATTTAAAGTACTGAGATTAAAGGTAAATATGGAGATCGCTCCTCAGCTCATTTTTAATATGATCTCATTCAACTCTCGAACAGATAGAGTTATCATATCTAATCAATCGACAGGTGCCGTCGAGGTATCACAATCTAGTAGTGGTACCAACGCTACAGCCAATTATCTTTGCTTGGGTTTGCGATTAAATTTTTTATTTTAATAACGGGGAACTAAAGTTGAACGCACTATGGAACTAAAGCTGAACGCACTATGGAAGTGCCATTTTGCAAAAAATATTCGACCTCTACGGTTGTACCAGTAGGTGAACATGTAATAATAGCTGAATAAGGAATATGATCATATGACTCCAAACAACCTGTAATCGACATGTCATCCATTGCAATAATATTACTGGTCGATACTTGAAGCTCACCGGCTACATCTCTTAAGTGTATGAATGGTTTAAGATAAACACCGTCCCATGCCATAGGTAATTCAACTCCATTCTTGCGAAACTTGGCTCGAATCCAACGATGACCATCGCGAGGGCTTAGTACAAGGGGAATATCGGCTTCTGAATAAGGTAACCATTGATCCGTATACTCGCTGCTTTCAATATCTCCAAAAACATACATTTCCAACTCATCCGAAGGCAAGTGGTCCTGCTGGATATTGATCACCACTTGGGGATCATCTGTCCATATGGGATCGTCTTTGATAGTGACCTTACCTGGTATATAGTTAGAGTCATAGAGAATCTCGTACACATCTTTGAGACAATAATTTTCTGCCTCGTCCCGGATTTGAATAGTCACCTTTTTTTCACCAAAGCCTTCGGTAAGCTCTAAGTCAACTTGTTCGGAACCTGAAAACTCGTGAAATTGAAAATCGTTATTTATGTCTCCAAACACTCGATAATACAGTTGTCGCGAATCATTAGCGGATATTTCAAATTTTAAAAATCGACTTTTTGTAATGGAAGGAATGAAAGAATAGCATTCCTCAGGTGACTTACCCTTGCGAAGTAAGCTGAGATTGATAACTTCCGATTCAACCTTGGCTTTATTTCTCGTTTTCACTTTAAAATTTTTAAAACCATCACCCTGGCTAACTCTTAGAGGGATAACATTGGTTGATGGAATTTCACGCCAACTCCCTTCAGGAGCTTCCTCACTATGGAGGTCACCCTCAACCCAAATTTCAACAGTATTGGGACTTTTACTTCCGGCAACTAATAGTGATACATTTTCATCATTGGTGGCAGACTCATTAAATCCGACAATAGGTGTCATTGTGAGGCCACTATCATATATCCAGGTTAGATTTTTTTCTAAATAAAATGTTCCATCAGGCAAGTAGATCTGAACAGCAATAGAGTACTCACCTTCTTCTTTGAACTGAAATTCCGTCTCTTCCTTGATCGGTAGTACTGTATCGAGGCTGATGTCTGATTCTATACCTGTAGCGGTCACCGAGTAATAAAAATTCGATGACACAGATTGCAGTAGAAGTTTATTTTCTGGCTTATTAGTAGCATCATATTCCATGTAAAATGAAAAACTTGGAATATTGTTTTCCAATATTCCATTATCCACACAGGACATCAAAAAGCTCGTTAAGAATATGATCCCAAAGCTATAAAACACGGTTTCCACCTTCAAATAAATATACCTCCCCTATAAGGGAGGCAAATCATCTTGAATTTTAAGGGTAAGTTAGGGTTGTGACATCCAAGTTGAAATACAAGTATGATTTATTATCTGCTTCCAGCACAAGGAGCATATTAGGATTGTTATGGATTTGGTCCGGACCTGTTAAATCAAGAGATTCAAACCCGCCATTGGGATAAGAAGCATTACCTACAGCGATAGTAGCACTTGGCGCAGTTTCGTTGCTGGCCATGATAGCAGCAGCTTGGCTTAAATCAAGTACACCACCGTAAGTGTCTTCAACCAAAGCAATGGTGACAAGAGCATTGCCCAGCCCATCGCAAGTAGCTCCGGAGTCTGTCGCTGTCACATTACATTCCATAAAAAACTTGAAGATACCTGCTCCATTTGCAGTCATCCCCGTCATTTGTACCCCAGATATCTTAAAGTTCGGTGCTTCTTGGCCAGCAACACTGAGACCATGGGCATCTCCAACAACACTTCCAGCGATAGACTGATCAGTACCAGCAACAATTTCCGAAAAGGAATAGCTAACACTTTCGGTTCCAGCAATAGGACTTGGTAATTGAGTATCGACTACCACTTTGATCGTGGCTCCGGATACAATATCCGTTTGATCGATAAATGTTGCGATGTCACCATCAGCCCAAGTAGTAAAGGGATTAGCTGCAGTAGGAATATAGGTAATCCCACCAAAGGTAAAGCTTTCTAGTTTTACCAGGCAGCTCTGGTCGAACTTATAGACATCGATGTTAGTATTAGCTTCAGTTATGGAAGAATATGTTAGTCCTGAAGAGCATCCATCAAGAGACATGGAAAAAGCTGTGGCAGCAGCTAATTGAAATACTCCTGCATCTGCCTTAGCAACACCGACACCTACTGTTACAAATTCTTGTTCATCAACAGGATTGTTGTCACCTGTACTCTCTGTGGGATTAACAAGTTGCGGTCCACAAGCAGTCAGAGCAAACCCTATTAAGAATACTACAGAAGTTTTTTTCATATATGACATCCTTTCTTGATGAATTATTTCTCTAGACATCAAAATTCAGCATAAATTCTTAATTACTTTCAGTACAAGTAGCACCTTCATGAGATAAATTTTGTATCGGATTTCTTCAAAAAAATTTAGTCCATCTCATATCTTTTTATTTTTAACATTTAATTATAGTGGATTAGAGGGAGCTAGGAAGGGCTAATTTCTAACTGGTAAAGGCCCCGTATTTCAAAAATTATTTGTGACTCAAATAGCTTAGCATTTTTTCGCAGTGTTGCAGAAAGCTACAAATGGCAAAAGGTTGTTTAAAAAGTATAACTAGGTTTTCATGGCTTTTATTTCTGATTCCTATTATTTATATGGGTCTGCTCCCTAGAACCATGGTGGAGACCCCATGAAGCTAGTCTGCTTGATACTTTCCTTACATCTCGTACCTTTTACGATCCTCTCTGCCAAAACTGCCATTTATGCCAGAACACTAGGAGACAAGTCAGGCTTAGAAAAACGTATAAAAGCTGCAAGCGAGAAACTTAAAAGTGGCTTGCTCGATACAGTTAAGTCGCTTCACCCAGAACACGTATTTACGATTCCCGAGGGAACATTCTCCGATTCGGACGTGAATCGCTGGTGTCCTGAAGTGGCCCAGGAATCCCCCGGCTTTAGACGTGGGGAGGACGTCAAAGCGAGCAATTTGTTAGATTGCCGACAAAGAGGATCAATCAAATCCAAGGACTTGAGAACACTAAACTCATGGGTTCTCCTCCAATTTAATCGAAAGCGTCTGCTTTTGCGAGGTATGGTTAAATGCAGTCATTAAAATTGGCAGCTCAGTTTTAAAAGTAACCCGCTGATGGTAACCGAAGGTTTTGCGGAGTGTGTGGCTGCCAAAGTTTCCCTTGAGTCCAGCCTCATGGCACCAAAATTTGACCAAGCGGTGTAGTGAAGGAACGGTAAGTCCTCCCCCACCCTTTCGCGACAAAAATAGTGGTCGGTTTGCTCTGCTTCGTGGCCTCACTTCAAGGTAGTCGCTCAAAGCACAAAATACGGATTCATTTATGGTCACATGACGATTTTTTCTGGCCTTCTTTTCCCTTACGATGAAGCTTTTGCCAACCATTAGATTTTGAATTGATGAAAGAGGAATCGCTACTAGGTCTGATGCTCTAAGAGCGGAATTTATTCCCAAGGTGAATATCGCAAGTTCCCTAGGGCTATCTGCCAATAAAATTTTGATTCTAGCTATATCTTTTAAAGACCGGATCGGGTCCACTCTTATCGTGCTGCCTGGTTTGGGACGATTGGAATTACTCAAGTCTAGCGCCATATATTTTCGAAGTCCCCCTAATTTTTACAATGAACTAAATTGGACACGACGGTGCTGCAGGATTACCGGGACCATAACAAGATGTATCTTGAAGGCACTCTTCAGAACAAGTGTCCCCAGTCCAATTACAATTGGTTACAGATAAGCAATTGTTGCAATTGGAAAGTTCGTCACAAAAAGAAATCCTTTTGCACTTATTTTCAAGGCAAAGAATACCTAGAGTTGGAGCAACATCCAGAAAACAAACCCCACCTTCATTTTTTATAACTCCAGTTTTGATGCATTTGTTCAAAACATCCTGAATCCCGCATTGAAGCCATGATGATCGTTATGGCTCTCATATTGTTCGTGAATAAGCTTGCAGAGAAGACTATTCGAGATTACCTTTGTGAAGGAGATTTATCTTTTCCGAACCAGTTAGGTATCAAAACAGCAAAACCAACTTTCAAGTGGATATCCTACACAATGCAACGTATAGCGAAAATAAGAACTAAGATTGGTGGGCTTGTGTATGACGAGATCCACGGTCTCAAGAAAGAGCATAAGACGATAGTCAAAGCCTTTGGTGATTATGCGCTCAGAATCTACGGTTTTACTTGATCTTTCTTACAATTAGTCAGGGATATCCTATAAAATATCTATAGGATAGAATTTTTATGGCCAAAATTAGCTTTAGAACCGAAAATTGGTTGGGATAGGGTCGAAGCTTTCAAAAAAGAGCCTTTTTTACTTAGAATATGCATGGTCTAGGAATTTGTCAAATGTTCAACTGGCCAATGCAACAATAAAGATACGCTTCGAATGACCGTTTTTGCATATAAATGTCCTTAGACTATACTACCCATATCATTACTTATATATGATGTGTCGAACATCTACCCAAAATAAAGCAATCCAGCCAATCAATAATTAATCTATTTTAAAAATTCATGCGCAAATCGTAAATTCAAGGTTTCATCTGTCTTGATAAGTGGGGAATGGCCTAAGGAAAAGATTTATTTATTTGAAAGTACCCATACTAAAACTCCCATTTAATGCCCAAAGATTTGTGTCGTTTACTCCATATTTTTTAAGTTTACAGTACAATGGTTTCAGGTACAATTTAAGAGGTATTGGAAATGTTGAATGAAATTTCCTTAGTGGAAACGTGAGGTAGCCTCATAAACCCTTCGTTCTATGGCACTCGATATATAGAATTTGTGAGATAATGACAAAATCGAGATCTCTATCAGCGTGGAGTCAGATGTGAAAGCAGAAATTAAAAAATACAAACCAGACTCAAACTTAATTAATTCAGAGTACAGGGTACTAGCTTCTCTAATCGAATCCCCAGATGAGCTTAGATCTGAACGAGGTAACAATTTGTACGAAATTCTATGTGACGAATTTACTGAAAGCATCGGTATATATTTTTACCGCTTTAAGAATTTAGTCGATCCAAATCGATTTTCGAAAATTGGGGAAAACACGAGGTCGATTTCTACCCGATTTCAAAAGGGTTGGTTCTACAAAAATGACGATACATACTTAGGTAAGCCCTTTGACTGCACAGATGTAGCTCGTATTACTCCGAAAAATCCAATGTATTTTGTTTTTTATGAATTGGACAACGAGTACTCTCACCCAAAAATTGACGAACTCTATGCGGATATACAGCATTGGAATCACTTCAAAAGAAAAACGACTAATAATGAAGGTCCAGGTAATATTCGGGTTGGCTTAAAGCTAGTTGGTCACGGATCAGCATTTTCGCAGGTTCTAGCTTTGCAATTTCCTTGCGGGTCTCAATATCCTACCTAAATAATGGTTACAAGGAGAATAGATGAAGATTGGCGAAGCTTTATGAGGCTAGCTTTGCTTTTGGTAGGGGAGGTTGTTGGCTGTCCAAACATTTCAAGAACAAATAAACTGTATAGCGTGATCAATGCATATTGAGGTGACGAGACATCAGTGCAAGAGTTTATAAATATAAAAAAATTAACTCAAAAGGGACTTTGATGGCTAATAAAAGTTATGTAGTTTGGAACAATAAAGGTGGCGTTGGCAAAAGTACCATAGTCTTTCATGTTGCTACAGTATACGCTCAGAAGAATCCAGATAGGGACATAGTCGTAATTGATATGTGTCCCCAGGGTAATTCGTCTATGATGTTGTTAGGAGGCGCAAAAAAAGGAGAAACAGAACTAAACAAACTACTATCTTTAGCGACACCCAAAACAGTTGTTGGATATATTACAGATGTTCTCACTACGCAGAGCAGTCCTGTCGTTGCCAATAATTACCTAACCAAGTTGGATGTAATAAACAACAACATGACAGACAACATCTATTTGATGTCTGGTGATGGAAATTTGGAATTGGTTGCTCCGCTTATTTCAGAGAGGGCCAATGCTCGACCCATATCACAATCTGATAAACCTTGGGAAAAAGCACACTCTATCATAAAAAATTTCACGAATTCCCACATTAATGAGGGGCGTGACTGTACGTTTTTTATTGATACGAACCCAGCGTTCTCAATATATACAGAAATAGCTGTCCTGGCTGGAGAATTTTTACTTGTTCCAATAAATGCTGATGATTCATCAATTTTTGCTATAAAAGGACTTTTTAACCTGATTTACGGCAATCAAACTAAACATCCTGTATATGGCAACTACACGTTTGCATCAATCGTTGATGGTAATGGAATGAAGAGACCAATCATTCATTCGCTTCTAGGAAATAGATTTACACAAAAAAAAGGTGCAGCACACGCTTTTAAAGCGCTTTCTATTGAAGCTACGAAAAAAATGTATGATGAATTTCTAGCAAACCCGAATCGTTTTCGAAAACCATCATCTGTTATCAATTCTCAAGACGATTTTGAAAAAGAGTTCACTATCGAACTAAGAGATTTTAACAGTGCTGGTGTTGTTGCAGCAAATTCAGGGTTACCTCTTAATTCTATGGATCGACACAAATATCAGGTATATGGAGAGGATATTCAGGTTTCTAAAGAACAACGAGAAGCCTGCAAAAAAACGATTGAATCATTGGTTGCAGCCATTTAGTGATCATACATCTGACATTCGGCAGCTCAATTGTAAAAATGATCTTTTAGGAAATAACCAAATCAGAGATAATGACTAAAACTAGGAAAATCTCCCAGTTCTAGTGAGGTCATCCGTGAAGATTCCGACTTCAGAGATGAAGTTACTCAGTCATCTTGGAATTCAGAGAAGGAAGCTCATCTGGCTTTTATAAATTCTTAGTAAATATAGATATTTGTATGCTACAACTCAGACAAAAAACACTAACTTAATAATCGCCATACAAAATCTTACCGACAGAGCTTCTATATATGAAATTTGATAGTTTTGAAATCCTATCGCCGAATGTAACAACTAAATGCCCTCAGTCGCTGGGAATTCCAGGAGGGCCTACTGGTAGTTGGAGATTGATATCCACCTTGCCTGTTGTGTCCGTTTTAATATATTTTCTCATAACACTAACAGAGAGAACGGCACCATGGTCGATACCCCATGCTATTTGCATACCTTCTACTACATGAGTGTAAGACTCACACAAGCAACTAAAAAGTTAGACGTTCATTCTGATATATCGCTCTGGTTTGAATTTTCCGGGTTGTTGTTTTCGTCACTGCGACGTCTCACCTACAAAATAGCTAGGCTGCGCTGCTCGCTCATCAACTCCTACCGGAAAACTCAAAGTAAAACGGTTACCATAAGAAAGTGGGAGAATGCTGGAAAAATCAAGGCCGCAGGAATTACCCCTGGCGGTCAAAGGTTTTTCGATTTAACAGAGATTTCAAATACGGTTGAATCAACGACAAAAAAAGTTCTGATACCGGATAAGCCAACCATCGGTTATGCAAGAATTTACTCTCATGATCAAAATGATGATCTTGAAAAAATCTAAATAAAAGAAGAGCTAAGGTCACTTGAATTTTCAAATCACAGGCTCTTAAAAGAGAAAATTTGATGAGTTGTGTGAACAAGCAAGACATCTAGAAAATCTTAGAAAAGAGATCTGGTAAAGATTTGGTTCCATCTATGGAGTTGGTTTTAATCATAGAAAAATTAGAGATGAATGGGATATGATTTTCACTTTATGATTCTGTAAAAATAGCGTTCCCCAGAGCGGGTAATTAACAATTATTTCCTATAACATAGATAAATGTACTTTCCGCCAGCACCCTTATTCAAATCTTTTGCTATTTTTGTGAATCCACCTGGGCAACTAGTACTACTCTTGCTCGACGCAATTATTCTAATATCTTGAATCGGATTATTAGCACCTCGTGATTCGCATAAGTAAATGTATTCACCACCTGCCCCTTTATTTAAGTCAACCCCATGTTTCCCATAGCCTGAGGGACAGCTACTTCCTTTACCATATATTACTCTTAGGTCATTGATAGGAGTTCGCTCACGACCTTTTCCAACGCACATATTAATGAAGGATCCTCCAGCACCTTTATTTAGATCTACTCCTGTATTAAGGTAATTCCCACCACATGAAAAGTTAGGGGTAGAAGATACTAAATATTTAATATTAACAACAGCACTAGGTAAAGATCCTAAATTTTGACAGGTAAGAAAACCTGTAAATTCACCTGGCATTTCGAAATAATCTTTAAGCTCATTTCTTAGATTTAGAGATCGATGATTTATTAATTTTTCAAATGTCATGAGATACCCTGCAGAGGCCTTTGCCGCTTGAAATGCTTCTGTTTTTAAGCAATCCGCTTCCCGTTCAAAAGGATTCACTTGACAAGACACGGTCCCTTTCCAAACACGATCGTTATGAGAAACAGCACTGTGGTAACAGCCATCAACTAGCTCTAAGCCATAGGTACAAAATTTTCTTACAGTCCGTTCTCCCGCATTATAACGTTCTGTATGAGCTCTAGAAAAACTATCCTGAATGGTATGCATACCATGGCCCAACCAAAAAAAGGCTTTATCATTTTTACCTTTGATATAATAATCATAAGCTAATTCTGTAGCTCTTGTAACTTGCCGTTGCATACCAAGGCATGTTGCCTGATTGGATTCGACGGATGTTCCGTTATGGTTGCTGAGTGCATGAATATTTTGTAGATGACCAGCATTGTGCCAATCATCACTGGGTGAGGCATTGTTGAAGTTGCGAACTTCATTACTAGGAAAATCTGATTGATAATTTCCCTTGATCATTGGGTGATTTGAATCGTATCCCGCACTAGATTCACTAACTTCTGGAAATAGCTCAACATTGGAATGTTCGTTGGCCCATTGTACTGCGAACCGAGTTAAATCTTCATGTCCCCGTAGAGGACCTGCCCCAGTTGTAAAATCAGGGTCTGAAGCTTCTTCATCTACCCCACACCCTGATATGATTAATAGACTTAGGTTCAAAACGATTGCAAACAGTTTCATGGAATCTCCTACTAGCCATTCAACGACAAAGGACTCTCCATAGTGTGAGATATTGCGAAAAATTTAACAGTGCAGGATTTTGAAGATTATAGTAATCGTCCTATGTGACATTCGGCGTATATGGATCCGCCGCTGTTACCAGCAAAAATTATGAAGAAAAAATTGGTTACTCCCATATATTCGACCTTTTCTAAGAACCGTCGTTCTTTGGCCCGAATGGAATACGAGCCGCTTCTCCTAAGCATTTGGACGTCATCTAAAGTGACCTCGCCGAATTAAGGTTGGAAGCGGTGGTTTGACCATTTTTCCATCAACTATCCTGCTGTTGTAAGCCAATGAGTAGAAATACTCAAAATTAATTTACTGCAATTATGACGTTGCATACATCGTTAAATGACAAGGATTATATTTTTCTCCTTTGGTTAAAAGCGCCCGAATGACCCTTGCATTGCGATTAGCTAAGGCTACCGCCGCCTTATTCAGACTGTGATGGCGATTTAAGCTGCGATTTGAAAATTTGTCACTAAGCCACCGAGCGTTTTAGTTTTTCGTATTAGCATA
>JBNKNM010000052.1:0-29297 GCA_050293845.1 Pseudobacteriovorax sp. | reverse complement strand
GGCTTACGCATATTTTCATGGAAGATACTCCTTCTTTTCAGAACTGACGTTATAGACTTAAGTTTAATTGCAAGCAATAGCTGGGTGTCAAAATATCTCTTTTATGCCCATACATTATTTTTCTTCAATTATTTCAATGAATTGCTAACTTGGCCTGAACTTTCAAGTGAAATTACCGATGGCTATTTAGACGAGAACCAAAAATAGTGAAAAATTTCAGAGTGCTACTTGTGAAGAAGTGGGAAGTTTTTAAAGACGGTAAAAGCTTAGGAGCTATGACGGCAAAGCAGATTCGTCAAGCTCTTCGGGAGGGTGTAATTGACCCCTTTGATATGGTGAGCGCTGAAGGCTCTACCATAAAATCAGAGCTAGTCGAAGTCGATGAAATTTTCAACGAAGAAGCTGGTACTAACGTCAAAGAAACTCCCCCCAGCCAGGCTCCAACTTCCGAAATTCCCTCGAAAATTATCAACTTAGATCACCCACCTCCCGAAGCTCATAAAACTCGTCAGTTTCCTGAAGTGCCAGCATTCCCAGAAGACTCAAAATTGGGCTCTAGCAGTTTTAATCGTAGCTCTAAGGGAGACAGCAGAAAAATACCTGGTGGGACCGACAAGATCAAGGTGAAGAAGTTTTTCTTGATCGACGATAAAAAGAGGGTTCTTGGACCTATCAGTGCTACAGAGATACAGTCACTTTTCCAGCGGGGTATCATTGCAAATTCGGTGAAAGTACAAAAGGTCGATGGGACGAAACTAGTATCAGTACGCCAATTTATCGCTAATTACTCTGACAAGCGCATCAAAGCCCTAGCCGACCAAGCTGCAGCGGCAAAGGCTGGGAATCCTTCCAGTAAGGTCCTCAACGAACTGTATCAGAATATGAAAAGCAAGCGCATGGCCCAGAAAAAATTCCCAGTTCCCCTCGCTTGGGGCGCAGTTATTGGGACGATAGCGGCTGTCGTCGCCTACCTCTTGCTGTCGGGCGATATCAATTACTCTGACCAAGGGAAGCGGCGTACAGCCAAAAAAGCAGCTCCAGCATTATCCAGTAAGCAAGAACTAAAGAAAGTCGACAAGAGCACGGCTAAGCCACCTGGACGGGCACTGAAACCAGCCCCCAAGCCTTCTCCGCGCCCGAAAATTCGTAACATCCGCAAAAAAACATCCCGACCAAAGTCTAGTTCGAGGAAGGCTACCTCTAGACCACCGGCTAGGCCTTTATCAGTACCGACGAGTAGCTCGTCATTGACTCCTACCCCCCCGGAACCACGACCTGTGGCTCCAGCGTTACCTAGCAGTAAAAGTAAAGCTAGTCCAGGAAGTAAACGAGGAACCATTGCTGCTGTTTTAGATAAAATAGGCGGTGTTGTAACCATCAGTTCCTTGCAATATACCCCCGAGGATTTGGAAAAATGTCCTTTGAAGTGTCGGCTGAAGTTTAAAGACCCAGCAGGAAATGTTTTGGAAGCTGTGTTTTTTAAAGGGGCTTATTATGAAGCTTTGAAATCGAACCCCGGAAATGTAACAATAACCGGAAGCAGTAAGTTGGAAGGTAGTACCCTTGTGATATTACTACAGGATGTTAGATAAGCTGTATTGATTCATCTATAACTAAGTATTCCTAGTCTTTTGATACCCTTTGCAAAGAAAAACATTTTGGTGCCAAATGGGCTTAAAAAGAATACTTTGGTCTATTTCCTCCCTTGACGGTAATACCTACAGCATGTAATAGGGTAGGTTCCAATTTGTGGCTAATTTGCCGGTGGATAGGAGTTATTCAGAATGCCAGTACCTAAGAAGCGTACATCGAAATCAAAAAATAGAACACGTCGTGCCCATCATGCCCTTAAGGCTGTTGGTATGTCGATTTGTCCAAATTGTAATACTGCTAAATTTCCCCATAGTGTCTGCGAAGCTTGTGGACACTATAGAGGGAAGCAAGTGATTGAACCAAAGGCTAATTTAGGAATCGATTCTTCCTTTGAATCAGCAGAGGCTTAAACCTTGAATACATTAGCGATGTTTCCTGGGCAAGGCAGCCAGTATGTAGGTATGGGAAAATTGCTTGTTGAGCAGTTTCCCTATGCAGCTCGGGTATTTGAAGAAGCTGAAGATGCCCTAAAGCTTAATATCAAGAAGCTTTGCTATGATGGACCCGAGGATGAGCTAAAGCTTACAGCTAATACGCAACCATGTATTCTAACAGTCAGTTTAGCTACGTGGGCGGTATTGAAGGAAGAGATTGGCTTTGATCCTGAGTATTTTGCGGGTCATAGCCTGGGAGAGTATTCAGCTCTTGTGGCTGCAGAAGTTCTCTCCTTGGATGTTGCTGTCACTTTAGTTCGTAAGCGTGGCGAGTTTATGCAGGAAGCAGTTCCGCAAGGTGTTGGCGCTATGGCTGCGGTTATGCAAACGCCAGCCGATGAACTGGAAAAGCTGTGCTTTGATATTTCGAAAAGCACGGGGGGTCGTGTTGAGATAGCCAACTTCAATAGCCCGCAGCAGCTGGTGGTAGCAGGCCATAAAGAAACGGTCGAATCCCTAGTTACAACCCTCACCGAGCAGAAAAAGCGCTGTGTGTTGCTGCCTGTGAGCGCGCCGTTTCACTCCTCTCTCATGAAGCCTGCCAGAGAGCAGATGGCTTCTTACTTGAAAGAAACTCGGTTCAATAAATCTTCGAAGAAAATATATGCTAATCTAACGGGGTCAATCGAAGACTACCAACTTGGTCTTCTTCTAGATCAAATTGACCATCCTGTGCGGTGGACCCAGACCATTGAAAATTGCTCCCAACAGGACATGGAATGTTACGTAGAAGTCGGACCTAATAAAGTTCTTTTTGGTCTTGCGCGCAGAACCTTGCCGCGCGGCAGTGCTAAGCTTTTTTGCACCGATGGTGACGACCTGATTCCTACTCTAAAATCTATACCATAATTTAGTTGGAATCTGTCTTGGCTTGGCCTGAGCGCAGCAAGCAGCTTAGGGTAGGGAGGCGAACCATTTTTTATCGATTTTATCCTCAGCGAAAACAATTCCTACTTTCATATTTTTAAGGTAACGTTGGGCCATGGTTTGCACGTGGCTGTTTTTTAAGGATTGGATCTCCATTATAGCTGATATAGCTTTGCTGGGGTTGTTCGCGTAGACACGTCCTTTGCTCATCGATGCCGATAATGAGGAGTGACCTTCCATTTCAAGAAACAGAGAAGTGACATAAACATTTTTGTGTCTCTTAATTTCCTCAGGTGAAAGCGCAGTGTTTCTGAGCCTATTGATCACCTCAATGATGGCAGCTATAGTTTCAGCCGGTTTAGAAGTTGAGCCGCCAATGACTCCTATACCAATACTATAGTCGATTAAATAGCTATAGATTGAATAGGAAAGAGAGCGTTTGGTGCGAATTTCTAAAGAGAGTTCTTCATCTAAAATTTTCATCATAAAGTTAGCGGCCGTAGAATCCTTATGGTGAATACCGGGCATCGGTATTTTAATAATAAAATATGCTGTGGGATTATTAAAATTAACAATATTGATTTTATCCTCTTGTGATTGGGGAGGGGGTGCCTGGAATGGGGTGATCTTGTGGTGCACCTTGAAGCTAGCAAAGTGCTTCTGTAGTAAAGGTTTTAGTTCTGCTGCTGGAGATGAGGAAACACTAACAATTTCAGTAAGTTTGCCTAATACATGGGTTTTATAGTAAGTTCTCAGTTGCTGGGAGGATATCGGGGCGATTTGCGCGAGCCGCTCCCGGTAGGAGATCCAAAAGGGATGCTGGAAATAGAAAAGCTTATTAGCGGCTTCATTAGCTAGAAAGCTAGGGCTTTGAAATTGACTGTTAATACTTAACTTTGCTCTATTTTTAACAAGGTCAACATGGGAGCTATTGAAGCGAGGGCTTAATATAAGATTTGCGACAATAGGCATGACTTCTGGTAAGCGATCATTAATGGTGATCAGGTGGCACTTGGAAAACTCAATACCAGCACTACAGGAAAAACTTGATCCCGTCCTTTCCATGATGGCAATAACATCCTTCCGGGGGTATTGCTCACTGGCAAACGGTAAAGCTTTAAATAATAGTCCAGGCAGGATTTTTTGCTGAGCTTCTATTGACGAAATGCCAGTATAGAATAGGAAATCCATAGCGACTATGTTAGAGCCCGCTACGGTACGGTGGGTGTGATAAATACCTTGTTTCGCTAACTTATAACTTGTAGTTGCGGCATTGATTTTTTCAATAATTTTATGTTCGATGAGGTTGGTGCTGCAAGAAACGATAGTAGATATAATGAATGCTAAAAATATTCTATTCATCAACAGCTCCGTTTTTTATAGTGGAATGAACATCGAGTATACGAGCATCTTTTTGAGTGAGTAGCATACTAGTGACATATGGTTTGTTAACTAAATACTTGCGAAGGAAATCTTGGATTTCCGTTAGGGTTACCTTTTTTAGCTTATCTATGTATTGGTAATAGTAGGGTAATCCAGTAATAGCCCACCAAAAAGCCAAGTTCTTGACGTATGAAGACGGCTTGTTAATGGCAAACTCGTGCTGGATTCTCAATTTCTCACGGGCATTGGTCAGTTCTATTGCTGAAAAATAGTCTTGATGGAGCCATTTTTGTGGTTCATGAATGAGTTGCTTGGTAATTCGTTTTAACTTCTCACCTTCAGCCTCAGCACTCAATACCAATGCACCAGCTTGGGCCTGGGTATGATAACCCAAATATACACTATTGGCCCAACCCGATTCGATATATTTTTTATAGAACTTACCTTGGCGGGATTGCAGGAGGTTGATCAGCATATCAACGATATATGTATCCTGAACATCAAGGCGAGCTTTTGGTCCATCAAAGTCATAACGCAGAGAACTCACCTTAACCCTGGGGTTGACATCAATAATAACCGGATTATCGCGAGGAAAGGGAGGTAATTTATTTTCAGTTTTTACCGGCGGAGTGCTTGGATTGAGCCATTGTCCGAATATTTTGTTAATCATAGCCTGAGTTCTAACAGGATCAATGAAACCGGAGACTAATAATGCACCATTTTTAGGGATAAAAACCTGATCTTTAATCTTCATGAGAACTTTTCGATTGGCTTGGGCAATGATGTCCCGATTTCCTAAGGGATCTCTGAGAAAGCTGAATTCACCATAGATGCTCTGCTTCCGAGCGCGTGAAAGATAAAACCCTGGCTGGGAAGCGTTGCGGTCATATTCGTCTAATACCACTTGTATTTCTTTTTTAAGTTCATTTTCATCAATTTTAGGGCTTTTAATAGCATAGTACATAAATTCTAAGCCCTGCTCTATTTTGGCAGCTGGTAGGGTGAAATAATAGCGAACCATTTCCGAGGAGGTATCACCATTAAAAACGATGCCCAGATTCTGAATCTGCCTGTTGAAGGCTTCTTGGTCGGGAAACTTGGTGTTTCCTTTAAAAAACATATGCTCCCATAAATGAGTCAGACCATTCGTTTGTTTATCCTCTGTGAATGCACCAGCCTTGAATGTTAAGACGATAGTGGCTAAGGGGACCTTATCGTTTTTGTAGAGGATACAATCCAAACCATTGTTAAGGGTAAATTCAGTGATAGGGGCGCCAGCCGCTGGGTAGCAGGCTTGCCAATAGCTCCAGAACAGTGTGAGGTAAAGTATATACCGCTTCATAAGCAATCCTAAAAAGTTCCATTTATTAAATTTTATAAGATCACAGTAGGTACGGCAATTTTTCTGAGAAGTTTAAAGCGGACTTTCTTATAGTTGATCGTTCACACATTCAGTAGCAATGAGTGAGAAGGGAGCGGCTCCCTGCTTCTAGCTAAAGGGAGCCTGAGGTTTTGGGGTGGAGGGGATACCAGCCTAGTTGAGAGATTCTGAAACAATTTCCGCGATATCCTTGACCTGAACACCTGCGTCAGGAGCTTTTGCCTTCACCCCATCATTCATCATGGTCATGCAGAATGGGCAAGCTGTTGCCACAGTTTTAGCGCCGGTTTTAATCGCTTCTTCTGAGCGATCTTCATTAATACGGGTACCTATGGTCTCTTCCAGCCACATGCGTCCCCCACCTGCTCCGCAGCAAAATCCTTTTGCCTTATGACGGGGCATTTCTTTAAGCTCTAACCCAGGGATTTTCTTCAATGAATCACGGGGTTCCTCATACACTTCGTTATGGCGACCGAGGTAGCAGGAATCATGATAAGTTGTTGTTTTTGCGTCTGCAGGGACCTGGCTAGGATTGATTTTATTATTTTTGAGTAAGTCCTGGATCATCTCACTATGGTGAATCACTTCGGTATCATAGCCAAATTCGGGATACTCATTTTTAATGGTATTAAAGCAATGAGGGCATCCTGTTACTACTTTTTTAACCTGATACTTTTTAAAAGTTTCTACGTTTTCCCTGATTTGCATATCAGCTAAGTATTCATTACCGAGGCGTCTTGCTGTGTCACCATTACACTGTTCTTCCGTTCCTAATATGGAAAAACTAATGTTGGCTTTGTTGAGAATGTTGACGATGGATTTTGAAACTTTTTTGTAGCGCTCATCGTAGCTACCGGCGCAACCAACCCAGAAAAGGTACTCCACATCGCTTTTCTCCGCCATAGTTGTGACATCAAGGCCTTTAGCCCAGTCTGCACGAGTTGCCGGAGAAAATGCCCAGGGAGTGGCATTGGTCTCAAGATTTTTATAGGTATTGGCCAGTTCAGCGGGGAAATCCCCTTCAGTCAGAGTTAGGTAGCGCCTCATATCAACAATGGCAGGAATATGTTCAATATAAAGGGGGCAGGCTTCCATACAAGCGCCACACGTGGTACACGACCATAACTCGTCTGTGGAAATAAAATCACGGATTAGATTTTTCGGAGATTCGGGATTTTCAGGTTCTTGAGACTCTTTCATGGAGTACTTAATGTCATGAATAATTTTACGAGGGTCTAGGGGTTTGCCGGTGTTATTTGCAGGGCATACCTCCGTACAGCGACCACATTCCACACAAGTTTGGGCATCAAGTAGCTGCTTCCAGGTAAACTCTTCGGGTTGACTGACGCCAAATGACTCTGCATTTTCGTCAAACTCCATAGGGCGTAAGCGACCACGGGCTTTATGGCTTCTAAAAAATATATTGGGCCAAACCCAAATCAAATGCTGATGCTTCGAGAACGGTAGAAAGGTGGTGAATCCAAATAAAGTGAAGCAGTGCGCCCAAAAAATAAAACGTTCAAAACCATGCCAATGGTCGATAAATAGCCCAAAAATACTAGCAAAAACCCAGGAAATCGGTACCCCTGTAGCTGGGATTTCACCTAGCTTGGCTTTGGCTCCCAGACTGATCAGCGAGGTGACAACGAGGGCTAGAATAAAGAGGAGCACTATCATAGCATCTTTTTTGGAAGCAGCTGATAAACTTTGCAAGCGCAATGGTGGAAAATAAAGTCTACGGAGGACTGCATAGCTGATTGCAGCGGCAACGGCAAAGTTACCGAGGTCTTGGCTCAGTAAAAAAGCTCGAAAAACGATACCATCCCCTAAAATCAGACTAAACGAAAAGCCAGAAAAAACTCCCGACAAAACGGTCTCGATGGTTCCTATGGTAACGGTGATAAAGCCCCAGAATATAAAGGCATGCATAATTCCGGAATTCTTGTCGCGGAACATTTTCTCTTGCAGAAATCCAAACCGTAAAACTTCAAATAGACGGCGCGGAATATTTTCTAAACGATTGTCTTCGGTACCTTGGGCCTGGTGGACTAAAACCCAAGTCCTGAGCAGGTTGAAGGCGAAAAAGCCCATCGTACCTAATAAAAGTATGGCGAAAACTACATTAGGTAAAAAAGACACATTATGCTCCTAATTTCAGATGATTGGGATTTGGCGAACCCGAGAGACTGCTTTAAAAAATCGGTTGGTGAGCTGTTCCCACAAGAAGGCTCCTTGCTATTTATACACGGTGCTTTCTTGTTCCTAGTGCCACAAACTAAGACTATTTAAACAGGCTCTTAGCTCAACCTTTGCACTTTTTTCAAAAGTCGCGCTTAGGAAAAAACTAAAATAAAGGCTGGAGGATCGAAAGTCGAGTTCAATATGGTGTAATTAAGTTTTTCTCTACGTTCGTGCTTAGGTGTTGCGCTGTTGTAGGCCGAGCAGCCGAGCAGCTCGTAAAGATTGACGAGCTTGCCACAGCATTTTGTGACTTTCGTATTTGACCTGATTCAGTGTTTGCGCTTGGGACATGTCGAGGAGTTCTTCGATGTAGTCCTGGTATACCGGGTCAACGAGGGCTTGCCTTTGGGCAGCAGCTGCCGTCTGCGAGGCACGGTGTTGAAGCTTTAATTGGGCCAACCTGCTGGGAAGCAGTTCCTTCAGTCTTGTCTTAACCTGCCTGGCCTCTTTAAGTTTATGGCCAAATTGTCTAATAGCTTGGGAGAGATTTTCCTCACTTTGGTATAAATTCACGAACTTTCCTATTTTCAGATCCCATGTCAGAATCAATTACCCCCGAATCGGAAAAATTGAAACATAAGTTAATAATTTTAAGGAATTCGAAAAAAGCTTGGCATAACGCAGCAAACGAAGTTTTTTCGGATTCCGGATTAACCCTCAAATAGTCTCTGCCAAAGGCAGAACCTTGTTATTATATCTGGGATTGAAAATTTCAGATAGGATATTTCACTGAGCGCAAAAACCTAGATCCAAAAAATCAGTTTGAAAATTGATTAGAATAGCCTTGCTAGCAATGAATGCGAACGGATGTGGGCATTGCAGATCGGAACCCTATATGAGGAACATTTATTTGGAAATTCAGCGTGTTAAAAGAATTTTTCGTCTGTCGATCCCCATTATCGGAGGAATGGTTTCACAAAACATTTTGAATTTGGTCGATATCTTCTTCGTTAAATCCTTAGGGGACGCTGCATTGGCCGCATCAGGGCTGGGTGGATTTCTAAGTTTTGCTGCTATAGCCTTTGTCTTGGGGCTATCCACGGGAGTACAGGCCCTATCTTCCCGGATTAAGGGAGCTGGTCGTATGCAAGAAGCGGCGGTTCCTCTCAACTGCGGACTGTTTTTAGCTGTCATTCTCGGTGTTGCCATTTCTGCTGTGGTATATTTCAGCTGCCCTTATTTTTATCCTTACATTAACAATGACGGTGCAGTTGTAGTTCCTGGCGTGCCATACCTGCAAATTCGTGTCCTGGGAGGGATCTTTGTGGGGATAAACTTTGTGTTTCGTGGCTATTGGAATGCGATAGATCGCCCTCAGGTATATTTGGCAACATTACTCGTCATGCATATGACCAACATAGTCCTCAATTACCTGTTGATTTTCGGTAACGGAGGATTTCCTAAGCTCGGTCTTGTTGGAGCCGCCTGGGGGACAACTCTGTCATTGGCTCTGGGGAGCGCTATCTATGGTGTTTCGGCTCTTAAGATGGCAAAAAATCAAGGTTTTCTAAGGATACTGCCGCAAAGAAGTGATTTTAAGAAAATGCTGAAAATTTCAGCACCAGCCGGGTTACAGCAAGTTTTTTTTGCTGCGGGACTTGTCGCATTTTACCAAGTCGTTGGTGGCATCAGTACTTCGGCGCTGGCAGCTGCTAATATTCTCACCAACATCATGCTCTTTGCTGTGCTTCCAGAAATGGGCTTTGGGCTAGCTACAACAACCCTAGTAGGCCAGTCCCTGGGGGCGGCAGATCCGTCTGGAGCTAAAGCTTGGGCTTGGGATGTCTGTAAGATAGGGTTTATGGCGGCTTTTTTGATTGGCTGCCCGATGTGGCTCTGCCCAGAATGGCTTCTGCAGCCCTTTGCGCCAGATTTACAAACCTTGTCATTAGCCCTAGAACCCCTAAGAATTACAGGACTGATCATATGCTTTGATGCCGTGGGTGTAGTGCTTATGTATGCCTTATTAGGAGCTGGAGCGAGTACTTTTGTTATGGGTGTTTCCCTTACCATACAGTGGCTGGTGTTTATCCCTTTAGCTTATCTTAGTGTCTCTTGGTGGCATTTTGGTCTCTTGGAAGTTTGGCTGATGCAAGCCATTTACCGACTGCTGCAGGGAATTATTTTTGCTATTGCCTGGCAACGAAACCGATGGTCTAAGATAAGTATTTAAAATAATTTGTAATTTCTGCTTATCTTATGCTGCGTTTCCACCGATAACACTGTTAAGGAGGAAGGGACCATGAAGGTGTCAATGTTCCTCCCTTTTAAAAACTCTACAAAAATGGTAAACATTTTTAATCGGGGTTGCTAAATGTATAGCTTTTCGCTAAACATTAGCTCCCATTTTTTAAAAGGTTTGGGGCCATGAATCTAACATCGAGAAGCCGGTACGCACTAAAAATTATGCTAGACCTTGCACGCTTCGAATGTGAGCCTCTAGTTAGACGGCAAGATATTGTTCGCCGCGAGGGCATCCCTGCAAAGTACCTCGACCAAATCCTAGTAAGATTGCGGAAACAAGGCTTAGTTAATAGCATTCGGGGGCGTACAGGAGGCTACCGCATTTCCCGTGATCCCCAACAGATTTCTTTATGGGATATTTTTCATGCCGTTGAAGATGGTATTTACCCGGTAGTTTGTGTGGATGAGCATGATGACTGTAAATACACCTCATCATGCGTCTCTAATGAACCCTGGCAGTATATTTTTGAATCCTTAAGGTTTCAACTCGCCAATATGAGCCTTAAGGAACTAGAGAATAGGTATGTGAAAGAGGAAAAGATGTGTCCTTTAGGAGGCGTCAGAGAGTGCCGGCCTGGTCGTGAACCCCAACGGCACTTGTCTCAGGAAAGGTGAAAGATTATGAGCGATGCGAGTACAAAGTTTTCAAAACGAGAATATAAGTACGGTTTCGTCACTAATGTTGAATCAGAAGACTTCCCCGTAGGACTGAGCGAGGAAGTCATCAATAGAATCTCGGATATAAAACAAGAACCCGAGTTTATCCGTAACTATAGGCTTAAAGCATTTCGTCACTGGCAAACACTTAAAGAACCTAGTTGGGCCGATTTACATTATCCCCCCATAGACTTTCAGAGTTTAACTTATTATAGCGCTCCGAAAAAGAATACGGATGGACCAAAGAGCCTTGACGAAGTCGATCCTGAAATCTTGGAGACCTTTAAAAAACTAGGGGTTCCTTTTGGTGAACAGGCAAAGCTAGCTGGGGTGGCCGTTGATGCGGTATTCGATAGCGTTTCTATGGGGACATCACATCAAGAAGAACTTGAGCAGTATGGTATCATCTTTTGCTCGTTTTCTGAGGCGATCCAAAATCATCCCGACCTTGTTAAAAAATATCTGGGTAAAGTTGTGCCCTATAAGGATAATTTTTACGCTTCTCTGAACGCTGCTGTGTTTTCAGATGGCTCCTTTTGCTACATTCCCAAAGGGGTGAAATGTCCTATAGATCTATCGACTTACTTTAGAATCAACGCGGCAGGTACAGGACAATTCGAGCGGACTCTCGTTATAGCTGACGAGGGGGCGTCTGTGAGCTACCTTGAAGGGTGTACAGCACCGCAACGGGATGAAAGTCAGCTCCATGCAGCTGTCGTAGAATTGATCGCGATGGATCATGCTGAAATCAAATATTCTACAGTGCAAAATTGGTATGCTGGCAATGCAAAGGGGGAAGGTGGCATCTATAATTTTGTCACTAAAAGAGGGTTATGTTCAGGGGTGAATTCTCATATCTCTTGGACACAAGTTGAAGCGGGATCAGCTATTACCTGGAAATATCCCAGCTGTATTCTTAAAGGTGATCACTCTCGTGGTGAGTTTTATTCCATTGCTTTGACAAATAGTAAAATGCAGGCTGATACCGGAACTAAAATGATTCATATCGGTAAGCATACTAGAAGTAAAATAATTTCAAAAGGCATATCGGCAGATCAATCGGTCAATGCTTACCGGGGGCAGGTAAAAATCATGGCATCGGCTGATCAAGCGCGTAATTACTCCCAGTGTGATTCGATGTTAGTAGGGAGTGAGTCATCTGCAAATACCTTCCCTTACATTGAGGTTCTCAATAAATCGGCAACAGTAGAACATGAAGCTAGTACTTCGAAGTTAAATGCAGATCAGCTATTTTACCTTCAATCTCGTGGATTAAGCGAAGAAGAAGCCATTGGCTTATTGCTCAACGGCTTCTGTAAAGAGGTATTCAATGAACTGCCATTAGAGTTTTCCGTTGAAGCTGTTAAACTGCTTGAGATGAAATTGGAAGGAAGCGTAGGATAAAGATGTTAGAAATAAGAAATCTTCATGCGAAAGTTGATGATGTTCAAGTTCTAAAAGGACTGAATTTGACTGTAAAATCTGGTGAAGTGCATGCAATAATGGGACCAAATGGAGGAGGAAAATCTACTCTTGCAAAGGTTCTTGCGGGACATCCGGAATATGAGGTCATAGACGGTAGTATCAACTACGAGGTTAATTTAAAAACCAAAAGCATTGTAGAGCTGTCAGCCGATGAAAGATCGAAGTTAGGTATTTTTTTGGCATTCCAGTATCCGGTAGAGATACCGGGAGTACCTAATTTAGAATTTCTCCGGGCTGCTTTTAATTCCCTATGTAAATACCAGGGAATCGAAGAAATGAACACGGATCGTTTCTTGGCTTTCGTTCACGAAAAGATGGCTATGCTTAACATCGATGAAAGCTTTTTGGATCGAGAACTCAATGTAGATCTCTCAGGGGGCGAGAAAAAAAGAAACGAAATATTACAAATGGCAGTACTATCCCCACGTTTGTCGGTTTTGGATGAAATCGATTCCGGGCTCGATGTGGATTCATTAAAGATTGTATCGGATGGAGTGAATAAACTCAGAAGCGCTGATAACGCTTTTGTTTTGATTACTCACTACCAAAGGTTATTGAATCATATTGAGCCAGATTTTGTTCATGTTCTCTATGGTGGCAAAATCGTCGCATCTGGAGATAAGTCTTTAGCTCTGGAAATCGAAAATAAGGGCTACGACTGGCTCATATAGGAGCAGGGGGTAATATGTTTGAGCAGCTTGAAAAGGCATTCCAAGATTATTGGGCCGCTAAGCCCCATGATAGCAGTATCTATCACCAGGCTCGGCAAGGTCTCTCGGCCTTTAAAAAGCTTGGAATTCCTAACCGAATGAAAGATGAAAATTGGAAATACACTAACTTAAAACCCTACTTTGATGCGAGTTTAAAGCCTTATCTTCCAAAGAAAGAAATCAATGATGATGATTTTTCTCAGTATCTGGAAGCTGAAGCTATTAATATTGTTTTTTATAATGGCTACCTAGTTCATATTTCCTCAGCCGTTGAAGGGTTAACCATAACAAAAATAGGTGGGCAAGATACCCAGGAGAATGACTTTGGAAATGGTATGGAAGCTTTGCAAGCAGCCTTCTCCGACCAGGGTGTTAGAGTACAGCTGAGTCGGGAAAGAATTATATCCCAACCATTGTATGTTGTTTTTTTGGTAGATGATAGTATTGAACAGCGGATGCTCAACCCTACTGTCTGGGTCGAGTTGGCAAGGGGGGCGGAGCTCACTATCGTGGAATCTCACCAAACTATCTTATCTACTAAAAAGCCTTGTTATTTTCTTAGCAATATTCGTGTTAAGGCGACCATTGGTGAGCAGGCGCGGCTCCGGTACTACAAGCAGCAGCAACATGGTCTTGAGACTGTTCATTTGGATCATACTAAATTTGCATTGGCTAGGTCAGCATACTTAGAGACTTTTAACCTTTCCCAGGGGGCTAAGCTCTGCCGTTACGATTTACAAATAAGCCTCACGGGTGAAGGGGCAAAAACTAATTTGAATGCTATTTACCACCCTACCGATGGGCAGCATGTTGATCATCAAACCATGGTGGATCATCGCGTACCCCACTGTATCAGCTCTCAACTCTACAAAGGGGTTGTTCGCGATCATAGCCGTCTAGTTTTTAATGGGAAGGTTTTTATTCGCCTGGGTGCGGCAGGAACTGATGCCAGTCAGTTGAACAAAAACTTATTGGTAGGCGATCGCGCAGAGGTGGATACTAAGCCACAGATGGAAATTGATGCTGATGATGTCAAGTGCAGTCATGGGGCCACCATCGGTAGCTTGGATCAGGAGCAGGTATTTTATTTGGAAAGTAGAGGAATCGAGAGGCAGCAGGCGGAAGCCATGCTGGCTTCCGGCTTTATGGGGGAGGTTATACAAAAAATCACCCATAAATGGGTTCGAGAACGCTTTAAAAAATCGCTTGAAAAGTATAAATAATGAACGAGTCGGAGCAAACAAAAGGACTTTATCAGGAGCAGTTGATTAATCTTAGCCGCAACCCTTATCATTTTGGGGAAATAAGTGATCATACTCATTATAGTCGCGCTTACAATCGTATGTGTGGGGACATCGTTCAGATCTACTTGCAAGTTGTCGATAACCTTATCGTAAAGACAAGTTTCTCAGGAGAGTCCTGCGTTATTTGTAAGGCTTCAGCATCTCTTATGCTGAAGGCGATTGAAGGAGCAAGCTTGAACCATTGTCGTTCACTGAGATGCTCATTTGATCAGTTCAGGTTAGATTGGCTGAGTCATCCACCGATTCCAGAGATGTCTGCCTTATCAGTCATGAAAGACTATCCTACAAGGGAAAGGTGTATGACCCTTCCATGGGAGGCTCTTCAGAAAGCCATTGGGGATAAAATTAGTGCAAACGGTGAGGAGGAATAAGCTATGGAAGTGAAGATGTTGGTGCAGGCAACTCCCAATCCATATGCCAAAAAAATAATATGTAATCTAGATGTGAAAGCAGACGGGAAGGTCACGTTTTCCTCTGCTGAAGACTGTCATCACATACCCCTAGCCAAAGCATTATATAGCTTGCCAAGTGTCACCCAAGTACACTTTTTTGAGAATGTTATCACCTTAACTCAGGATGGACATACCCCCTGGGATGATGTCATTCAAGAAGCCCAGAAGATAGTGAAAACTTTATTATCAAGTCATGATCCAGACTTTGAAACCTTTGAAGAAAACAGGCGCAAGAACCTGTCTCCCGAGCTGCTTCAAATTGAGAATATCTTGGATCAGACCATTCGTCCGGCGTTACAAGGTGACGGTGGTGATCTAGAGCTTATTGCACTAGAGGGAAAGGTCTTAAAAATTAGGTATGAGGGAGCCTGCGGAACTTGTCCGAGTGCGGTCACAGGAACCTTGGCAGCCATTCAAAGTGTGCTACGCGAAGAGTATGATCCAGCCATCGAAGTACTCCCTATTCTCGATGATTTCTATTAGACCCAAATCCGAAATTACGAGATTTAGCTGGCCTTGAAAAATGTAGAATTTTTCAAGGCTTTGTCCTAAGGATGCTATCATCAAATCCACTTTCTTCGGAGAGTTCGATAAATTGGACAGAAGCCTTAGTGAGAATCTGTTCTCGTTCATTGCTGATCAAACCTTCAGCTTTCATTTGATGACCGGCATACTCAACAATTGTGCCGCTAAGGGTTAGAATTTCGTTAAGAGGGACCAACTGGATAAAGTGAGTTTCAAGGCTTGCAACTACAGCCCGATAACCGGCTTGCCATACTAAAGCGCAGCAAAATTCATCAAGAACTGCTGTTTGAACTCCAGTATGAACATGATGTAATTGACCTGCAGTATGAGGACCAAATAAAATCCGTGCAAATAGATCACTGTTTTGATTAGATTTGAAATAGCGGATAGTTATGCGGTCAGGATTAGTCTCCCCGGAGATGAACGATGAGACGGCTCCTGTAAATGGCAGCTCAGCATCGGCCCAACCTTTTTCCCCTTTGATCACTACCATCGCTAGATTCCCCCCTAAGTCATTTAATTATACCGTGGCCGGGTAGGGAAATCTTGCTTTTACGAACTTAACATTAGTGTTATGCATTCGGTAATCAGAAAGGGAAGAAAGATGGCTGCAGCGACTCCAGCTAGGATACAGAGTGTAAACAATAGATAGTTCTTTCTTTGCTGCTTACTGAGTTTAGTTAGTCTTTTTAAATACATGTTAATCACAGTGTGTTCGTACACAGCATGGCTTTTGTGTGATAAGAAACGTAAATTTGACATATTATTTCCACTCTTAAACTTTACCCTTAGTGAGCTGAATAGAAAATTTTGGCTTCTATGTCAAAAAAAATTCAAGTTTTTATTGACAGCTTCGTAAAAAATATCTAAAAATCCAGTCATCAAGGCATATTGGAGAAACCATGTTTAGTAGGCGTTACGGCCTGTTTGCTTGGCTCCTCGTCGCAGCTGGTTTTTTATCTCTTTCTGCATCCTGTTTTCAGCAAACAACGGTATTAGGAAAACATTTTTATTACTACTCACTAGAAGATCGTGTGGCTCTATTGCGATCGATGAAAAAGGCTATTCTTGTTCGCTATGCGCTGATAGATGTGAAAAAACGCCGGTTAGGGATCGATATTGATGATATCTTTGCCCAAGCTATCAGTACCGAGCAGGAGTTTGGCGACGTAAACACAACCTTTTCTCAAAGTGTTTCCAATCTGCGCTTTTTGGATCGTGTCCAAAGATCCATTGCTTTATTCCAGGATACTCACTTACAGAGTTATCCGGTTTTGCCGTTACCAACCATCTACTTAGGTTTTGATGTCCGAGAAGTGGAGGGTAAATTTGTACTTACCCGCATTTCGGAACGGATCCAAAGGCTGGCTGATATAAATGAGTGGTCTCTGCGTGTGGGTGATGAGCTGCTAGCTATTGGTGACGAAACAGTCCATCAGCAGAGAGATGAGTTAATTCCATATATTTCTGGCAGCTCTCCACATTATAGGCGGGCGCAAGCTGCGGCGGCTTTAACTGAAAGAACATTTTCTTATCCAGCAGCTGCAGCAGTACGGGTTATCTTTAGGCTGAGAGAAAGCGGTCAGATCAAAAAATTACGTTTACGTTGGAAGTACACCTATGAGGAGTTCCGCGTCGATGCCTCCTATTACTTGGAATCACAAAATTTTAACTACCGGCCCAGAGATTTGTCGTTACCGAGTACACCAAGTAAAAATCCTTTCCGTGGGATGAAATACACCGAAGAGTGGTATGGTTATTCCGAACCCGATAAACTGGTCTTAAGAACAGGTTGGTTAAATTCCGGGAAAAGCTCAGTAGGTGTGATACAGCTGTACTCCTTCCTTGAAAGGCAGGTCGTTAAAAAAGCATCCCTTTCTACAGGGGTGGAATGGGACGAGCCGATCATTAGCTTTCTGTTAAAACTGAAACGTCGCCACCGCCCCTTGATTCTAGATTTACGCTATAATGAAGGGGGGCATGTGGAGTTTCCCATTAGGCTGATGTCACTACTGGCAGAAGATGGGAAATTATATCCTTCTTACACTGAATCTTTTCGTATCACCCATGGGATTCGTCAGATATGGCAGCGGGTGTCTCCTCAGGACAATCTATATAATTCCGAGGCGCAAGCAGCAAGGCAGGTGCAAAAAGCCATTAAAAACCATGATGCCCACACGGCGATCTGGTCAAAGACAGCCGATCTGAAGTCAGCGGATGAAGTCGCTGGCTTTAATGAGCCAATGGTCACCCTCATGTCGGGAATGTGTGTCAGTGCCTGTGATATCATGGCTCTGCTTTTAGAAAAAAGTGGCCGCTCAGAAATGCTAGGAGAGGCAGCTAATGGCACTGGGGCGGGATACTTTTCCTGGGAGCCTTATCAGGATACAAAATGGACAGATCTTTACCAGATCGTCAGCTTGGATATTCCAAATATGCTTTTCGGTCATGGTATGGCCGTTGGCGAGAGGGAAAATACCCGAGAAAATGCATTTTATGAATACAATCGAGAAAACTTACCGGTAATGCCAAAATATCATTATCGTGATTCCCTGGATGATATTATAGCTGGTTGGCAAGGTTGGCGTGATGTAGCAGTACAAATTATTGAAAATAATAGAGAAATCCAGTCTTCAGTATCAATCTCTAAAAAATAGTCATTTTTTTCCAAAAAGCTCCGAAAATTCATCAGATGTATCCTTGCTAGGTAAGGTTAAGATGGAGCCCGAAAAAAAATCAGCCAACGCTCGTCGTGTGATCAAAAAAGGGAATCGTTATATCTGTGGTATCTGTGGTAAGCGTCATCTTTTTCGTAAGTTGGCTGAATCTTGTGTTGAAACTTGTTTGGCGAAGGAAAACAGTAGTGAGAATATAACCAACTCTACTAAACGGCAGAAAAAAAAGTTTCGTTGTTCTTACTGCAAGCGAATCTATCCTTCTCTAGAACAGGCCCGGGAATGTGTCAGGCTATGTAAGCAGAAGGTCAATAGCAAGCATGAGATTGAAAAAAAATTTTCTATCCAATCGACCATGCCAGCTTCTGATAAGGCAAAACAGCTTGCAGAGTTGGCTGGCAATATGGCTAAGGAAATGAACCAAAGCTTTGGCAGCGATAGTAAAGTTTCGAAAATAGGTAACTCCTTTGTCTGCTGTAGCTGTCAATCTGTTTTCAGTAGCTACGAATTGGCTCTTAAGTGCGCCAAAAGGCATGATAATACGGGAACAACAGTACCTTATCTTGAAAGAATTAATAAGGCCCAGCAAAGGATAGCAGAGCGAGCCAAAGCCTATGGAGCTGAGCTTGGCTCTGCAGGTCGCAAAACCCTCTCATCATCACCCCATACCTCTTCCTCTATCCAAACAGAGTTAAAATCAGAGCCTAGTGCTGAAGAAAGAAATGTGTATCAGAGGGCTGGTAATGCTTATATCTGTCGGAAGTGTCAAGCTCGTTATCCTACCCGCAAAGAAGTTGTAGCTTGCTATAGTAAACATACCCAGGAAGAGCGAGGGTTGAAAATTAATGCTGAAAAAAAAGCACAAGGCTTAAGTACTACTATGGAACAAGCTGCTACCCAAAAGTCGGATGCCCATAAATTTATAAGAGATGGAACAAATTATGTTTGCCGGAAATGTAATGCTAGTTACTTTACAAAAGAGGACGTAGTAAAATGCTTTGGCGGGCATGACCAGGATGGAAGTATTGAAGAAGCCATGGTTGAAGCTGCAAAACTGACCGAACCTAAAAAGCGCCATCGCAACATAGCCTCTGATGTGCCTGAGAAGGACAAGTTTATGCGTAATGGCGCAAAATACGTATGTAAGCGCTGTGGGGAGAAACACTTCACAAAAATTGACGTGATCCAGTGCTTTGATAGTCATTAGCAAATTGAAAAACATAGGGAATCTGAATGAAAGTCAAACCACCCCGAGCAGAAAAAAAGCTACAGGTTATCAGTGAGCATGAGGATGCCCGTGAGGACTATTATTTCTGGCTGCGAGATCAGCATAATCCAGAAGTTATTCAATATATTGAAGCAGAAAATAACTATTTACAGCAGTCTCTACAACACACCGAACAACTCCAATCTCTGTTATTTTCTGAGTTAAAAGGGCGTATTAAGGAGGATGATACGACCCCTCCCACTAAGGATGGCAATTACTGGTATTACCGGCGTTATGAAAAGGATATGCAATATCCTATTTACTGTAGGCGTATAGGATCTGCCGATGGCCCTGAGGAAATTATTCTGGATCAGAATATCCTGTCAAAAGGTCTTAGTTTCTGTAGTTTAGGTTTCTTAGTAAACAGTCCCAACCATAGGTATATCGCTTACTCCATTGATGATAGCGGTAATGAAAATTATAAGATCTACATTAAGGACCTTGAAACGGGGCAGATTCGGGATATCGGCGTTGAAAATGGGGCTAGTAGCTTGGTATGGTTCCACGATTCGGAGACTTTTTTATATACTTGCCTTGATGAGAACTTAAGGCCGAGATTCGTTTATCGTTATAATCTTAAAGATCCCCATAAGACAGAACTTATATATGAAGAACAGGATTCAGGATTTTTTGTTTGGTTAGACCAGGCTGAGGATGAAAGTAGTTTATTCATTGTGCTGTCAGGAAATAATACGAGTGAAGTATGGTACACGGAAAATCGTGTTGATGCTATCGACTTCCAATGCATTACACCTCGTCGAAAAAATCACGAGTATGAAGTTTCTGCACTTGATGGCGATTTTTTGATCTTATCCAATTGGAAGGCCATGAACTACTGCCTATACCGCGCCAAAAAAGGAAGTACGAATCCCGATAGTTGGGTACCTTGGCAACCTTATGATGAAAGTGTACTGACTGAAGGCATGGTTGTATTTTTGGACTTTGTGGCTATTCAAGAGAGGCATCGCTCCCATCAAAGGATCAGGATAGTTCCGAAAAATGGTGAGGCTTCTTTTTTTATAGATAATAACGATGAGCCGTGCAGTCTTAACCTACACCCTTCACGGGAATATGAGACTAAAAACTTTCGCTATTCTTATTCAACGCTAAACATTCCGCAGCAGATTATTGAATATGACTATCTGACAAAATCTAAGTCTGTTATCAAGCAGCAGGAGGTTCCTGACCCTGCTTTTGACTCGCGAAATTATAAAATAAAGAAGTTGTTTGTTAAGTCCCGTGATGGTGTTGAAATCCCTGTGACACTCATTTACCATAAATCGACAAAGTTGGATGCGAGTGCTCCCCTTTTACTCTACGCCTATGGATCATATGGTGCGAGTTTGGATGCTTCATTTGGGGTAATTCGCCTCAGCTATGTTGATAGAGGCCTTATTTACGCTGTTGCCCATGTGCGGGGGGGCATGGAACTGGGGCGTCAGTGGTACTTGGATGGCAAGTTACTGAATAAGAAGAATACTTTTAATGACTTCATAGATGTTGCTGAGGGCCTGATTGGTTTAGGGTATACCGCAACGGGTAGGATCATTGCTAAGGGAGGAAGCGCAGGAGGATTGCTCATGGGGGCTATCGCTAACGAGCGGCCTGACCTATTCGCAGCGGTTATAGCTGAGGTACCTTTTGTCGATACGCTGAATACCATGCTTGACGATTCATTACCTTTGACGACCATTGAATATAATGAGTGGGGTAATCCTAATAAGAAAGAGTACTATGACTATATTAAGTCTTACTCACCTTACGATAATATCAAGCGACAACCATACCCTGCAGTTCTAGCTATTTGTGGCCTAAATGACATGAGGGTGACTTATTGGGAACCCGCTAAATGGGTTGCTAAATTGCGAGAGTACAATACAGGAGACCGCCCCATCTATTTGCGCACTCATATGGAGGCTGGTCACGCCGGAGCTTCAGGAAGGTATGACTACTTACAAGATGCTGCCTTGGAGATAGCATTTACCTTGGAGGTGGTGCAAAGGTATCTTGCTTAACGGTGGTAGCCATGAGTTGATGGGAGAAGCCCTTGGCAAATTTTCCGGTTACCAGGAAAACCTCAATCGAAAAAACGTCGTAAGGAGCTTGGAGGCAATGAGTAAGGTCATTATTTGATAACATCAAGCTGAGATACAAAAAGGATTTTCTTAAAGGTTTTTTCAAGGGTTTTACTGGTAAAGTCGTACATGGGATAGGACTTCATAAGCACAACTTTAGAACCTTCGGGTAAGGTCATTTGGTTAGTCGCAGCCCAGGTGAGTTCGTCATGATCCTTAAATTGGAAATATGTATAACCGCTGACATTGATAGTTTTAGTGACAATGCCTTTGGGATAACTTGTATCGCTATCATGACTTAGTGCTCTGTCGCTAAGCATTTTTGAAACTTGAAACCCCGACTGGTCACTTTGCTTAGCATAGCTATATTCGACGGTAAAAACTGAAGCGAAAAGGCAGAGTATAGGCAAAAGTTTCATAGGCTTTTCCTTTCTTTGAAGGTCCACAGAGTTTTCAATAGTAGCAGTTTATCACTTTAGGAACCACTGAAAGCAGGCCGTTGCTGGTGGCAGATTCAGGGCCATGATCTAAAATACCATCGATAAGAGTCACCTGAAAACAATAATACACAGTTGTATGCCGCTAAAGATTATAACTCTATAAAATCATTAGATATATTAGTGGTAGACTTTTTGCTCTTTCTATACGAATGGAATTTTAAGGAGTCTGCAATGAAGTATATGATTCTGTTGCTGTGTTTCAGCCTTGGCGGGTGTATTACCACTTTAAGAACGACCCCCTACGGACTAAGCCATAAAAGAATAGTAATAAAAAAGCATCATAAACACCACCATAGGCACACTCGGGTTAGAATTTATCCCTAGATAATATTTGATGCAGAGAGCCTTGCAAAAGGTCGACATGCTTTTTATATCGGTTGGGTAGGTTCTTAAAAAAGGTAAGAATCGATTCAAGTTGCTGCTTTGAAAGCAGAGTCAGGGAAGCCTGTTGCGAAGGATCATAGTAGGCTAGCTGTAGTTCTACCTCCCAGCCGCGCTTTTCAGCTTTATCAATAAAAATAGGAACTTCTTGCCAGTTTTGTTGCAAGATACACATGGAGGCGACTTTTCTTGTATTGGCAAACTGCGGCTGATCTAACAGGTTTTCCAAATCTTTGAGATTATTTAACAGCAGGTCTAAATTGCCTCCTCGGCGTATTTTTTGATAGGTTTTCGATACAAACGAGTCGATACTGACCTGGATTTTATGAAGTTTGATACGAGATAAGGTGCTAAAGACTTTTGTACGGTTGAGAAAGAGACCATTGGTAATGAAGGAAAATCGGCAATGCGGTTGTATCGCTACTATGGCATCTATGAGTTTGAAAGTGTCTTGCTGAATAAAAGGTTCTCCCCCTAGGATTTCAACTTCCTCAAGATAGGGAAAGATATTCTGAGGACCTTCGGTCCAGAAACTGCTGTTGTCATAAACTTGATTCGGTTGCTGCCAAACATCGCACATAATGCAGCGTAAATTGCAGGCACCATTGAGTCGAATATCAAGGCGTTTTGGAGGAGATTTTTGTACTACATCTAAAGAAACTTTGCCTTCCCAGTGGGTAAAGTGCTTGTGGCATGCTAAGTTTTTGATACGCGAACGACAGATTTTTCCTTGGCATAGGGAGTCCTCGCGAAGTCGCTGCATAGGCAGCCCATTCCATAACTGGTCCCAGCTACTTGCTGCAGCAGATCCCAATTTATAGCCAAAGTGATAGCAACAAGGGTGCAGTTTTCCTGTTGGAGACAACAGCATCTGTACAAAAGGTGCATAACAATTCGGTTGTGGTGCCATTAGACCTCCAGGTGATAGGAAAACTAACGGATCAAGCGTGGCTTGTAAAGCCTGGATGTGAAAAATGTCTTATTCTGCGCGGTTTCAAAAAAAACATCCCTCATTACGAGATTAGTTTATACTTTTCGAAGCTAAGCGGAGGCGGAGGAGCTAACCGGCGATTCCTACAAAGATCTTCATCTTGCCGCTATCCTTACCAAAGTCATACGCTTCGAAGTCAGTATCGTATTGGCGATGTTGCTGGAGTTCCTTCTGTTCGGTTACATCATCCCAGGCCTTTGGCGCTACCTCGGCAAAGGGACCTTGTTCGGACTCGTGTACCTGATAGTTTGCACTGCTTATGGTCTTACCTATCATTCCTTCCGGTATGTGAGAAAAGTCAGATACTTCCATGCCTAATACAAAGGTAAATTCACCAAATTCATCGGGGTTATATTCTGAGTAAATGGCATATATTTTTGTCGACTCCGCCTTATTGGGAATTTTATCAAAACACCGCTCTTCATAAAACCTTTGCCAAAGTAGAGGAATTTTGCGTTTAATACTATTTTCAATATCGTAGCTAGTTCTTACAGCAATACCAATGACTCGAAATTTTTCAATTTTTTTGTTTTCCATTCTTCTCCCTCCTTCACATCACACCATTAATACAGCGGAAAGTATCTCTTGCGATTAAAAGTTCTTCATTCGTAGGAATTACCATAATGTCAAGTATTGCATGCTTTTCAGTAATACTACCTTCTTTCCCATTTATCATATCCTCATTTTTAAGGTGATCAAGGGTCACACCCAGAAAGGAAAGCCCCTGACAGATTTTTTCTCTGATATATGCTGAATTCTCTCCAATACCGCCTGAAAAGATGATAGCATCTGCACCACTCATCGTTGCCAAGTAAGCTCCAATATATTTCTTTACACGTTGACAAAATATTTCGATTGCCAGTTTTGCTCGACGATCGTCATTTTCTTCCTCTTCCTCAATCAATTCCCGCATGTCGTTAGTAAGACCTGATATTCCTAAAAGGCCCGATTGTTTGTTAAGCATATTGAATAGGTTTTCATATGACATGCCTTCTTTCAAGTGAAGGAATTCCAGTATTGTCGGATCGATATCTCCTGCCCGTGTTCCCATTGTTAAGCCCTCTAAGGGTGTCATACCCATAGATGTGTCACTTGAAATCCCTTGCTTGATGGCGCAGGCACTGCAGCCATTGCCAAGGTGTAGTGTAATAATATTAGTATTCTCTTTATCTTTATTGGTGAGCTGGCGGTATCGATAGGAAATATAGCGATGGGAAGTTCCGTGAAAACCATAGCGACGAACTTTATGTCGGCGGTAAAACTGGTAGGGGATGGGGTAGAGATAGCTAGTCTGAGGCATGTGGGAATGAAAGGCCGTGTCAAATACGGCTACTTGCGGTATGGCACCTAAAATTTCATGGATGGCAGCGATACCACTTAAGTTTGCTGGATTATGTAATGGGGCCAGGTCGATACAGTCTTCAATGCCACTGATAACGTCATCGTTAATTACAGCAGATCTTGAAAAACGCTCGCCTCCATGAACCACTCTATGACCGACAGCTTCAATATCAGTAAGCTGACTGATTTTATCTATTTCACTCTTCGAGCTGATTAACCATTTTAGTACAAAGTCAATGGCCTGTTTATGATCGCGAAATGGCCTTGCACTTTTTTGAACTTTCTTTCCAGCAGGTTTTAAGGTTATCAGCGCCTGGCTGCCTATACGTTCAATGAGCCCTTTGGCAAGGATGAGCTCACAGTCTTTCTCAATCGTTTCATGAGACACTACTATGAGCTGGAACTTGAGAGATGAACTACCGCAATTCAGTACTAAAATATTCATTAGAAAGTCCTTATTTTGATTTATTCTAACACCTGTGACTGGGCAAGATATTCGCCACCTTGTACACTCTATGAGATTCTTACCCATGAAAAAAATATTAAATTCGATAGTTTAATTAAGCTTTTGCAAAAAAAAACACTTATGATGATAGGATGACCGATAAAATAAAGACGGAGGTTCTAATGAAAGTGATTTCAATTCGAGATTGGCAAAAAGATCAAGTTAAGGTTCCTACAGAACAGCAAATAGATATAACTAAATCTGTTCATGATGCTAATGACATCAGGAAAGATTCTCGCGAGTCCCTGTTCTGGACAATTTGAGTCAGGGATCTAAAATATTCTGTTCGATAGTACTGTATTGAACGTATATAAAATAAGCCCATCAAGAGCAAAGCAGCAACCTGTTCTTAACTAGGAAAAATTTTTAAGCCCTAAAATTGTAGTTTCTATAATAGAATATTAAGGAAACTTTTAGGGGTATTACTATGAGTGTACTTAATTTTACTAGTTTATGGTTACTGGTGTTAGCGTCAGTGTCTTGTACCAGGGTGGAAACCAAGTTTTATGATGTAGTGGCTCAGGTAAACCAAGCGACGCAGTTCAATGATCCCACAGCCTTTAAAAGCTCCATGAAACGGTTTAGTTCCTTTTTACAGGAACACAAATTATGGAAAGCTGATAGTTTTTTAGGAAGGCAGGGTGTTGCGGCAACAGTTGGTTATATAAACTGCTTGGAAATATTTCAAAATTTTATTGAAGCCCGGTTTAAGCAGCAAAATATGCTGAATAAATGGAAGTTTCATGCACTTGATGTAAAAAACCCCCTCAACAAGTTAAGTGGAATTGATCCTAAGAAGGCTATGGCATCAATCGAAGACAAAATTAAAACAGCTCAAGAGCACTTAGCACAGCTGTCAGAGAAGCTTTCGCAAAAGAGAACAGAGTGTAAAGCGCGTTATGCGGAGCTTGTGGCCCTCCACAAATGAGATGATTCTCTAGTGAGTTTCGAAATTTGATACAGCTACCACAGGTAAGTGGTCGCTGATCAAGCGCTCGTATTCATTTAAGTCAGATAATGGATCGAGAATTTCTACCTGGTCTAAGTCATAGTTCACAGCGATAATATGGTCAATCAGACTACGATAGTTATTAAAGTAACTATGTCTACCTTGTGCAGCTAGCTCCTCGGTGGTGATATCAACTTCTAGGTTGCTTGTTTCCCAAAGCTGCATTTCATCTTGATCAAGTTCTGCATTAAAATCGCCTAATATGATAAAGCGCTCCTCGGCACTTTGTGACAAGTAATTAGAGATATACTTTATGATAGCTTTAGTGGCATCATAGCGCCTTTGTTGGTTTTTCGAACCATCAAATGCTTTGAGATGAACCACTATGAAATTGAAAGTTACTTTATCCTGGATACGCCTTGCTTTCACCAGGAGCGGTGGTCGAAGAAAGTCGAAGGAATCTGTAGAAATATCTGAAAAATCAATAACTTCAATTTCATTCGGATTATAGATAAAAGCTTGTTTCAGGATGTTGGGTCGTGATGTGATGACACCTTGGTAACCAGGTAATTGCGCCACCAACTTTTTAAACGCTGCGGGTGAGGAAACCTCTTGTAAGGCTATAGCATCTAACTGCCAAAATTTGATATGGCTAGCAACGGCATTAATTGTAGCATCTCTTTTCTTGGGAAAATTCTCGATATTCCAAGTACCAATCTCAAACTTATCTTCTTGACCGAAACTTAACTCTGAAGGAGTTGCCGGAGGGTCTGTGAGGTTACTGCGATCATCATTGGTCTTGGGGGAGGGAGTTTCTACGCAGGAACTCAGCAGAATGAGGATGATCTGAAAGTGCTTGAGACTCTTTTTAATCATGACATATATAACCTTACAAGTTAGAGACTTTGACCGTAAATGGGTCAACCCTTTATACCTGACGCGTTCTGGGGGAGCAATCCTCTGTCTGATCTATTGTAATAGTTAAAAAAGACTATAAAAACTATCGATTTATTAGTTACCTATTGAATATTCTATAAAATTTAAAAAAATGATAAAAAATTAATAGAAATATTGACACAATGAATATTTGACGCTATTTTGAAGGAGCATTTAGGAGGGAATATGAAAAAAATTCTTCTAATATGGTTGGTTCTCTGGACCAAAACTACTGCTGATACAAGTGTCAAACATGACAAAACCATTAAAAATCCTAGCGCTTCTGTGGTTGCCAATGCGAAGATATGGTCAAATGACCCTACAAGTCTAGAGTATATGCTCCATATTCATAGTATGTCTTACAAGTGATACTTTTTTGAGGACCCGAGAATGCTTGCGGCGAATATTTTCTTGAATCATCGCAGAGAATACCTGTTTGCACCAAAACCTAGCCCCTTGAAACAAAAACTTCCGATTCTTCATGAAACCGAAAGGGCAGCGTTTGCCGGACCAGTTGACTGCCGTACCATGAAGCCTGGTTCCGTATTATTTCAGGCGCAGCGTACAGGGCAGACTATTACCGGACGTTGGTTTGGTATTGCCAAACCGGAAAATGCCAAGCATGCTGAGATCCTTTTCAATATTAATAAATGGGGAAATGACGGTGGACAGATTGTAAGGTTTATTGTTCTTTCGCATATTACGGGCTATTGGGGGCGCGTGGCCGGAGGCTTAGGGCTTCAGCTGTTCATACCCGCCAGTATTCACTTAGAAAGTAAAATATACGTTCTTTAGAATTAAAGTTTGAATGTTCAGTTGAATTCACTTCCTAGCTATTAACCATTAACAATTTTCTTTTATATGCCGAGTCTCTTTATAGGTTTAATTTTTGGAGGCTAAGCCATGGTAATCACTATTAACAAAATCAAAGAAGCTATTCTTTGTAAAGGGTTAGCTGTATTTTGGTCATTTAACTTATTTATTATCTTCATTGATGGAACTCTTCCTTTTTAAATCAATAGGCAGGGTACTTAGTGACTTCAGTCGAATAGAGAGAATCTGTTACTGAGAATTTTCTGGAATGGTCGCCACAGGATGTAAGAATGTGGTGACCATCACCACCAGTAAAGATAACAGGCTACATACTACGATACCAATCACAAGTGGGAGCACACCTCCGTTATAGGACTGACCGATGAATCCCCCTATAGCCACTGAAATTAATGTTTGTAGGGAGGAAATCACCGAGTTTGCAATTCCTGCAATATGCCCCAAAGGCTCTAACGCCAATGCACTGAAATTGCCAAATAGCATGCCGAAGCAAAAAAAAGTAATCCCCAGATAACTTACCAGGTATAAAATAGGTGGGTTCCCAGCGAAGGATACCGCCATCCCTAAAAATACTAGAGAGATGATACTTACGAGGCCGAGGGCTCCTAAGCAGATATGTTGCATTTTATATTTAATGACTAACCGAGAGTTAATAAACGAAGAAATGCCTATGGCAAGAGCTATCACGCCAAAGTATACGGCAAATAAATTTCCGGTGTTGTATTGGATTTTCAGGATCTGGTGAGCTGAGCTCACATATCCAATAAGAGCTCCAAAGACTAGAGCAGCTGCTAGAGCGTAATTTCGTGAACTCTTACAGGTAATAGTTTCATGAGCGCCAGCCAGAATACTTTTTAAGGAAAACTCCCGCCTTTTTTCAGGTAGTAGTGTTTCTTTTTGACGTATTCCAAACCATAGCATACTGGCTACAGCAGTGAAAATGAAAATACCAAATATTAATCTCCAGTCGCTAAATAAAAGAATTAACTGACCCAAAGTAGGCGCTAATGCGGGAACCATTACGAAAATGATCATAACAAGGGACATGATCTGCCCCATCTCTTTACCCGAAAATTGATCGCGAATTATCGCTACAGTTATGACCCGGCAGCATGCAGCTCCAAATCCCTGTAATAGACGCCCCGTTAGCATAGAAGGGAAGCTAGTTGCCATCATTGAAATGACGCTGCCCACAAGAAATATAGACATTCCTACGTATATGGTAGGTTTGCGACCAAAAGAATCTGAAAAAGGGCCATAGATAATTAATCCAGGAGACATCCCCAAGAACACAAAGGATACAATAAACTGGGTATCGTTAGGGTCTTGAACAGCTAGGCTTTGCCCTATGGCATCTAAAGCGGGGAGCATGGTGTCTATTGACAAGGCCACCAATGACATCAGTACGGCCATTAAAGTAATAAACTCGAGTTTTTTCATCAAACTTCTCCAGGAAACCCGGTCTCTTTAGGGCCGGGAGGAATGGAGAAGCCCTGCGGCGAGCATCGAA
>JBNKNM010000051.1:0-29370 GCA_050293845.1 Pseudobacteriovorax sp. | reverse complement strand
ACGTCGATGTGGGCGATGGGACTGAAATCGGCTGGCAAATGTCATTTTGTTTTCAAAATTTTTTGATGATACCTGATGCTTTGAAGTCCAGTAATTCCTGAAAGTATTTTTATACGTAATCAAATTCTCGAAAAGATGATCTCCCAAGACAAGGGACACAAATCCCAAGGATAAGGCTGTGATTAAATTGAGTTTACCATTAATAAAAAGATAGAGATAAACCAAAGCGATGGTAGTTAGATGCCACTGATTTCCTATTGGCTTAATGAGCTGTTTATGGATGAGAGCGATAGCTCCATCAAGGGAGTGATGGGATCGCACTTTTCCCAAAGTTTCCTGTGAAGGCTTGGGCAGTTGCCAAGGGTGCTTAGGTTTTAATAGTGGATTACTTTTTAGCATGCTATGCCCCTTTATGGCTAAATCGGACGCTTGGGGCCAAACCTAAATGATTCCTGAAAAAAGTATTGTTAGAACATATGATAAGATTTCTTTGTCGCGGAAGCCTAAGCAACTATTAATGCGTATAATTATTGATGTATCTATTTGAATATATTTTGCAAATATTCAATAAGGATTAATTTCTTTTTTCAAACAAGAAACTTTCGAAAAGCTATCGAGGTCTTTAGAACTTTCTAGGGTTATGAGCCCGTCTGTTAAATTAATATTGAGCACTTGAACCATAGCAATATTCAAGTATTGCATGAAACCTAAAACAAGCGCCAGATTGGTGATTTCCGTTTCTGGAAATTTGGAATCAATATTTTCATCTTTAAACTTGCTTTTGCGTAGAAGTTGTTGATGAAGGTCTGCTTGATTGAAGCTGGACTTACCGACTTGTTTGGCAATGCTTAAGTTGTGTACACCACCAATACCATACACTTTAGGATATAGAGTGATTTTCTTCTTTAAGGAAGACAGGGCTATGGCGTGGGAGAGTTGTAGTAGTGCTGGAACATTTTTATAGCCAATAGGATTCGGAGAAGTGACATGATTGGGGTAGCGTAATTCCCTAAGGACATCGTTTTTAAAGTTTACAGCTCCCTTTGCAATGAGGAGAGCCTCGGTATTATGAGGGCTACGGTGGACTATTTGCATGCTACCACCACCAATATCCCAAACAGATATTTGTGCTGTGCCTAAGGTAGAGCTTACCCCTTGGTAACCTAGCATAGCTTCAGTACAACTAGATATTATTTGGAGGGAAATACCAGTTTGCTGGCCGAACTGTTCCAATACATCCTGAGCATTTTTAGCACTGCGGAAAGCAGCCGTTGCCGTTCCAAAAAATTCCTTAGCACCTAAGGTTTTAGCTCGTTTTTTGAGGGACTTTAAAGTTTGCAAGCCTCTGGCAATGATAGATGGGGGAAAGATCCCATGGGGAGATTTTTGTAAGGCATCCATATAGCCTAAAGAGGTTTTGGTTCTTGCCAATGACTTTATAACTTTTCTTTTGCAAATATCCACTTGAGCCACCATCATCTTGGTCGAGCCGGAACCTATGTCAAAGACAGCTCGGGTTTTACGGCAGGGCAACGCCAAACTAGAAATACTCCAAAATAGCAAGATGATAGGGGTAATAAATCTGTAGGGTGGCACACTTAGCTCCTTTTCCTAAAGCTGGGCATCATTTGCTCTCTATAGGCATGGCAAATTTCAATAGACTAGTCATAAGCAGTATACAGGTTCACCAAAGGTTTCTCATGTACGATATGCTTAATAATAAAAGTGGAGTTTTTTGGGAGACATTATTTCCTTTGTTTATTGCTATTTTTGCCTCTATATTGGCTATCAACGATTTGCTGTCTGACAATGTAGCATCAACCCAAATAAAACTCGGAAACAGTCGTAATGATGCCTTTCAATGGTTTCAATCCAAAGGGATAAAGGAGATTATTGTTAAGGGGCAATTTGATCTTATCAATGTTCTTGTTGAGTCGGATGCCATTGCAAAAGAAAAATCGGCTCATTTTCAACAGATGCTAGAAAAGCTGAATGAGAAAAAAAATCGCTATCATAAAGAAAAAAAGGAAATATTGCTGGGTTCGAAGGTTGTAGGTCCTGAAAACTGGGCCCAAGATATTGATGGTAAGATGGGTGCTATTATCGGGGCTACAGAGTATGATGGCTATCTACAAAAATTAGAACTCGCTGAGAATAATTTTGACTACGCTTCCATGTTACTGCAAATATCTATGGTTCTCGGAGCAGTGGGTATTATGGTTGACCAGAAAAAGATCAAACTGGCATTTTTTATAGCGACAATAAGCATTGGTGCTGTCGGTTTTAGTTTTACAGCGAAAGCGCTGCTGACGGCTCAGGAAGTCCCTTTCGACTAGTAAAAGCACAGCGAATCCAATGCTTCAGGTGCTTAAAAGAAGGATTCCGTCATAGCATGTTCGGGGGCTACACCTTGACTAGTTGCATGGTTGACAACCATTTCCATCATGCTTTCAGGACCACATGTCAAAAAGGTTTTGTCATCATAGATATTTTCAACGACTTGATCCAGCATTTTCGGGTCGGGTCGTCCATTCCAAAATCCTTGGTCGGTAGCATTTTCACGGGTTAGGGTGGTAACCACCTTAATGCCGGGGATGTCGCGCAGCTCAGTAATAGCATCCCACGAAATAAGGTCCTTAAGACTGCGGTAGGCTACAAGTAGGGTCATTGTCCTGGGGCTGCCTTCCTGGCCCAGACTGTGAGCGTACTCACGAAGGATACTGATAAAGGGAGTGACCCCAGATCCAGCACCCACCATGACGATATTCGGCTTGCAGAACTCTGGCGAGTAGACAAATTTACCAATTGGTCCCCTAGCCTTAAGAATATCCCCTTCCTGTAATTCATCGCACATCCAATTGCTAATAATTCCATTCTCCACCCGCTTAATAGTACAGGCAACAGCACCCTCCTGGCATGGTGAGCTGGACATGGTGTAGGAGCGAACTAAAGGCTTTGCAGCTATATTATCATAGCGGAACGTCAAGTATTGTCCGGCTATATAATCAAACTGACGCCCTCCATCCTCGGCATCAACAAAGTAGAAGGTTTTCGTATCCCAAGTCTCTTCAACAATTTTCTGGATCTTCAGGCTCATCCAACCCTTCTTACGTCTCATAACTTGGCTCATCGTCTGTCCTTTTCTTTAAGCAAGTTCAGCCGGGAATATAGCGAAACCGGGAGTAAGCGGCAAGAGCTGTTAAGTATAGAGCAACGGGTTGGTAGATCCGATGAATATACGTTCGTGTGGCGAGCCCTACCAACTATCTGCTCTGGTGATCTATTCCCCAAAAGGTGCTGCCTTTAGCTTTAGGGAGAGGGTTTGCACGGTATTTTTCTTTGCCAGAATCGGCCACGGCTCCATGCCTTTGGTATAGTATCCAGCAAGCTCGCCCTCGTCATAGAATTCATTACCGTCCTCATCTATAAAAGCAAAAACATAATAGGAGTCGATGGCAAGATTCTTGCTTTTGATCTCAGCCAACCGCGGCGAATCGATGATGAGAAAATCGTTACTTGATGTTACTAATCTGTAATTAGGGACGTGCTCGATATCTTGCTCCGTTGATATTTGGACTATAGTGCTGCGATTGGAAGGAATTGCCAAATCGGGAGGTACAGTCATTTTTATACGAAATTGGGCTTGGGTATCTACTTCCTGCTGGGGGTCTTTGTAGAGCTGATCTACGTAAATATGGATTGGTGGATTAACTCCATAAGGTTTGATGATGATCCGTTCGGGCGAGGAAAGCGCTCCATATATGCCAAAAGCACCAGAAGCTGGCTCTAAGCCTTGAAGCTCGGGAGGAAGAGGGGTGTCGTTTTTCGTGCTTATAAAAGCTCGCAAGTAATACTCACCAGGCTTCAAAAAAATTTCTTCCATGTCAGAAGAGTGGGGGTAAGAAGCGTCGAAGTTAGTAATACGCATTAAGCTTGCTGCTCGACCTGCATATTGAGGGTTGTCAAAGACTTCAATCCATAGACTTGTGTGGGAACCGAGATCTTGGAATAACTGGTAGTGGACAAACAAACCAACACTTTGGCAATCTTCTCCTGAGCAGTTTGGCTGCCAGGAATAGTCTTGCCCCGTCCTTTGGGGGTGTGAGCCACAGTAGGCCAATGAATAGCTGTCTTGACATTCTATAAAATCATAGGAACTTGAGGGGGGCCAATAGTAAATATGACCCGCGTATTCTTCTGGCTCGTCGTCGATTACTAAGGCACAGTTACTCAGAATAAGCGAAAGTAGCGTTGCTATCAGGACTTCAATAGAGCGAATTTTCATAGTAGATCCCTCCGTCGTTAGATGTGTATCTTCCCTTTAGCTAGGACTGTGCCATGTATCACACTATTCAAAGCTGTACCGGTTAAGGATTTGCAAAATACTTTTGCGTTTATCCCCAGTTTGGGGATAAACACAGATGTCATCTTTTGGATACAGATGAGAGTCTTTTGAATAGATCCTGATATTTACGCCATAATGGTAAGTCTGAGGTATGACTTAATGTAGTATCACAAAAAAATGCTGAAAGTTCTGTTTAGTCGAGGTATCTGTAACGATCATCCTATTGCGATGACCGAGTTTAATCGTTGAAATATTGGAGTGATTCCATAATGAAATCTGTTCGCACACGTGTGGCGTTTATAGTCGCGCTGACATTGGGAGCTATATATTATATTTCTCCCACCCTTTACTACTTCTCCCTTGAGAAAGAAATACGTAATGATCCCGCGGAAATGGAAAAAGGCCTGCCGTCATGGCTCCCGCGTAAACATATAAAGCTTGGCCTCGACCTTCAGGGAGGGGTGCAATTGGTCCTGGGCGTTGATACGCAAGTGGCCATTGATAACAAGCTTGGCAGGGTTGGAACAGAAGTCGCCCGCTGGGCTAACGAAGAAACGAAAAAAGTCAAAGAGGCTTATGCGATTAAAGGTAAGCAAACCCTTCATGTGATTCTCGAAGATGGCATAGACCCGGCAGATTTCAAGGGTGAATTCTACAAAGAGTTTGATGGCTTGGAGTCGGTTAAGCGCGAGGGGCAGCAAATTGACTTTAAATATTCCGACAGCCAGCTGAATCGGATTCGTAAGGCGGCATTGGAACAGGCGCAGCGCGTTGTGCGTAACCGGATCGATAAGTGGGGGGTATCGGAACCTTCCATCAATCGACGCGCCGATGGTTCTATTTTGGTGCAACTACCAGGCTTTAAGGACCCTTCGAAGGCGAGAGAGCTATTAGGGCGCACTGCGCAGCTCAAATTCAAGATGCTGGATGAAGACTTTAAAGGATTTGAAAGCCTTATTGCTAACCTTCCTCCTGATATCACCGTAGAGCGGAGGGGGAATAATAAGGTTGTGGCTCTGGTATCGGAGAATAAGCAGGCTATTTTAGACCTAACCAAGGGGTTGATACCCGAAGGCCGTGAGCTTTTGTTTGAAGAAAGCCAGATTGCTGGAGGGAAAAAATTTAAGTATACAGCCCACGTCGTGAAGGCAGCTACGGAACTTAGCGGTGAAGATGTCCTTGATGCTAATGTGATGTACGATCCTAACTCCTTAGATCAAAGGCCGGCTGTATCACTGAAATTTACCGCGGTAGGTGGAAAGCGTTTCGCTGATATCACGGGAGCTAATATTGGTACCAGAATGGCTATTGTTTTGGACGATATTATTGTCTCGGACCCTGTGATTCAAGTGCGTATTAGTGGTGGTGTTGCTCAAATTACTCTCGGCTCCGATAAGAGCCGCCAAGAGGTGCAAGAGGAGGCAAATCAGCTCTCTCTTATTCTTAGATCAGGAGCGTTGCCGGCGCCGATAACTATTCTTGAGGAACGCCAGGTAGGGGCCACCTTAGGTCCTGAGCTTGCTAACCAAGGTGTACTGTCGGTCATGGTCGGTCTTGTCTTCGTTTTAGTCTATATGGTCGTCTACTACCGAAGGCCTGGGATAATATCCGCCTGTGCCTTAGGATTGAATGCGATCTTTCTGCTGGCGTTGATGGCAAGCTTTGGCTTTGCCCTGACGCTTCCTGGCTTTGCTGGATTTATTTTAACCCTCGGTATGGCCGTTGATGCCAATGTTTTGATTAACGAACGTATTCGCCAAGAACTCCGTGAGGGGCGCGTGGCATTAAAATCTGTGGAAAATGGCTTTAAGAAAGTATTTTGGACCATTATTGATGCAAATGTGACGACCTTGATCGCTGCTTTTGTACTCTTAGAGTTTAACTCTTCTGGGCCGATCAAAGGTTTTTCTGTATCGTTAATTATTGGTCTTTTGGTTTCAATGTTCACAGCCCTTTATGTGACCAAGGTTCTTTTTGAAGCAGCTCTATCTCGTAACCTAACAGACACTAAGGTTCGGGCATGGTTAGGCGGTGGTAAAGGCGAATATAAAGCCTACTCTTTCAATTTCCTCAAATTTGGAAAACTAGCCTCTGTGGCAGGTGTGGCCATCATCGTTATGGTTTTTGTCGTGGGGGGAACGAAAGGCTTCAACTGGTCAGTTGATTTTGCTGGTGGCACCGAGCTGGAAATTCTTTTTGACAAGAAAATTGAGCCGGACACTATCCGCACGGCCCTTGATAACACTGGAGTGAAATCACCCATTCTTCAGGAAATCGGTACCGAAAAAAATCATTTTTTAGTGCGCTTTGAAAGCCAGTCGGATAAGGACACTTTGCAAGCTGCTGAAGCCCTTCAGGACTTGCGGACGAATTTGATCCAGGAGCTGAGTGCCTATGGCCCCGACTTGCAACGAGTTGATTTTGTCGGTCCCGTTATTGGTAAAGAGTTGCGCAAGCAAGGAGTTCTCTCGGTTTTCTTCGCCATACTAGGAGTTCTGGTCTATATTGGGATTCGCTTCGATATGCGATTTGGGCCGGGGGCTGTATATAAAATGATTCAAGATGTTTTTGTTATTCTCGGTTTCTATATCTTTTTCCAAAGATCATTCGACCTCACTTCCGTTGCTGCACTGCTAACAGTTGTGGGTTATTCGGTGAATGACACTATTGTTATTTACGACAGGATTCGTGAGAATCTATCTTTGAACCCACGAAGATCTCTAAAAGAAAATATTAATTTTGCTCTTAACGAAACCCTATCAAGAACCATTAATACTTCTGTAACAACAATCATCGCCCTGTTCGGTATTCTATGGTTTGGCACTGCCCAGATTTGGAATTTTGCCGCCGCGATGTCCATAGGGGTCTTGGCAGCAACCCTATCGTCTACTTTTATTGCAACTTCCTTTATACTGTGGTCAGAACGCTGGCGAAAGCAGCGCGTTGGCAAAGCAGTATCTTCGTAGAGAAAAAATCCCGAAGCAGAACTTTTGCTTCGGGATTTTTACGAGGTGTAATCTTATAAGGTAAATGTGGTTTTTAGAGCAGTTCCATGTCAGTAATCGAATTGCCGGACAGTGCATCGGAGTACTGAAAGTCTTTTGTAGGTATAACATCGTTTGTGCGGGCTGAAGACTTAAAAGTTCCTTGATAGATTTGACATTCAATATAGTCGAAAACTTTAGGGAAAGGATGATGGAGGCAAGGCTGTTCTTTTATTTCCTTCTTGACCTCTTGCTTAACTGGCTTTCTCGCTGGTTTTCTTCCGGCGTCCATCCCTCCGTTTTCATCAGCTAAGCTTTGTTTCATCACTAGGCCACATAAGGATTTAAATTCGATTGTTTTTTGATCTTTGGCTAACTGGCCGTGACGGACAAGGTGTGGACAACGTTTACAGAGCATTCTTAGAACCTTTCTATTGGTAAAGAAAATCCCTTGCGCCGCTGATTTTAATCATAATAATGGTGGCGCCATGTTAAGTTTTATTCTTTGGAGTTAAGCTAATCTTATGGGAAGCTTTGACCGGTTTCAATGGGAAATACTTAGAAGGTTTAAGAAAATTCTTTTATTAAGTTATTAAATATACAAGGCTTTCTCCAAAGTTTCAGACTCTTAACTGACTAGTATTTTATGGGAGTGCGGTAAATTTTTTTAGGATTGTCTGCTGTGATCGGGTAGAGAGGTAGTATGAAACAATCAATTTTTGAAGAACTCTTTCAAAAAAGGGTTGGTACGGTAAAACCTGGCTTGGAGCGCATGAAAAGGGCTCTAGATAAAATTAAGGACCCTGTCTGGGACGATCAGGGTTACACTATACTTGTTGGGGGAACCAATGGTAAGGGCGGTACCAGCAGTCTGTTATGGGCTCTCCTGAGGTCAGGTTTAAAAGGAAATAAGAAAGTAGGATTATTTACCTCTCCCCACTTAGTTTCTTATCGAGAGCGTTTTTCTATCTCCGGACAATCCACTCAAGATCAGGATATTATCGATATTTGGGAAAAGTTAAAATTTCAGTTAGGTTCTTTATATGAGGAGCTATCTTTTTTTGAACTTTCCACGTTAATTGCCTACCGGCTGTTTTCAGCCCATAATGTTTACATCAGAATTTATGAGGTGGGTCTAGGAGGGCGCTTAGATTCTACGAATGCCCTCGACCCCAATATTACTATTATCACATCCATCTCCCGTGATCACGAGACTTATTTAGGCCACGATTTGCTGGGGATTTTACAAGAAAAGCTAGGTATTTGCCGACAGGGAGTGCCCCTATACTGGGGTAACGGAGGTGAAATCGTGAAGGAGCCTTCGTGCTCCCCATACATGAATGAATTTTGCCATAAGGAAAAGATACCCTTGACCATATATGGTGATGACTTTGCTCTTAATGGTTTTGGCTTGCAGTTAACAGATCAGCTAAGGTGTTGTCTTCCTGACTTGTTTCTGTCTTCACCAGACTACATTCAGAAAAATTTTGCTTTGGCCTGTCAGGTTTATCACGACATTCAGAAATCTCACTATGAAATGTCAAAATTGCATGATGTGCTGGCTGATTTGCCAGCCAATCCAGCTAATGCACCGGCATTAGTAGGCCGTTTCCAGAGAATTTATATCCATGATGTTAAAGTTATTGTTGATGTTTGCCACAATCCGGACGGGCTGGCTCATTTTATTGCTAATCTTCGTAGCTTTAATCTTCAGCCCGTGGCTTTAGTCTCTATCCTTAACGATAAAGACTATGGAACCATGCTCGATATGATGCAAAACTTTTTTACCGATATGATCTTTTTTGGTATCGACTCAGAAAGAGCCGTAGAACCTAAAAATCTTGATAGACGACATCAGCATATTAAGTATGCTAAGAACTTTGCGGCTGCCTTTGATTTAGGGAAGTCAATGTGGCTTGATTTACCGCAACCTTGGGTCATTTGCGGGTCGGTACTTGCTGTTGGAAAGGTATTTGAGTCCATTGAGAAAGATCCTCTGCAATTTACTTATAATGATATTCTTCGTGGTCAGTGGACAATGGGGGTACGGTAGCGATAGCCAAAACCCAAGAGTTCCGATCGACTTGGGAGCCACCGACTTTATACCCCAAATTACCAAAGAAGGTCCGGCAGTAGATGAAGATGCCCCTTTATTAGATTTAGGAAGCAAGTTTCTCTACGATGCCGAATCTTTTGGGTTTGATAAAGATGCTACGAAAGGTTTATTTAAAGGAGATGTTGTCCTCATTGGAGGTGCTTCTATCCTTACTGCGGATGTTATTACCTTCGATTCTAAGAAACAGGAGCTTAGTGCATCCGGCCATGTGATTTTTTTAAGTGCCAACCAACTTTTCCTGGGAACTACATTTACTCTCCAATATGAGACCGGTGAATTTAAGGTTCAAGATGCAGTTATGATAGCGAATGATCCTAATAGGGTGCAACAGGTTGTAGCTGATATCCTAGGAATGAGTCAAGAAGAACTAGTTTTTGAAAGTGCAAAGTCCAGCAGACTTGCTGAAGTGGAGCGAAAGAAACTAAATCTACGCATGACCGTGGTTAAAAACGCTATTGAGGGAAAGGAGCTGAGCGATCAGCAGGTTGACCTCTATGCACTGCTACTGGAACAGCAAGGACTTATTAAAAAGTATGAGAGTCCTCACTTAGCTGCAAAGGGTGAAGAAGCGCGTAATCGTCTGCGAAAACGCCGGCATTATTGGCAGGAATCTAGACAAGAGAGCGGAGTTCCCGCTTTAAAAAAGAACTATTTCCTACGCCTTTCAGGGAGTACCTTAGAGAAGGTCAATGAGTATGATTACTATGCCTATGATGCCATATGGACTCCCTGTAGGTGTGCAGATGACGAAGAACCAGCATGGAGTTTTCGTGCTGACCGTATCAAGGCTCAGGAGGAAGGCTATATCGATCTTTCCCATCCTATACTCATGGTCAAGGGTGTTCCTGTATTATATATTCCTTTTTTGAGAGTCCCTTTCAAGAGCAAACGCCAGTCTGGTTTTCTCATGCCTGGCTTTCAAAGCGGTGACCAAAAGAATGGTTTTGTGTATACCCAGCCAGTCTTTTTTGCCTTTGCTGATAACTATGATGCTACCTTAACCTGGGATTTGTTTCAAAAAAGAGGAACACGGTTGGGAATGGAAGCACGTTACGAGGCAAGAGAGCATAGCGGCTTTGAATTTAAGCTTGAAACGATTCGCGATCGTTCTTGGGTACTCCAGGGGGCGGCTCTCGAACATCTGCGCGAGCATTATACTAGTGCAGACGTGAACTATTGTGCTCGTACACTTGGCGACACAGCCACCGCTGGAGATATAGCAGCTTGTGAGGAGAAGCTTCTGGATTATCTGAAATCTCCGGACAATTCTTGGCGTGGAAAAAAAGAATGGGAGGGAAAATATTTTTTAACTCCCCATTTATCTTTAGCGACTAAGGGTACTTTAGTCTCGGATCACCGATATATAGAGGATCTTTACTTACCCGAAGACTATACAACTGCATTTACCCTACAAAATCAGGCTAACGCATATTCTACAGCTAAGCTCAGGATTAATTATGACAACCCAGACTACTTTTTAGGTATTGGTACATCCCACGGAGACAGCGCTGTTTCGAGCAAGCAATTTGAAGGTTTGCAGATAGCCAGTAAAGTAAACTTCCGAACCAGAATGTTTTCACTTAACCCGCAAAACTACCTGAATACTCCTATTTATAGTAATATCGAAGTGAATCAATATCTTTTCCAAGAAAACAAAGCAGAAAATAACCCTACAGTTAAACAACTAGGTGCTGGAGAGTGGCGCCAAGTGAAGTCGTCCTTGATCTCTCCTGTGGTGAGAGAGGGTATCTTAAGACTCGATCATTTCTCCGAAATAGAACTCAGACAGATATCCCATCCGGGATTAGATGAAAACGATCGTTCAAGCATAAATTCATGGCGATCAGGCTTAAGTCTTAACTTACCCATTGATGGAATGGCCCCACTTCCCAAGTTATTCCAGGATGAAGAAGACTTCCAACAAGAAAAGTATCTTCACCATATTATGAACTGGTCCCTAACATATTCGGCGCGACCGTCAGTTGCTCGACGGGGACCCTACGCGAACCAAAACGCGAATGGAGCTTCGTTGGTATATTTTGCAACAGATAGAAGGACTCTCGTTTCTGACGGACGCGATGTGTCTGCAGAAGACACGATGATTCCTCACCAGAGGTTGACCTTTTCGAGTTCTCATCGGTGGCTGACCTTTGACCGTGGTTGGGGATTGGATGTGGGAAAAATTCCTCAGGATATACAGGTAGAGGAAAAGATTGAAAGCCTTCACGATCAAGCGCGAAGGGAGCTGCTCTATAGTTTAGATCATCCCATATCAGGCGATGTACCAATTTTTGAAGAGGATGAATCTGGGAACGTAAACTGGTACATCAACCGCTACCGACTTTCAGATAGTAATCACTATGAGCCCATAAGTCTTAATGTGTCTACCACATTTGACTTTGAAAGAGAGAAGTTGCGTCAAGAAACAATCCAAAAAAACCAGTTATTGGAAGGTCAGGCGGCAACGGCTGCCTCTGAAGCGGAAGCGTCAGCCATTAGGAAGCAAATTGTAAGTTATCATAATCTACCAGAGTCGTGGAGTGGACCTTATTTTAATCTCGGCTTGAATTGGGGTGGTTATCGCCTCTCTTCCACTGTGACATATAACACATATAAAAGAGCCTCAACAGCAATATCATTTATTCTCAAACTGCCGACTTTTTGGAAAACGGGAATTGGTGTGCGATATTTATTCCAAAAGAGCCCTGAACCTGATAGCAATACAGGAGCTTTATCCTTCAGTAAAACTAAAACGACATATTTAAGCTTATCAACGGGTTTGATTCCCTATATCTCAACAGGGATTAATTTGATTCGTAAAGAATTTGAAAATGGAGATAGTCAATATGCAACCTCTGTAAATCTTTCTTATGGTGATACTTCCGGATGTTGGGGCATGAGATTTATCCGTGAAAAAGACCTGCTGGATGATGAAAAAGAAGCAAATTACATCCTTCAGCTATCGGTTATTTTCTTTGGAAACAGTCGATCTGGAGATCTATCACCAGCTCTAGAGCGAGAAATTCCTCGCTTTACTTTTCATAAGTGAGGGAGAATTTACTATGAAGCGTATCGCTGCTTTTGACGGACCAATGAAGCTGGAAGGTTTTAATAATCTAACAAAGGCTCTAAATTTTAATTTATACGATTTCTGTGTTGCTCGCAGCGAGTCGGAGCAGCAGTCTTATATCCAATATATTTATGATAGATACAATGCTAAACGGATTACTAGAATCCTTGAAGGAATATGCGATATCATTGCGGCAAAGGTGCTTTCAGTATCTAATCAGGATTATGATCCTTGGGGAGCCAGCTGTCTCTTGCTCATGAGCGATATCAAAGGAAGTGGGGTTGGAGATGTCAGTATGCATCTCGATAAGAGTCATATTTGTGCCCATACCTATCCCGATTTCCGTAAAGAAGGGCAAATTTGTACCTTTAGAGTGGATATTAATATCTCAACTTGCGGCGAAATTTCACCACTCAAAGCTTTAAATTATATGTTTGAGGCCTTTGAGTCTGATGTGGTGGTAGTGGACTATGTTGTGCGAGGTTACACCCGTGATGTAGGAGGAAAGCGGATCTTTATGGATCATGCCATGCATAGTATACAAGATTACATTGATCCGCATATTCTAGCCGATTATCACTGTGTTGATCTTACTCTACAATCTGAAAATATTTGGCAGACGAAGATGATTCGCACCCGGCTTGATGAATCTAGTTACTTTATTGAAGATGTAGATCTGGCGAACCTTGAGGTGAGAAAGTACATTCACATGGTTAGAGAAGAGATGCGGGGTACTGCATATATGTGGTCTGACTAACCATAACCATACTCAGCTCTAATAATGACTGTGACTTCGCACATTTGTGCGAAGAATTTGTCTGATCATGACTTGCAACCAAGGCAGCAGATCACCTATCCTAAGAACCAGACAGGAGGATTTCGTAATGATCAGGAAAATAGCTATTGTCTTATTATCGTTGATGGGGCTTTTCATACTGCTGGCAGTGATGATACCTCTGTTTGTTGATGTTGATCAATACCGACCTGAACTGCAAAAATTAGCTAATGAACACATCGAAGGTAAAGTAGAGGTCGGTAAGTTAAGATTAGATTTATGGGGAAAGTTATCTATCGAGATAGAAGGTCTCCAAGTTATTGATAGCAATAATGACAGTATCCTTAAGGTTGATGGTGCCTACGTTCATTTCCCCTTTATGCCATTGATTACTGGAAAGCCAGAGCTAAAGCTTGAATTGATTGAACCGCAGATACTTTTAAAGAAATTTAAAAATGGTGACATCAATGTCGCTACTATTGTTAAAAAAACGAAACCAACTGATAAACCTTCAGCTATTGAGACTGAGTCGACAAAGCTGCCAAAAGATAGCATTGAAGTGAACTCGGATCAGGAGTCCCAGGAGGAAGTTGCCGGCTTACCTGAAATCGTTCTCAATGCTAAGTCAAGTTTATACATTCGTAACTCTGATATTAGATTTATCGATGAAACCTCAGAAGATAAGTTTGAATTGAAGCGACTAAGTGTGCTTTTAGATGATATTTCTCTGTCCCAAACTATGAACATAAAAATTTGGACTGATGTGGATACCAAGGTGGGGGATATGGTCGTCCAAGGACCATTTGAGATTATGGGAACGGTTCTCGCATCGGTTAAAGATCAAAAACCTGTGGGTTTTCATATAGATTTGAATGGTACCTTTACTGACATGGGGCTTAGTATTGGGAGTGATTTTAGAAAGTCACCTGGCATTACTGGAGCGATACAAATTAGAGGTGATGTATCAGCAAGTCATTTCAAAAATGGTCTGTTGAAATTGGCTTTCCACGAATTATTGTTGGAAGCTTCTGGTGAAGCTGCTTTTAATCCATTAGAGTATCGATTCGCAGTCAAACAAAATACTATTCACACCAATAAATGGCCCTCCGTAATTCCAGCTCTGAAAGGCTTATTCGCCCAAAATATTGGACTTTCCTGGACTGCCTTGCTAAAAACTGACAATTTGGAAAGTTTGAAAATAAATATAAATACTGATGATTCTGATGTTAGTATAGTGGGAAAAATTGAAAATTTTGCGAAGCCTAATATTAAAGTATCGATTAAATCCAATAAGTTAAATCTCGATAAGATCTTACCTGAAGCTGAGAAAGCATCAGAGAACTCCAAACCAGCTGCAGCAAAGAAGGGGGCAAAGACCATAGCTACGAATAAAACCTCGTCTCCTCCAGCAAACCTTGACAAGGATTTGGACCATTTAAGACACAATGCTTTTTTGCAAGGATTGCAAGCGAATCTTTTGGTAAATTTTACCGAATTAATATTCTCGAAGGTGAAAATATCTAACCTTATCACTGATGCTCAATTTAAGAACTTAAAATTCCACCTCGATCCTTTAAAATTTAACGTTTTTGATGGTGAACTTAAAACTGTTGCTGACTTAGATCTTAAACCTCAGCAACCAACTTATTCTCTAGGTATTGACGTTAATAACATTAATTTTGAAAAAGCTGTACAAAGCCAATTTCCATCTTTTGCCAATACAGTGATAGGGAGGCTTTCCTTTAGAGCTAATGGAGTAGGGTTTAGTCTCAACCCAGATAGTGTTTTAAAGCATCTTGCTCTGAAAGGAAAATTTTCTATTAAAGAAGCTAACTTTGCTACTATCGATGTGAGTAAGATGGTTAAAGATGGTGCTAGTGAGGGCATACAAAGCATTCGAAAGAAATGGTCTCAAATCCCGAACTACGAATCAAAATCCTGGTCCGATTCAAAGGTAGGTTATAAGGAATTTAGCTCAAATTTTACCTTGAAAGATGGGGCCATAGAGGCTCCTAACTTTAAAGGAGAGCCATATCCTCAGCAAGGAGTACTGATCGAAGGCTATACTTGGATTGATCTCATTAAAGATAGAATCAACGCCAAGTGGAACGTTATTGATGTTTACAACAAAACAAGGCTTCAAGATGTTGATATGACCTACAATGGGGTGACTGTCAAAGAAATCCTTGCTGAACCGGGACAGCCTGTTCGTCTACCCATCAAAGTTGGTTGTCAGCTAAGCGTTCCTTGTTATAAGTTTGAGCAAATTCCAGTTCACTTTGCTGGGGTAGCGGGTAAAAAAGTCAAGGCAGTCATGGGTCAGAAGGCTAAAGAAAAGCTCAATAAGGTGAAGAAGGAGCAACGGGCAAAGATTAAGAAAGAGGGTAAGAAACTCGAAGAAAAGCTTAGGAATAAGGCCAAGGATCTTTTCAAGGGCAAAAAACTGCCTTTTTAGGCACTGTCTGTATAAAGGAGACTAGCGCTCACCTTTAATTAATGACCAAGTTAAATTTCCTTTAGAGCTGGAGGAGGGCTTATCCTTTTGCTTCTCCAGGCTATTGAAAAACTGCTTCAAAAAAGGATCATTTTGTCGAAAGTGACCGTTTAATCTTATGGCTCTCTTGATCATCTCGACTTTTTCTGGAGTCGTTTCTATTAGTATCTTTGTTGCCCCCGCTTCGCGATAAGCTATAAGTTCGCCATTCTCAAAGAGTAGACGATTGCCTGGTGTGCGAGTAATTTTTTTATGATCGTTAACGATACCTTCCAAATTTAAAGGGTCGCATGCAGATAGGACGATCCACTGCTGGGAAGATGTAATGGACCTTAGGGAGCGCAGCTTATCAATCGCTTCGTGAAGAGCAAATTGCTCGCCGCTAACACCATGGACAAAACGTCCTCCGCGAATCTCTCCACGCATCTCCATGCGCCGATAGGTTCGTACTAAATCAAACCAGTTAGGAACAAGTTTTTCCCTTAATATAAGATCTTTAAATACGACACCGTAGCGCTCCAACAAAAGCCAAGCCCAGTTTTCGATGCGTTCAGATTCTTCGATGGGAGGCATGGGAGGAGGGAACATGGCCCAGCGACCCCCCTTTTGAAATCCTGTTTCAAAGATCAATCGCCTGCGGGACCGTTTTCTAATGCTACTGGAGCTTTTCAATTTACGATCGCTTGAGATAAATGGGCGCAGGGCAGCAAAGCTATCGGCATTCACAAAGCCAAGGCTTACCAGCTCGCCAAGCGCTTCTTCCACAGCTGCTGCAGGTTGTCGGATCGCTGCTTTCAAGTCCTCGAAAAATGGCGTTACACCCGTTGCTAAGTAATCATAAATCTTACGGCCTAGTTCTGTTATATGTAAGTAATCATCAGGGCGTTCTTTTCTTAAAAGCCAGGATAACTGAGTCCGTGGAAAAAAAGATATGGGCATAATACGGCTTAGTTGGTTTATTTTTTCTCTATCGTCGGCTTTTTTATGGGGAGGTGCTAAACGTCCCCAGCCAAAGCTTCCCGTAAAACATAAGTTATCGAGAAATTGTGGTGAGTAATTATCAATGCGACTGGCAAGTATTTCTTGTTCCCATGAGCTACAAGGAGCTTCATACCCCATAAGTTGTAGCAAGATTTGCTTGGTACCATCTTCACCTGATAGCTGCGTGGCAGGGTCCAGATGTTGATGGTGGTACAAAAACTTTATGAACTGAGTAAGGGCAACAGGCTTAATCTGTTCCCTGAGACCCTCAATGGTTAAGCGGTGGATACGCGCTAATAATCGCCTTTCGCACCACTCTTTTACTGCGGGAGGTCCACTGCGAAAATGACCCGAAAGAATAACACCATCGCTTTCTAATGCAAGCAGAGTAGTGTTGATATGAGCTTCATCAATACCAAGGGTTTGGGCTAGTTCGTTTGCTTTGGTAGGGCCACGACATTCTAACTGCCCCCTGACAAAAGCCTTTAAGGCATCCTTCCAAGGTTTTTTTTCACGGTACAGAGTGGGAACATGGGGTAGCTCCTCTGTAAAATTATATAGGGAACGAATCGATCCCAGGTTTTCACTGGCGGCAGCTAAGGTGTCCCCATGATGATGAAACATAAAAGCACGGTGATGGATGATAAGTTTTTCTAACATGGACTTTTGAGGTAGAATATCTTGCAGGGGTATAGCCACCCACTGGCATAAGGCATCGTGTAATTCGTCAGGATTGCGAATGAGGGGCCAGGCTTCACTGCAGACCTTATTAATAGCCTTAAGGTCTAAACTGCCCAGTTGTTGAAAATCAGCTGGATTGAGAACGCTTCGTGTAAATACGGCTCGTGTCCGCCTTTCCTCGAGGGGAGCATCATCCAAAAATGCATAAGGGTTGGCATTGATGAGTTCGTAACTAAAGGGAGAAGGTTCCCTAGTATCGATACCGTGAAAAGTAATCTGTCCTTCTTTTTTTGCTAGCATAAGTTCTTCAAAACGTGTCACATCCATGGCTTCGGTGAGACAGTCGTGTACTGTCTGTAAAACGTAAGGGTGATCAGGAACTTCTAAGTCTCCTGTGCGGTGTTCGAAGCACTGGGTTTGTCCGGGAAAGACACTGGTTAACAGATCATCGGATTGATAGCGCTGGAGGTGGGGAGGGACTTTCTTGCCTCCACGAAATCTTAGCACGGCCAATGCTCTAGTAACGTTCCAACGCCAGCGAATTTGAAACATAGGTGCATCCAGCAATGCTTGGATGAGTAAATGCCGACAATTCTGGGAATTGAGCATGTTGAACATACTCTCCAAGGGAAAGCTCTGGTTAGGTCCTACAGCCAACACGATACCGTTATCATCAGCGATAGCCTGAAGCTCAAAATCAAAACTACGGCAAAACCTTTTACGAAAGGCTAATCCCCAAGCGCGGTTGATACGGGCTCCATAGGGAGCATGTACCACTAGTTGCATCCCACCTGTATCATCAAAAAAACGCTCGAAATAAATATCTTGCAGCGTAGGAAGCTTTTCCATAGCTAACTTTTGGCTGCTGCAATAGTTGAGGATCTGCTGAATTCCCCAATCATCAGCGTGGCACTGCTCCTGAAGAAACTTTTGTAGAGGGTAATACCGCTGGGAAAAGCCCCTCGTTTCGAGATTAACAGGATCTTCAGCGAAATTAACATCATCCAGCAGCGCATCGATGCTAGCTCGCAACTCGGAGACCTTACGGGACAGCTCATATGTTCTGCCAGGCGCTTCGCCGAGCCAAAAAGGGATCGAGGGCGGGGCACCACCGGCATCATGGACGATAACTTGCCCCTGGCGTACAGCTTCAACCTGCCAGGAAGTGTTGCCGAGCAGGAAGATATCACCCCGGCTGGACTCAATAGCAAAATCCTCATCCAGTGTACCGACAAATGTGCCACTATCCCCGGTAACAACCCGATAAAGATTTTGCTCTGGAATGGCTCCCCCGGATGTTAAAGCTGAAAGTCTAGCGTGGGGCCGCCCTTTAACTCTATCGTTGATCTTGTCCCAATGTATGAACGCCCCTTTACGAGTCGTAGCACTGGCCCCGTCGTTGAGAAGCTTGAGTATTTGGTCGAACAAACTGCGTTCTAGGTTACGGAAGGTCCAGCAGTTTGTGACGAGTTTGAAGAGATCATTTGCATACCATTCTTCCTCTGCTACTGCGGCGACTATTTGTTGGGCGAGAATATCAAGAGGATTTTCTGGAATTTCAATGGTATCCATATCACCATCTTGAACTGCTTGGATCAATGCATAGCACTCTAAGAGTTCATCGCGGGTTAAGGCAAATAAGAGCCCTTTGGGGGTGAGACCAAGAGCGTGACCGGATCTACCAATGCGTTGGAGAAACGTAGCAATGGAGCGAGGAGATCCTATTTGACATACTTGATCGATGAATCCCACATCGATACCCAGTTCCAAAGAAGCCGTTGCTACAATCGCTTTGAGCTGCCCCGACTTTAAGCGTTGCTCAGCATTGAACCGGGCTTCCTTTGATAAACTGCCGTGGTGGCTGGTTACAGCATCCTCTCCCAGCAGTTCCGCAAGGTGAAAAGTCACCCGCTCTGCCATCCGTCGGGTATTGACAAAAACCAGGGTTGAGCGATGGGAGGTAATAGCTTGCTCTAGATTGTGGAATACTTCGGACCACTGTTCATGGCTGCAAACTGCTGACAGCGGAGATTCAGGAATGCTAACGGCAAGTTCTATGTTACGAACAGCGCTGCAGTCGATAATCTTATAGGGTTCACGATAGCAGAGAAAGTCCCCTACTAACGATAACGGTTTGAGAGTGGCTGATAGACCCACTTTAATGAGCTGTCTCTGACAGAGGTGCTGGAGACGGCAAAGACTCAGACTGAGATGACTACCGCGTTTATCGCGGGCAAGGGCATGAATCTCATCGACAATGAGATATCGCGCCGGTTCCAGCAGAGCGCGTCCGCGGGCATTGGTAAGAAGAAGGTAAAGGGATTCTGGAGTAGTGACCAAGATATGGGGGTGGCTCTTTAAAAGGCGCGATCGTTCCGTAGCTGTACTGTCCCCAGTGCGCAGCCCTACCTGGATTTTGATGTTTTTACCGGTTCGCTGCTGTACTAGATCTGTTATTTCTGCAAGGGGAACTTCTAGATTGATCTTTATATCGTTAGAAAGCGCTCGCAGTGGTGAAACGTACACGACCTCAAGTCGATCATCTAGGGTTCCGGTGATAGCTTGTCTCACGAGCTGGTCAATGGCAACCAGGAAAGCTGACATGGTTTTCCCAGACCCCGTAGGGGCTGCTATCAAAACATTTTTGTTTTGTCTTAGGGGGGGCCATCCGCGGGCTTGGGGGAGAGTTGGTGTCTTAAATTTGTCCTTGAACCATTCCGCAACAATTGGGTGAAAGTCATCCATACAAACCCCGGATGTTAAAAATTACTCTCAAGGGGATCTGATAAAAATTTTTTCACTGAATTTTTCAGATCCCGGTTGCATGTTAGCGAAATAGCGCGTCTCCCCGGTTTACTCCGGTCCCCACATGGGAGATGGGACCACCAATAATCCGCTCAATTTCAGCGATATATGCCAATGCTGCAGGCGGTAGATCAGAAATCTTTCCAGTATCGGGGAGTTCTTCCCGCCACCCTTCCATAGTTTTATATATCGGTTTGCATTCGTTAAGAACAGCAAAGTTCCAGGGAAAATCTTTGATTTCTCCAAGTTCCGGATGTTCATAGGCTACCGCGATTTTTAGCTCATCGAATCCCGTTAATATATCGATTTTATTTAGAATAATGCCATCCATGCCGTTGACCTCGCGACAATATTTCAGGGCCACTCCATCTAACCAACCGCAGCGTCTTGGCCTTCCAGTTGTGGCACCAAATTCACGGCCCTTCTCAGCTAGATTTTTGCCGTCATTATCAAATAGTTCCGTCGGGAAAGGACCTTCGCCAACGCGGGTGAGGTATGCTTTAGCGACACCATAGATGTTTTTGATCGCTCGGGGTGACAAGCCTATGCTGGCAAAAGCTCCACCAGCAGCTGTAGAGCTTGAGGTTACGTAGGGGTAGGTTCCATGGTTGATATCTAAAAGAGCTCCTTGAGCACCTTCTAAAAGTAGTTGCTTACCCTTAAATACTTCATGGCGTAGTCGAGTCTCTGCATCGCAGACAAAAGCTGCTAATGCTGAGGCAGATTGGTGAAACTCTTCCCAAAGTTCTTGATGATCTTTAAGGTGCTGCTCAAAGGTTGGAAAGCGTTTGGTCATGAAATGAATCCACGTACGGCGCCGGTCAACATCAATATAATCACCAAGTCTTAAGCCTGTACGATTAGCTTTTTCAGCATAGGTGGGTCCAATGCCTCTCTTGGTTGTGCCTATGGGGGTGTCCGACTCTTCTTCGGTTTTGCTATCTAAGTATATATGCCATGGTGTGATGATGTGAGAGCGAGCAGAGAGCCATAGGGAACTGGGTGTCAAGGTGCAATAAGGAGATACCTTTTTAATTTCTTGCAGAAGTTGGCTAGGATTAATGACCACTCCAGCAGACAGCACGCTGATTTTTCCTTGAAAAATTCCGCTTGGAATTTGATGCAGAACAACTTTTTCGCCATCTACATACAGGGTGTGGCCAGCGTTATTGCCTCCTTGGTAGCGGGCGACGATGTCAGCATTGTCTGCCAAAATGTCTATCCATTTCCCTTTGCCTTCGTCACCCCATTGGGCTCCTACAATGATGGTTACATTGCCCATAACTTTGGTCCTCTAAATTGGTTAGAATTTTTTCAGGTTCCCACGCCGTTGCCTTATTTATCGTATGTTTTCCACTCTGTCCACTGGAACTCCGGAATTCCTCATGATATACCAGCCTCGTTAGAATTGCCGCTGAAGAACCTATTTCCGGCCAATATAATTAAAAGAGGTACCCCCTGTGAACTCACTTGAAAACCAACTATTTGCCATTTCCGCAGTTGATGGTCGCTATCGCAGCAAGGTAGAAGAGCTGGCTGCCATTTGTAGCGAGGCAGGATTGATAGCACATCGGATTCGCGTCGAAGCAGCTTGGTTATTGCACTTGGCAGAAGATCCCATTATTCGCCAAGACCTGACCTTCTCAGAGGTGCTAAAAAACACCTTGGAAAATCTGGTTAAAGCTCCCCCATCAGAGGCGTGCGGTAAAGTTAAAGCCTACGAATCGAAAACGAATCACGATGTTAAAGCAGTCGAATACTACCTGCGTGACGTGTTGCGAGAATCGGGAGCCACAGATGCTCAGCTGGCTTTTATTCATTTTGCTTGTACTTCAGAGGATATCAACAACCTTTCCTACGCTATGATGCTAAGGGATTGCCGCGAACAAGCCATACTCCCATTGTGGGATCGTATTTTGGCCGATTTGGGGCAAAAAATTGTTCAGTTTGCCCATCTCCCCATGCTGTCACGGACCCATGGTCAGACAGCCTCACCAACAACTTTAGGGAAAGAACTCGCGGTTTTTGCCCATCGTTTGGAACGACAGCATAAGAAACTTCTTAATTTACAATTAGAAGGTAAAATGAGCGGGGCTGTTGGCAATTATAACGCTCATGTCACCACTTATCCCACTGTTGATTGGCCCCAGTTAAGCCGACGATTCATTGAAGGTCGATGCGGACTTAAACAAAACCCATTAACGACTCAGATCGAGAATCATGATAGCATGGTAGAGTTTTGCGAAATTATTAAGCACTTCAACACCATACTGATTGGATTTACACGGGATATCTGGTCATATATCTCGATTGGTTACTTTAAGCAGCAGTCAAAGGCAGGAGAGGTAGGTTCGTCAACCATGCCTCATAAGGTCAATCCCATCGACTTTGAAAATGCTGAGGGCAATTTGGGAATCGCTAATGGTCTTATTACTCATTTGGCAGATAAGTTGCCCATTTCGCGCTGGCAACGGGACCTGAGCGATTCAACGGTGCAAAGGGTTCTAGGAACCGTGTTTGGCCATTGCTTAATTGCTTATCGCTCTTTGCTCAAGGGACTTGATAAAATTGAGGTCAGTGAGAACAGGTTTGTCGAAGATTTGGATCACGCCTGGGAAGTTCTGGCCGAACCTGTCCAAACCGTAATGCGACGCTACGGGGTTGTTGACGCCTACGAAAGATTAAAAGCGGCCACACGGGGACAGGCTGTGACCGAAGAAGCCATTAAAACGATTATTCGGGAATGTGATGAAATTCCCCAAGATGTTAAAAAGAGATTACTCGAGCTTAGCCCAAAAACTTATGTGGGTGTGGCAGAAGATCTCGCACTGGCTTTTGTAAAGCGTTAAGGTTTTGCATTTAAGGAAGGTTGTTCGTCCCCTGAAGAAGGTATACTAATATGAATTTGCAAGAACTCTCACAATATTTGCAGGTAGAGTTGCTATGTCCTGGCAATGAAGATCCTACATCGATCCTGATTTATGGTGTCGCTCCCATTGATCAAGCTCAGGAAGGAGAACTTACCTTTCTTGCGAATATTAAGTACGCGGAGCACCTGAATAGTACCCAAGCTAGTGCGGTCATCACCCGCTCTCCTCTTGATAATTGTCCCTTACCCCAGATTATCCATAAAGATCCTCACTTTGCTTTCGCTAAAATTTCTAATCTATTTTACCAAGTAGATCATGGTCCGCGTTCAGTCAGCGATAAAGCTTTTATTGATCCCACCGCAAAAATTGGCAAGGATGTTACCGTTTACCCCTTTGCCTGTATAGCCGCTGATGCTGAGATCGGCGATCGTGCAGTGCTTTATCCTGGCGTCTTTATTGGCAAACAAGCCAGCGTAGGTGAGGATACTGTTATCCATGCTAACACTGTTATCGGGGAGCGCTGCATTATTGGTAGTCATAATCTCATCCACGCAGGTTGTGTCATAGGAGCTGATGGATTTGGTTTTGCGGTAGGAGAAGGCACCATTGAAAAAATCCCTCAAATGGGGATTGTTCGTATCGAAGACCATGTGGAATTGGGCGGCTGCTGTACTATTGATCGGGCTACCATGGGAGAGACCCATATCAAAGGTGGCACTAAGTTCGATAGCAAAGTCCACATCGGCCATAACGCTAAAATTGGTGAACATTGTATGTTTTCAGCTATGACGGCGGTAGGTGGCAGCGCTTATGTTGGTAATGGGGTGTTAGCCGGAGGTCAGGCAGCCATTGCCGGGCATATCAAGATAGGTGATGGCGTCAAGATCGGAGCTAAAGCAGGCGTCATCAGTTCAGTTGATCCCCAGCAAACCATAATGGGGTTTCCAGCGGTACCAGCGATGCAGTGGCGTCGCGGATTGATTCATACAAAAAAAATGGGTGAGTACGAAAAGAAAATCAAGGAACTGGAGGCGCGACTTGCGCAGCTTGAGCAGCAAACCAGGAACTGACAGATGGCCATTTCGACTTCAGTCGAGAGAGGATATCACCTATGCTTAAATGCACCAGACACTTGAGGTTGGGGGGACTCACAGCCTGTGAGTCAAGTATGAAAGCTACAATGCAAGTTGCTAGATTGAAAGGAAAGGCACTCCAACTGAAAGCCCCCACATTCTTGTCTGCCGGCCTTCAAAGTTCCAGTTGATCAAGTTAATTTCCCAAAAAATTTTCTTTCCAAACCTGAGCCAAATATTTTCATATCCGACGTTCTCAATTGTTGAAACAAACATTCCATAAATTAAGTGATAATTTCTAAAGCCAAACGCATGACGATAAACTAACTCTCCACCCTGGGGGAAGATGACATGAGTGAATATGCTGTCGTCTTTATTTTTTCGAAATGAAATACCCTGAAAACCAAGCAACGGAACGATAGAAAGTCTTCTGTTTTTTGTTGATCCCACCTCATAAGCAAAATAGCTACCAAGGTTATTAAATAAAGTTCCTGAGTTAAGAAGAGCGTTGAAAAATCTAATAGAGGTAGTGCTGCTTAGGTCGTATTTCCCGTAGATCATGTAGGCAGCCGTAAGATGATTTTTTGATTTCTTCTCTTCATCTATGGCCTTTAAAAAATAGGGTCCATAACCTAATGCAATCTTTAATTGAGGGATGTACTTAGGAACGTTCGCCTTTATTTCAAAAATAAATTTTTCGTCATCTTTCTTTAAACGAGCCTCTGATTTAGCGTCGCCGGTAAGCTGGACTGTATAGGGGGGATTGCTATTATCAGAAAGTCGGCTTTCTGCAGGTAAAAGGGAAATATCTAAGATTCCTTTGCGTTTTTTATTTGGATAGAAATGGCAGCTAATCGATGTGAAAAGATCCTTAGTTTGTCCTAGATTAATGTTAAATGGTGAACAGCTATGATCGACATAGACATATCTATGTTTGAAGTAATTAGGGTTGGGGCTGACGGTTATGTAGCCAAGCTTTCTTCCATCTTTTAGGATGTTTACTTTATCGTTAGAAAATACGTCGACCGTTAAGAATATGTGTTTTTGATCTTTTATTTCAGGTATATATGAATTCTCTTTATAGGTGAGGTGAATATTACTAGGATCGTCTATATGGATGGAAAGTATGAGTTGTGGCAATCTGTTGCCGCTATCAAACTTTTTCCATGTTAATGAATCTTGCGAAATTGTAATATATAAAGGCACAGACTCTTCTTGGTACCACTCAATTTCAACTTCGAATTGGTTTAAGGGGATCCGGAAATTCTTTTCATCAGAGGAAATAAGTAGCGGTGCACCTATAACATTTATTGTTGGTACGAATATGGAAAGAATTTGTAGAATGAATTGTTTCACAGCGAACATTATCGACGTTTTTTCTTATTATATCCTTAGTTGATAGGAAAATATTACCGCCTATAAGCCTTATTCTTATGGCGAAAATTTTTTAGCTTGCCATGGTCGATAAGAGACATGATGCTGTTGTATAGATGGCAAGTTTTAATAAGTTGGATGCGAAGGGCTCAACCATTGTTTGTTGTATGTTTCGATGTCGAATAAATTGTTGCTGATGGGACCATTTACTATCTTGGTGTAATGGTTTTTTGAGCCAGGAAAGGCTATGACGTAACTGACATCGCAGCTATTTGTTGGTACAAAAACAATGTCGGAAGTGTTAACTTCCCATAAACCAGATGTACTGTTACTTTGCAAAAGCTGACGTTGGGTTTTAGGAAGTAGTTGAAAACCATTGGTTTCGTCTGGAAAGCAAGCCATACCTTCTATTTTGCCATAAGTATCAGCATCAGGATTGCTATCGCTATAGCCGAAATATACGGAACCATTCCCTTCGCTATCTGTGTTTCCATTTAAAATCATATTGAAATGATCTTTCCAGAGGATAGTCTGTCTATGATTTAAATCTGGGGTCCATTGGCTAGATATTTCAATCCAGCGAAACTGCTTGTCATAGAAACTGTTGTCTATCAGTTTGGTTTGGTCCGAGAAATAGTTGCCACTATTGGTATCATCGATAATCTGTCGACTTACTGTTCGATAAACTTCATCTTCCAGTTGATAGACCAGGGAGTAAGCAACATGAGTATTATCATCAAGGTTTATGACTGTTTGGATATAACCTGAATAGCTTTGAAATTTTTCATCTTTGAGCCGATGCTTCATTAATGTCGAAAAAGGTACAGCATTACCATCGAGTGACATTAAACCTTCAATTACTATCGTAAAGATTGCCTGATCCGCAGGAGCTTCATCAGAGGCAGAAATTTGAAATATATTGATGGTAAAGCCCTGTTCTTGCCATGATGTAGGATCGATCGATTCCAAGAAATCAATGCTGGTACCAGCTTTTGGTAAAGGGTGACGGTGAATACGTGCTGCGCAGCTACCCCATGCTACCAAGCCGATAGCAGATTGGCCGATATAGTTGGATGGTTCATTAAGCCGATTCATAACTGCCGCGCTGCAAGATTTACCTTTTACAGCATTAACATCGGCAAATTCCCACCACATACCTACTTTATTTTTGGGAATAACCCCATTTGTTGCAAATTCCGGGTGGTCTTTATAAGAAAGTTCAGGTCCAAAGCAGGTAATATGGTCTAAGGGATCTACAGTCCAAACCCCCTCGGGCATGGCCTGGTTACACTCTTCCAGGGAGCTTGTGGAAAGAGTTATCTCCAGCTTTTCTTGCCATGCTTCGAAGTTACGTTCAGCTGACGAAACTTTTAAAGGCTGAGATGAGAAAAATTTCGGTGATAACAGTGAACTTAAGCCGAGACCATGGGGCACCAAAGCATTTATATTGTTCAGAACGATATCAAAGTCACCATATGTTGCCGTATTGTCAATGGTTGTATCTTTGACAACTGGTTCTTCCTGACAAGCTAACATGCTACTTAAAATAACAAGTCTTATAATGCTGTTGCGTATCGAAGTCTTCATTTATCTTCCACTAAAGCAGGTACATGCGCACTCTAAGGAAAGTGTTCGGTAAAACAAGGAGTTAATCTTAAACTTTCTCGAATATTGCTTTGAAATATCAATATTCTCAAATAGATATCTTTGGTGAAAATAATCCAGAGTAGGGCTTGCGTTGGTATGAACCCAATGTATGATTGATGTTTAAATTTTCTAAGCCCTTAAAAACAGGATCATTCTGGCTATTAACAGCGCTCAATCTTAGAAAAAATGATAGCAAGGTTATTGGCTGGCATGGGGACCACTTTTTGCGGTTGAAAATTATAGCTTTCCCCTAGCAAAACCACCTCTTCTAAAAACCGGACTCCCCAACGGGGATCTTGGTTTTTAAGCCATTGATCGAATTGTATATTACTCGGAGCAGGGCTGGTATTTCTTTGAAAGTAAGGCCCATAGGTAAACAGCTTTCCCTGAGCTGCGAGCAACCTATTGGCGCAGGTAAAGAGTCCAACAGTCGCTTCCCAAGGGCTAATATGGATCATATTAATATTTACAATAAGGTCATATTGTCTATCAGGCCAAGTTTCTGGCTGGAGGCAGTCTAAGGTAATCGCGGGTTTGAGGTTGGTCAATTGGTATTCCTGGCCCCAAAAATCGATGGAAGTAATATTTTCAGAAGTAATATCAGATGGCTGCCAAATAACCGACGGGTCCTTACTGCAAATATAGCTACCATGCTGGCCTGAACCCGAAGCAATTTCTAGGACTGAAGCGTGGGGCAGGAAAGGGGACATCACCCTGAAAATAGGGTCTTTATTCCGCTCTGCCGGTTGATGGGTGATCTTTTGGGTCAAACTTAATCCCCTAAGCAAGTCGTCGTGCAGCTTTGCCTACCAATTTATCCTTAACTGGCTTTAAAAGCCAACCACTAATATTGTGTTTTCTTGCTAGTTTGATCACTTGAACGTCAGTGATGGTCGTGACTACAACGATAGGCAGTTCTTTGGCTAAGCGAATCTTGCGTATTCCTTCCAATAGCGTTATAGGATTTGGTTTTGAAATATCAAGATCGACAAAGATACAGTGAATATCTTGGTATTTTAAAAAGCTACCTTGTGCTGCAGCCAATCCATCCGCATCGATAGGATTAAACCCGAAGGATATAAGTTCTTGGTGCATTTGGTTGCGTTGGGGACCAGGGTGGTCAATAATGAGCACTTTTTTTCCAGCAATAGTAGCCTTATTTCCCACTTCGATACGATTTTCAGGTTTATCAAAACCAAGTTTAGCAGCTATGTTGAAATAAAACTCCGCCTTTTCAGAGCTTGGTTCTATCCCTGGGGCTCCGACTTTATAAATCGTTGCTGCAGATAGTGCAGCTAAGTAATCACCCCCTTTTGCCGCTTCTTCGTACCACTGAAGCGCTTCGAGAAAGTTCATGGTAGAGTCACTATACATCAGACCAAGCTCGTTCAGCAGCCCCAGGGCTGATTGGGCTTCAGAACTCCCTTCTTCGGCCTCTTCTTGAAGCTTTTCCATTGATTTTTTTTCGTATTTAACCATGCGTTACCTATAAAATTTTTCTTTTAGGATAACATGTTGCGTGATCAAAACTGAATACTATTTGGCGTAGCCTTTTTTTAGAGTTCCATGGAAGTGGACACAGGGTAGGACTGCGGTGTGCGGTAGCAATATAGAGCCAGGAGATATCACAGCATTGCAACCTGTTTGCACATGGTGGCCTAGGATTCCTCCCAGCTTTCGCAGGCCTGAAGGTGTTAGTGCGTCTGTTTCCGGATGCAAAACCTTTACTTCGTTTCCCCTGAGTTTAAGATTAGCCAACTTGGTGCCTGCACCAAGGTTAGTATGATCCCCTAGCAAGGAGTCGCCAACATAAGCGAAATGCCCGGCTTTAGCTTCCTCACCAAAAAGAGAACCCTTGACTTCTGTAGTATGGCCAATGATTGCTTTGCGGGCAGCATAGACGCTGCCACGTATAAAAGCACCGTGTCGTACCTCACATTCAGGTCCTATGTAGCTCGGACCACAAATGTAAGCTGCCGGACCGACTTTTGCTCCTTTAGCAATATATACAGCTCCCTCTATGATAGCCTGCGGGTGTACTTCCCCTAGGATTTTAGGTTTGTCCGTAACACCTTCAGACTCAAGTATAGCTAGAATCCTTTGCGTAAGGTTTTTGCCAAGCCAATCAAAGATATCATTTGTGGCTAAATGAGGA
>JBNKNM010000050.1:0-29379 GCA_050293845.1 Pseudobacteriovorax sp. | reverse complement strand
TGCCCAAAGAACTTAAAGACTCACTACTTTATGGTCTTACGCCGTGTAATTAGGGTAAAAAAATGGCCAAAGTCGAGTTAATTAGAGCAAATTCGAAATCTCTTGCTTCTATCGGTCGTCCATCGTGAAACTTATAACTTCTATCAATTTTAAAAACATAAAGTTTTTTTTTATAATTCCAACTCCAGTTCTTTATATAGCCAGATTTGACTCGATGCTCACGTGTAAAATACAATGGTTGTGTATGCACAGCAGCCTTAAATGCATTCACTCCGGTTGCAGACTCTCTTGGGTCCCACGGTTTGAAGCCGTCAACTTCAATCTGTATCTTTATATGTCTTTGTAAATCTATATTAGATGCAAAAACTGTATGAATAGAAGTGACAACGAATAAAATTGTTGAGTTTAGAATGAGTTTGATGTCCAATATGACATATCTCCAGTTAGGTAAATTATTTTATCTATGTATCCCTCATCGATCAAGCAACTGCGGTTCAAGAAGAATTTTGTCTAAAAAAGGCAATCCTTTATTTCAATAGAATTTTGGGATGCCTTAAAACTCTTTCTACCAAAGGAAATATGCTAAAACGCAGTAGCTTGATCAACGTCGGCTGTATCTGCTTTTATCATTTGGCAGTCCTGAAAAAAAGATACTTTCTACGTATAAGTGACATCTATGCATATGGTTCTAAAGTCAATTTCCACACGCTAAAGTTTTCGACTTCAAAACCCAAAAAGCAAAGCCTATGCCAACCTTATAATAAATCCAGAAGAAAACTATTTCATACCGTTTTTAAAGAGAAAATTACGGTTTCGAACCAAAATCTACGCTAATATGGCTTTTGATGTGAAATAGCTTTGTTAAAAGTTAGCTGTAGAGACCCATTAGATACCACGAAAATCTAACCATTATGCCGAAAAAGTAATCATCGCTACCAATGATATGTTCCGACAGCACCTTTAAAAATGGCAGCAGGTGGATGACAAATTACGAGATTTGAATAGCTAAACTGAAGGTGTAGCAAGATAGCCCAAAATACCCGCATGAAATTTTCTCTTTTGTCTGGGCTTTTCTAGCAGCCTAAGTGCAGGAGGGGGTCTGAGCTTTGACTGCTGGTAGGACAAGTGGTAAGGAGACCTTTATCCTAATCAATAATAGAACTGACGTCGCTCCACGACACAACTTTAAAATTACCATTAGCAAAACTTTCCCCTTCACTATTCTCGTCGTCGTGAACCACTAGAATGCCTTCGGGAAAGTCTGCTGTCTTAAGCTTACTGGATACCTCAAGACCATCGGTTGCGGTGACCGGATCATCGCCGATCGCTACCTTAAAAGCGCCAGAATATTCGAGGCTTTTACGATCAAATATCACATATTCATCGACGCCTTGAGAGGACACAACAATTTTGCCTTCGCCATTTTCACCATAATAAATCCCAATACCCTCAACATCATCGGTTAAGTGATAGGACTCCCCTAGTGCGGAACTCGGATAGATAGTTTTAGAAGAGGTAATAGGCCAAAGAAGGTTTGCTTCATGCTCTGCTGATATAGCTTCTATTAACCAAACACCAAGCCGTTCCATACCAACAAAAAGGTGATCTGATTCAGAATCAAAAGCGCAGCCTTCAAGGATAAATCTTTCCTCATACTCTTCTTCAAGTTCGTTTAACTCATCTTCGCTGAGTAGGTCCTGATAAATATTGTGTTTGATTAATCTGTCCTGAGCAGAGTCCACAAGAGAGCCTAAAGAAATAGTCTTACTTAAACTAAGTTCCATGGGGGCTGAGGCAGCAGCACTAAACATTTGTAACGTCCCGTCCTTAAACGTTACATAAACATAGACTTGATCATTGAAGGTTCCTGCACATAATCCGTAGGGTTCTTTGGGTTCCTCTGCAGTTCCGATAAGAATATCCTCTATGTGTTCCACACCGCCTTGTGAGTTTATCGCAAAGATACTTATACTATTGGTCAATCTGTTAGAGGCCAAGGCAAGGTCTTGTCCTTCGCCTTGGCCAACTATGATATCGACATTGTTCAGCTTTCCTACCGGGAGAAACTGTAGCATTGTTCCACTTAAGTCATAAACAGCAAGGCCTCCGGGGTTAGCCTCGTCATCATCAAACTTACTGGTCCCGAGGATTCGAGATTGGTTGACATCAGCTACATTAATCCAAACAGCAGGGTCATCAGCATCGTTCAGGCCATTGGGGATTGGCTCTGTTTCTAAAACGGCGCTAATGGTACTAACGCTGGCAGTCAATGAAGGGTCTTGATTGGTGTCTCTGAAATCATCCTGAGTTTTTCCGCATGAGCTGCTTAAAAAAACTACCGGAAACATTGCTAAAAACACTTTTTGCATCTATTTTGTTCCCATGTGAGTGGAGTATATTATTACTTATTGTATATATCGGTTCTTAAAATGCTTTACTTAACAACCACTTTTCAGGATTTCACCTTTAATTCTGTTTAATTAGCTGCAAACAAAGTTTTAATCTCGTGCAGTTAGATTAGCTGGTTGTCAGATATTTTCAATTCTATCAGCTTGTTAGATTCGGTATAGCTTTGCTAAGAAGGGCATTGTGATCGATCACCCTCCCTCTGCTTGATGAATAGGTACCAGTCTTAATAAATAAGCTACTATGGCTTAGTATCCAACCGATTCTGCAACAGTTAGAATCAATCAAAAAATATGGAGCAAATACAGTTTGAAACGTAGCTGTTTGCCCAGAATTCTTGTGTTGTCGTAAATGTGTTTTAGAAATCCTTTTCAGGCATCATGTTCGGGCATATGAGTATTGAGTCATCACTCACTAACTAGGATCTTGACGGTCTCTGCCACTAAGCTACTATTAGTAGGGAATTCCTGTAGCACTTCAGCTACAGCGTTTCCCGTCTGCATCGAAGAAGGTTCAGCGCAGATTAAATCACCTCATGATGCAGTAGCGCATCGCCTTGCAGGATAAGGTTTGCTAAGCTCATATTTTTCTGTAAGTAGTATTCCGAAAAAGTCTTAAGATCGGTAAGCTTCGAATGGTAATAGAGCTTATCATCCTCCATAACATGATCTTGTGATAGACAAGCATGTGCTACTTTTGCTGATTCTAGGAGACGCCAAGCGGTAATCATGTGACCGCAAACTTCTAAGAATTCTGTACAATGTACGAGAATAGAATCGAATTCATCTGCAGTAGCATAAGTGGTGAATTTTTTTAAAATTTCTTGAGTTTTTTGCAGTGACAAACCGATGGCTTGTGCAGCCCCCGAGAAGGGTTCACAGCCTTGGGCTAATGATACTTGCATTTTTGCCATTAACTTCATAAGAGTCTTTCCTTGGTCACGCATCACCTTGCGCATGACAAGGTCTATGGCTTGGATACCGTTAGTACCCTCATAAATAGCGGCAATTTTGGTATCTCTCATAAATTGCTCAACGCCATATTCGCGGCAGTAGCCATAACCGCCATGCATCTGGACAGCGGTACTAGTGACTTCCATGGCCTGATCGCTACAATAGGCCTTACAGATAGGTGTTAACAAGCTAAGCTCGTTCTTGTCTTCGGCATTGCCATCAAAGAGGTCAGCGGTATAGAGGCAAAGGGCGCGCAAACCGCGGCTCATAGCTCGTACCTTTAACATATGTTTTCTGACATCGGGATGCTCAATAATCAGCTTTCCAAACTGAACTCTTTCGTGCACATACTGCTTTGTCAGCATAAAAGCAAGATTAGATTGAGCCTCTCCTTGTAATCCAGTATCAAGCCGTGCTTCATTCATCAGGGTAAACATATATTTCATGCCTTTCCCTTCCTCACCGACCAACCAGCCTTCACAATTTCCCTGGGCACCAAATAGCAGTTCGCAGGTCGCTTGCCCATGTAAGCCCATCTTTTTTTCAACTTTAGAACAAACAACATCGTTGCTGGCACCGCTGCTGCCATCAGCCCCGATTTTGAACTTGGGAACAATAAATAAAGATAGACCCGCAGTCCCATCAGCGGCCCCTGGGGTTCGTGCTAAAACAAGGTGGATAATATTCTGAAACAGCTGATTATCTCCAGACGAAATAAATATTTTTGAACCTGAGATAGAGTATCGACCCTGATCCTTGGCAACAGCTTTGGTTTTGACAGCCCCCACATCGCTCCCAGCACCAGCCTCAGTCAGACACATGGTGCCTCCAAATAATCCCGTAATCATAGGCTCTGCCAAGAGTTTTTGCTGCTCAGCAGAGCCACAGGTAAGGATGCACTTGAGCGCTCCCTTGCTGAGTCCGGCATACATCATCCAAGCAGTATTGGCTCCTGTTGAAAGGGACTGGCATGCGACTTCTAGGGCATGGGGGACGGGCACTCCTCCTAACTCTTCTGGTAATCCAAGGGCGAACCAACCATTCCCGTAAAATCCATCTTTAGGGGCTTGAAAACAAGAAGGGACCGTCACCTTACCATCAACCAGCTGCACTCCTTGTTGATCACCCTCCTCGCGACAGGGAAATATCTCTTTGCCAACAAACTTGTCATACTCTTGGACAATAGATTTCAAATCTTCGACTGCCAGGCCTTCTATGTGCTTTTGACATTTAAGTAATTCAAAAAGATTGAAGTAAATGTCACGTAAATCTGTTTGATATTCTGCCATTAGAAACCTCTTTTAATCGATGAAACTGCTATATAAAGCTAAATATAGCAAAAAAATGCAAAAAATCCTTCTTTTAGTGAGCGTAAGTTTTTTAGACATCGCCGCAAAATCGCTCCTTCAGGATAGGATGGATAACTTTTTCATACCTCTGAGATGAGGTTCCTTTCAAGGCATAACAAGTTTGGATACAAAATACCTTCGTTAGAAAAGCGACTCTTCTAGGCTTTTTTCACTGACACTACAAAAAATATCAACCATGCAACTTCTAGTGGGAGACTCGTTCCCTCAGTGAAGTCACGATCCAGCTCATATCATCTATCTGTACCATCAAGCACTAGCGTGAGCTTCTGAGGAAAGTGATGTTATGGTGACTCTAGACGAACTAACAGGTGTTAGCTAATACCTTACTAAAAAACTTTAGGCTGCGGAGCGTTGATCCGTGTCATTCGTTTTCTTCACTTCAGCAATAATTTTTTTCAATATATTCGCCATTTCCGATAGTTTATTGGCAGCAGACTCAGTGTCCCGTGCACCCATCGAAGTACTTCTTGATAGTTTAGCCGCGTTTTCAATCACTGCTACAATGTTTTCAACCCCTTGACGAGCTGCATCGATCATTTTGGAAACTTCATTTGTTGTGGCAGCTTGCTCTTCCGTTGCCGTGGCCGTCAAGGTGGCGTTATTATTGACCTTGTCTATGATTTCGGAAATACCCTTGATTGAGCTGACGGATACCTCAGTAACTTCCTTGATACGGTTTATTTTTTGAGTAATTTGATCAGTAGCATTGGCGGTTTGATTCGCCAGCTCTTTCACCTCATTGGCAACCACAGAAAAGCCCTTACCTGATTCTCCTGCCCGCGCTGCTTCAATAGTTGCATTCAATGCCAGTAAATTGGTCTGTTGGGCAATAGAACTAATGAGCTTAATAACGCCACTGATTTCTTGTGAAGCTTTACCTAGCTCATTGATTAGCTCCGTAGAGTTTTGTGCTGCGTTCATGGCCTCATGGGATATTTTCGAGGTTTCCATAGCTTTTTGCGATATTTCTTTCACTGTCGCTGTCATCTCCTCAGTGTTAGTGGCAACACCTTTAACACTTTCACTCACTTCATTGGAAAGGTTTGAAGCAGACTTCGACTCCTGCTCTGTAGAATTTGAATTTTGTGCCATTTCCCTGGCAGTGGAAGCTAGCTCCTCGGATGCAGCACCAAGTTCGTCGCTCAACTCTTCAAATTTATCTACTAGTTCGTTATATTGAAGTTTTTCTTTGGTAAGATCCGTTGCAAATTTAACAATTTTATTAACCTTGCCATTGAGGTCAAAAATGGGGTTATAGGTAGCGCGAATCCATACCTCCTTTGCATTTTTTCCAATCCTTCGATATTCCCCACTATCAAACTCACCAAGATTAAGTTTATCCCAAAATCTTTGATATGCTGGGCTTTTTGTGTAATTTATGTCACAAAAAATTCTGTGATGTTGACCTTTAATTTCATCTAGGCCATAGCCCATCGTTGTTAAGAAATTATCATTTGCCGCTATAATCATACCATTAGGGTCAAATTCGATAACCGCCTGTGATTTGTCTATCGCCTTTAACTTCGCTTCAAATTCTGCACCCTTAAGTTTTTCAGTGGTGATATCTGTAGCATATTTTATAACTTTTATAGGCTCACCATTTTCGCCTAAGATAGGGTTGTAGGAAGCTTGAATCCAAATTTCTTTGCCGTTGCGCCCCATTCTTTTATACTGACCTACATCTGACTCACCGCGATTCAGCTTTTCCCATAGTTGTTTATATTCTGGTGAGTTAACAAGATCATTTGGCATGAAGATGCTATGATTTTGTCCCTTTACTTCATGAAGCTTATAATCTACGGCAGTTAAAAAAAGGCTGTTAGCTGTAAGAATTGTTCCGTCCATAGCAAACTCGATGATTCCTTGAGTCTTATTTAGAGCTGCTATTTTCCCAAAATAATCAAATTCTCTATTTTTATCCTCTGTGATGTCTGTGGCCACCATGATAACTCGAAAAGGCTTTCCATCTTTACCACAAATAGATTTATATAAGCCTTTTAACCAAACTTCTTGGCCTTGCTTCCCCATGCGTTTATATTCGCCTTGAACTGTAGATCCTCGATTGAGTTGCTCCCATAAATTGCTATGATCTGTGACTGTCTGTGCTAAGCCCGGCATCAGAAATATACTGTCATGCTTTCCCAGGATTTCCTGGGAAGTATAGCCCAGAAGGTTAGAAAATATGTCATTGGCATCTATAATATTACCAGCAATATCATACTGCACTACTGCTTGGGTTTGTTGTATCGCTACTTGAAAATCTTTCAGATATTGGAGTTGGTCAGCTTCTGTCTCTAGATTGCTGTTCATATTATTCCTCGTATCCAAATGTTTATGATTATATATCGCATCACAGATGTATAATTTTAATGAAGAGTGTCTTAAAGTAATATAACTCTCTGTTATGATGAATAAAAAGTTCGTAAAGACGGCAGCGTAAGTCGCTTTAGAAACTATCATCCGAGATCTGAAAATTTCTAATCTGGGTTATTATAACCATCATTTGCAGCCCTTTATTGGGATCAGATCATAATAAAGCCTATTATACCGCAAGTCTTGGGTAATCTCTTTAAGTTATCTACAGACTTACTGATATAGCCAAGATTCAGAAAGCTGTTATAATTTACCTAACAAATACTGCGAGTCCATGATAAAAAAGCAGCCTAGTACCCATGATGGGATGATCCACTAGATGATGAGCTATTCTTTTCCGCCTCAGATCTGGTAACGCCCTTTAAAATAATCTAAAGCAAGTAGGATCTTTCGTGACGACCACAACATTTTCCTTAGACCCTCAACTGTCCGCTGATACGCTTTATCTTGGGAATTTTAAGCTTTGTGCTTTACTTTTGATGAATGATAAGCAATATCCGTGGTTTATCCTTGTTCCTCGATTACCGAATAAGAGAGAAATCCACGAGCTGGACCGTGACGATCTGATAAGCTATCAGATTGAATCCAATATAGTGGCCAAGATGATTATGGCTCAATTTAAACCCGACAAACTGAATATTGCGGTGATCGGAAACATAGTGCCTCAGCTTCATATTCATCATATTGCACGCTATAAAAACGACGCTAGCTGGCCCAAACCTGTATGGGGGCAAAGGGCACCTGTCTCCTACAGTTCTACGGAGGGCGATATGATTCAAGTCAAAGTAAAAGACCACCTAGGCTCATTATTGAAGTATTGATCTAGGTGTGAAAAACTGCAACTCTCTCTCGTCAAGAGTTTCTCTCTCTGTTTAAAAGTAAAACTCACTAGGAAGAGTTACCTTCCCTGTGAGCTGCCTTATACCAAAAGCCTCAACGGGTAGCTAATGTATCGGTGCGGTACGATCATCGATCGAGAGTAGAAATAATTTTAAGTCATTTAAGTCATCAGCATAGTAAATAACGTCTTCAATAGTTCGATTCGCTGCGTCAGGTAAACGATGAACCTTAAATACCTCTTCAAGGGAAATCGCTGAACCGTCATGGAAAAAAGGAGCATGATAGCCCACACCTAATAGGGATGGGGCATTAAAACCAATGCCTCCTAGGGAAGGAAATCCCTGTGTCGATTGTGCTGCAACGTCTACCCCCTCGTTGGGGTCGCCAGCGATATTGATCACTCCGCCTCCTAAGGCACCAGCGCCTCTAATTTCTGTAACTTTGGTAGGATCAAACGTTCCCACATCATCGAGAAATTGCAATCTATCCCAACCTTGGTTAACTGCTACAATTTGGGGACCAGCTACTTCCAATTTGGGGTCTAGAGGGGGCTCTCTACCTGCGGCGAAAAAGTTGGGGCCCAGGGGATTATTCGCAAAGCTTGGATTATTAATATACTCTGCCACTGAGCTTTTTGAAAACTTAGCTCCACCATGGCATTGGCTACAGTAGTAAGCGAAGACGGTTTCGCCATTGTCAAGGTTTTCATCAGCTGCTTGAGGTTGGTTGAGTGTCCGCACCGCATTAGCTACCCATTCTGTCATGGCATCCAAGGCATCGCTAATCCCTATGGTAGGACCATGGTTAAATATTTCTCCCGTACGATCTATACCTTTAACATTGGTAGCATGCCCAATTCCTCCTTGGACACCCCGGGAGTTGTTGTTAAAGTCGGTAATACTACCCCGCACCGCATTCCAGTTAAGGATTCTTTGGTCTTCATTGTTTCCCCTAGCAAAGGTACCTTCCAAAGGAATCGACTGACGTGGTCCGGTAGGAAAAATCCAGGTCACATTATCACTATGTCCATCTTCATGGCAGGAAGCACAGTCACTCCAAGCATTATCGGAGGCTTTCCCACGGAATTCTAGGGGAACGATGTCACGGATTTCGATGTCGAATTTACCATCATGATCGAGATCTAAAGTATCTTGAATGCCAAGGGCGGTAAAAAAAGCTAGCTTTCCGACAATATTGCGATGCGCCCGCGTACCTGCCTTAGGGGGAGTGCTGGAGTCAATATCACGGGCTAAAACCAAATTTTTTTCCAAATCAATGGCCGTTACAGAGGTGCTAACCTCGTTGTTTGTATAAGCGCGCTTCCCATCGCCACTCATCACTATCCCACTGGGAATATTACCCGTTAGAAAGCGGATGACTCTATCGGGAGCATTAATACTCAGGGTTCCATTGTCTTGCAATGTAGCGCGGATGACATAATTACCGCCCCGACTCACTATAAGAAATTTCTTTCCAGAAACGTCGGCATCAATAGCAACCACATCATTAGCAAATAGCCGATCCAAGGATTGATTAGGATAAGCCGGCTGCGATTCTAACTTGATTTGATCATTTAGATTGGTAACGACTTCCTGCTTTTTGCTAAGATCAATATGGGATACCAAGGCTTGAACATTGGTATTGAACTTCACGGGAGGCTCTGGTGAGGCTCCGATATTAGGAATGAATAAATGATTATCACGAAGAAGAATGGCAAAGAGCTGATTGGGATAAGCTCCCTGGGGATCGTTGGCAATAGGACTGTTAGCGTTGGCGTCCTTGCTATAAATATCAGGACAAAATGATTCGTTAACCAAATCGCCGGCTCCATTCCCTTTTCCATCTACTCCGCTATTAAAAAATACTACTTCACCATTGTTTTGCAGAATATTTCGGGTTTTTTGGCAGAATTGACGACGATCGGCTGTAAACCCCGTATCATCAATGGGAGCAAGATAAATTTTGCTAATGGTGGGGTGGCTACTAGCGATCGCTTCTCTCACCGTAAACTGATCTACAACACCTTGCTTGGCATCGTTGAAGCCATCTGGTACTAGTCGAGATTCAATTAACTCAGAAAAAAAGCGGGTCACATAAACCTTTTCGTCTTGATCTTCACCATCTCCATCATTAGAAATAGCAATGGCCTGAGGATTCCCTCCTAGAAAGATTGTATTAAGCACAGCGTAACTCTTCGCATCCACAATAGAAACGCTGCCATCGGTGTGGTTGGCTACAAAAAGATACTTTCCATTTGGCGTTACTACGAGGCCGCGTGGTTCATTACCCACTTTAATCGGGCTGCCTATAACCTGTGGAGGAGTCGCTGTTAGGTTGATAATCGATATGGTTCCATCTTGCCCATTACCAACAAAAGCTTGACTGCCATCAGAGGTGATAGTCACAAAGCGCGGATCACGGCCAACACTGATTTCTGCTATAGTATTATAGGTATCCTTGCCATACTTATCCCTCACTTGAATCACAGTAAGTGAATTGCTTTGTCTGTTGACAACAAGAAGCTTTTGGTTATCTGAGGTTAAGGCAATGGTCGAGGAACGCCCGGTAGCCAGGGAAGTATTACCATAATAGCCAAGGGCATCCCTTTCGGCTTCCAGTATATATTCTTCTGTATCTATGGGAGCATCAGGATCAAACGGTGATTGACCCCAGTTACATTTAGTATAACGTTTGTATGATTTAACTACTTTGTCAACAAGAGCATAATAGTTACTATTTGAGCCATAGCCATACTTGTTCCTTACAGTAGCGGAAAACTGCATAACCCAGTGATATACAGGTCGCAGATAATTATAGTGAAAGTTATTATGATCGCCTCGTGTTGCATAATAACCGTGTCCATTGAACCACTTCGGTGTATGATCATCATAGTTCAAACGATAAGAGCGAGTTTTCCACTCATTACCATCCCAATAACGCTCTGTAACCCACTTGCTACCAGTTTGGGTATAGTATGTTTTGCCTCGATACTGATTTAAATAGCCATATATCCAATCCGCAAAGTAGTACATTTCATAGTATTCTCGGTTATTATTGTAATCATTATCATATTTTTGGTAGGCCCAATTACGAAGCTCTAGAGCAGCTTGTTCAAATGCTATCATCTCTTCTATAAGATAGGGATTGTACCACCCCATGGGAGGGTGATTATTCCCAACATCTTCATTTGACTCTTCCCCTGAGGGATCGGGAGTCACATCCGGCTCTACTTGGTCGGGTGGAGGAACAGGAGGAGGAGCAATTTGAGCTGCTGCAAACCTAGCTTGGGTGATGACCGCCGCCATCATTATAATATATATGAGTATATGTCTTGTTTTCATAGAACACTCCTTTTTTGCCTAGCCAATGATTTATCTAGCATTAATCTAAGAGCTACAGCGATCTATGGGAACTAAGATGAAGCGTTAAATGGTGATGCGCATTGATACAATAAAAGACAAAGGTCCTGGTAAGTATCGAGCATTCTATATCTAATGCTGTAAAAGATCGCGTGCCATCCATGTATGAGCTTGCTTCCATTATTTTATTATTAGCGCTGGCTATCTTCTCTGTCTAAATATACCTACATGATAATGTCTTAAGCTTATGATAGGTTCACAATTACGGAAGTGGTTTTTTCCATCTAGTATTCGGTGCTATAATACCGTGAGATAAGCTTCATCAAGAGTTTCGAACAATAAAAGATTTTAGAAGTTTGCCCCAAATTTAATAAAAATAATGGGATCTTTAATAAAGCCATGAAGATAATTCGCATATATGATTATTTAAGACCTAAATCTCGTTGGTTGGTAGAAAAGGTACCCTTAACACTATTGTATAATATATTTTTGTTTTTTTTCTTCTATGCTTTGGCTTATCGTAAGGATTTAATTCAATTAAATGACTTGTCTCTAATTTCTTTTGGTATCTCCTTTTTTGCAGGTATGTTGACCACATCTGCAATTAGCTTCGTTGGCGAAATTATTAAAGTTGCTTCTTTGCTAGGAGGTATTCTATACAACTGCTTTATAGCATTTCTTCATATTTTGCTCGGGATTTATTTTATTCGCATACGGGTAAAGTTTGAATATTCTGTTATTGCCGATAATTTCGAGCTTTTATATCACTCACAAAGTTTTGCAACAATACGTGATACTTTTTTAGCAAAAGATTATATATTCATGGTTGCTTTACTGTTCGCTTTTGCAGCTGCAGAATACTTATCGAATAAATTTGGTGATCGTTACAAATTAAATGCTATAATAGAGTCAAGTATTTGTTTCATTGTGGTTCTTTTACACTTGTTATTGATACCAATTACAACAGGTTTGCTAACTGACTTTAGCAATTCAATTTTCAAATATTATACAGATGTTAAAATAACGTATGACATTCAACCCGGTGAATATCCCTATCAAAAAAAATTTATAAACGATTCATCTCCCTTTGTAAATCATCACATTTTTATCATTCTCATGGAATCATTGAATGCCAACTTTCTTGAAAGAGTGACAAGTTCTGGGAAAGAGATTACTCCTTATATGAATAGCCTCATTAAGCAAGGTCTGTATTTTGAAAAATTTTATGGAAATTCTATACAAACAGCAAAGGGGGAGGTTGCTGTATTGTGCTCCCTTATCCCCACATCAAGAGGAAAAATAGCTGTTCATTTTCCCCAGCTAAACAATCATTGCTTACCTTCAGTGATGGCAAGACACGGCTATGACACTATCTGGTTTCAAGGTTTTGGAGATCTATCTTTTGATAATGCATCGCAATTTAAAAGCAACATAGGTTTTCAGCACATTCATACAGCCGAACAGTTTATGACCTCTGATGAAAAAGAAAACTACATTTGGGGTTACGGTGTTCAAGATAATGTAATGTACAGTAAATTCTTTCATTACCTTGATAGTTTTTATAGTGCATCTCAAAATAAAAAAATTTTTGCCATATTAGAAACAATTAGCAACCATGCCAAGTTTAATATGGTTCCATGGAAGCAACGATATTTGTTTCCAGATCAGAATGATCCTTTTCAATATTATGCTAACAGTGTTCATTTAGCAGATCGATATCTACAAACATTTTTTGAAGAGTTAGAGCAAAGGGATTATCTTCGAAATTCTTTGGTGATGATTGTCGGAGATCATAGCTTCCCCGTAGGTGAGCATGGTAACTTTAACAGTGAAGTTTTTGCCTACGATGAAAATTTCAGAACTCCGTTTATGATCTTGGCAACTCATAATTCTCTACCTTCTCAAAGAAACAGTTTACCTTATTCACAGCTAGATATCGCACCGACGGTCTTAGATCTTGCTGGCATAACAACAACAACACACTTTCTCGGAACTAGTGTTTTTGATCGTCCACCCAAAGCTATTTTTTTGATACAGCCTTATGGTGGTGTTTATTTAGGGGTTGTGAAATGGCCATACAAATATATATACCACAAAAAATATTCTAAACATTATCTATATAATTTAGTCTTGGATCCCCATGAAGAAAAAAATCTTGCAGACATTGCCGACTATAAAGACATACTTTTATCCCTTCAGATTGAACTTGAACGAATTGCATTCAATGATTTTTTAATTAAAGAAAATAGAGTTTGGCCTAACTTTAAGGGCGAATAAATTAATGCAAGCGAATGACGAAATGGATTAATTCATGGAAAATAAGCCAGAAAATGAAAAATAAAGGCCATAGTTACCCGAATTCTTCAAAAATCCATCTTTCGGGTTTACCTTATAGTATAAGGACCCCAGAGAAAATCCAATACCCAACTTGCGATCAAAAAACCAATTATAGCCAATTTCAGCTTTTGCAATGGTCCCTAGATCTGAATTGAAAGAAGCGCCACCAAGAATTTGTAGATAGCCATGGGAAGGGTTGGGAAGATATCTAGCAAAGTAAAGCTTGGGACCAACCATACTGTACAATCCGATTTCTTCAAAATTTCTATCAATATGGTCTAGATAACTACCCTCTTGAGAAATTTTTAGCTGTTGAACCCCTATCTCTGCTACAAATCCAATATTCACACTTTTAAAATGATCTACGTGTCCCGAGTACATAAATGAAAAAAGCCTATTATTTTCATGTACTCGGTCTGAGTTTGAGCTGGTGGAAATAAACTGCAAACCGAATTGATGAAAATAACAGGTATTCTCTCCTTGGACTAGATCATAGATATATTTCAGTGCATAGGGTATCACCGCAATAACAACGATGACTCCGATCACTGCGAATAGAATTAAGGCATCTTCACCATTATGACTTCCCCAGCTACTTAAATTGAGATCCCAGAAGCTGGATCGATTGTAGGTGTGAATACGTGTTTTTCTTGCAGCGTTAGAATCGTGATTATCTACATTATCAAGTGATATAGCTTGGGTACGTAATGACTCGCAATCTAGGAGTTCCTGCATTTTTTCTGCTGAAATTTCACGAATGTTGGGAGAAATATCCCCTTGGGAGTAAGCCATACGAGGAAGAGTGATAAGACAAAGTATCAAAAGCAGTGAAAGAGGAATATTCATAAATAACCCATATTTAGTGTGTTTGCACTAGGGTAGTTAAATATTTTGATCAACACAACAAACTTAGACTACCACTAAATCAACTCTTTTGTTATTATAATTGTTTACAGCTGGGTTTGGTCGTTTGCTTCGATTCACCCTGAAGTCTTCCTACCATGCTAAAAGAGAGTTGCTCATGCCCAACCAGTTACTGATACCGATATTGCTTGGCCTGATGATTTCCATACTAATAGCCGGTTCATTCATGTCATCAGCTCAACCCCCTGGCAACTACCTAGACTTAGATGATGCCAATCGCATCTATTACGAGTATAATCATGCAAAAAAGAGTAAGGATCAACCTACTTTTATTCTAAGTCATGGTTTAGCGTCTAGTATGTTCGATTTAAAGCCATTGGCAACGAAATTACAAGATTACGGATCGGTTCTCAATTGGGATCGTCTGTCCTATGGCTACAGCTTTGCGAATATTCCAGACTCGTTAACCATCCAATACACCTACCGTCGGACGCAACAATTGCTAGCAGGTCTGGATATCCGTCACCCTTTTATCTATGTGGGTTACTCCCTGGGAACCATTCATGCGATTCATTTTCAAAGACAAAACCCGGACCTGGTGAAAGCCTTGATTCTCATAGATCCTCCCTTACAAGCTGAGAAGCTACGAGAACGAAATTATTACAATACATATCTTCCGAGTTTCATCGAAAGTTTGCAACAAAATATATTCCAAGCACGGTTCGGTTGGTCCCAACTAAAAGCAAGGTTTAGGGTTCTAGCTGGTCGTGAAGATCCCCAACGAGAACCGATTTATAGCCTTAAACATCAGCAAGCCTCCCTAATTGAAGCTCAGGCATTTCCTCGTTTTCTTGACCAAGTTGACTACAGTAGTTCATTTGGTAAATTGCCGTTGCTAGTTTTTTCGCGCGGAAGGGGAGTTGATCTAAAAATAGTGAAGGATTTTGTAAGTTTATCCCAGCATTCAGCTCACAAAATATACCCCAGCTTTGGACACAGCGACTTTATCAGTCCGGAAGCTTCCGGACTGATAAGTAAAGATATTGTTGATTTTTTAGAATCAATTCAGTAATGATTAAGCGATTTTTCGCAAATCACCGAGGTTTTGTTTCGGGTCATCCACCATCGCTGAGAATATCTGTCTCAAGGCTTCTAAATGAGTCATTATGGTTTTTTGCTCAAATAGAGACGTTTGAAAGTGACTACTGAGGACGATTTTATGATCAAATTCGATCGCATTCAGGTAGATATCGAATATTTCATAGTAACGACGATTAAAAACATAGTCAGCCTGCAAGCCTTCAAATTGATAATCAGTTTCACGTAATCGTTTGGTGTGGGTTAGGCCCATTGTTAGCAGCGGAAGCCTTGCGGGATCACGCTTTATTTTTAGGTTTCTCACCAAGCTACCGTAGGTGTAATCCTGATTTTCGTATGCCTGCACCACTGCTTCTTGCATGATGGCTAGGTACTCAGCCACCGTCTGATGCTCCAGAAGTCGACTACGAATAGCTAGCAAGTTAGTGCAGTGTCCGACTAGATCAAGTTTATTCCTAATAGCCTGACCTGCTGCCGGGATGGCGACAACAATATCAGTCTGCCCGGTAATACGATAGAGATGCAGCTTTAAACAAGCAAGTAAGGCAGAGAAAAGGCTAATACGTAAACTGGAACAGAGTTCCCTAGCCATTTTCACACGATCAGCCCCAATTTCGAGGCTGGCTTTTTCCGCATCATAGCGACGATATTCTGGTCTTGGATGATCCGTTGGTAGCTTAAGATCAAGGGGAATCTCCTTATATTGGTTTAGCCAGTACTCCTCTTGTTTTTTATATGCTGGTTGATTCTTACCCAGATCAAGTTCACGGGCAAAAGGTTCGAACTGATTTGCTGCTGGAAGGTTGATGGGCTCTCGACGAGCCAACTGCGAATAAATCTTTGACAATTCTTCAATCAATACATCTAAAGACCATCCATCACAAACCGTATGATGAGCAGTAAGCACCACCCAAAAATCGGAGCTATTTCGCTCTATAATCATGGCGCGAAATAAGGTGTCTTCTTCCAAATCAAAGTCGCGATGCATCTCAGTGGCTAGAATAGCATCGGCCTGATCCGGCGCTGTACATTTATGAATGGGAACTTCAATAGCACTGTAAGGCTTGATATGCAAATGTTCTCCATCATCACTAAAACAGCAGCGTAACGAATCGTGGCGTTTAACAAGCTGTTGAATTGCCTCGCAAGCATTCTGAACGTGTAGATGGCCTTTGATAAATATAGTGGCTGATTCCAAATAAGCGAGGCTTACCTCATCAGACCATTTAGTGGAAATCCAAATTTCCCGCTGGGCTTCAGTCGACAGACACTCTCTTACTTTATCAACGGACCCGTCCGAAGAGCTGGGTTCTTGTGCTACGGCTACCACCTTTTCCTGCTGCAGCTGATCTGAATTTTCTACGATAAAGGAAGCTAATGCTTTTAAAGTAGATAGCTCTTTTAATAGTTGTCGAAAAGTGGCACGAACGCCGAAGCTTTCTTCAACTTTAAAGGCAATCTGAGTCAAGATAAGAGAATCGAGTCCCATATCAAAAAATGTTGTACTGGGATCGACGTCGCTGAGATCTAAGCCTGAGGTTGATTCCAAAATTTCACGGAGCTGTCCTATCAGCTTTTCTTCATGGCTTATCGCCGTTGCTGAGGCTTCCCCGTCCGGAGCATCTCCTGCAGCAACAGCTCTAAGGGGCTGGGCTTCAGACCCTGGAATGAGCTGGTTCACAGCTGCTTCATGCCGTACTACAGCTGGTTCGACCCAAAAACGTTTCCGCTCAAATGGGTAACCAGGTAGCGGGATACGCTTTCCGATTTTTTTGTAGAATCGTTTCCACTGCGGTTCATGGCCGTTAGCATAAAGATGCCCTACAGCACGCATCACAGCTTTGATTTCCCCGTTGTCGTCAGCTTGATCACTAAGAGCTGACGCGGCGAACTGCTTTCCACGCTTTTTAGCTTGGGCGATGGCAAGGGATGAGAGGGTGGCCCGTGGTCCCAACTCTAATAATGCATAGTCGTCCGTTCGATCGTACAGAGTCGCCAGAGCATCAGCAAAGCGTACTGTATCTCGTAGATGATTAGCCCAGTATGTAGGATTAGTGGCTTTTTCCGCTGTTAGCACCTGACCGGTCACAGTCGAGATTATTTCCAGATTGGGTGGTGACAACTGAATGCTAGAAACTACCTCATGAAACGGCTCTACAGCATCTTGCATCATTGTGGAGTGAAAGGCATGCGATGTATAAAGACGGCGACAAACCATTGAGTTGGCATGTAAGGTTTGTCGCAAGTTATCAATATCCTCATTAGGACCAGCAACCACACAGAGTTGAGGGCTATTGACAGCAGCCACCGAAATACTTTCTGGTAGCATACCTTGCACCTGATCAACGGAACTCCTAACTGATAGCATCCCCCCGCGGGGTAATTCGCGCATGAGGCGGCTTCGCGCCGCTATCAGTTTAATGGCATCGCGAAGGCTAAATACTCCAGCCAAAGTTGCGCAAACAAACTCTCCAATGCTATGACCGAGTAAGGTCGCAGGGCGGTACCCCCAACTGAGGAATAGCTGTGCTAAAGCATATTCTATAGTAAATATCGCTGGCTGCGTATAATAAGTATCCTGTAATAGAGTCTGATCAGCCTCGTTATGGTTCTCCTGGGGCATCATGATCGATCGAATATCTTCCCCCATCTCCTCTTCGAGGTAACTGGCACAGCGGTCGATAGCTTCCTTAAAGACCTTTTCGTGCTGATAGAGGTCACTGCCCATTCCTACATATTGAGAGCCTTGCCCAGGAAACATAAAGGCGAGCAGTGAACCTTTACGTGACACGCTTTTGGTAACCTGATACTGAGGATCATCCGAGCGAAGTCTTTCTATGGCTTCGTCAAGATTCTGGAATATAATAGCCCGTCGATGCTCAAAACGTTTCCGGCCACGCGCCAGGGTATAACATACATCATAGGGTTTAAGGTCGTTCTGCTCAGCTAGATAGACAGCCATGTCTTTGCTTAGTGTTTCAAGGGCAGACTTTGTCTTTGCTGATAAGAGGAGCAGGTAAGCCGGTTGGGACTCCTCCTTATGAACTATCGCCGGTGGTTCTTGCAAAACCACGTGTGCGTTTGTACCGCAAAAACCAAAGGAACTCACAGAGGCTTGCATTATACCTTTCGGTTTTGGAAACGGGATGGGTTTTGTGTTGATAAAAAATGGTGAGGATTCAATATCAATATTAGGATTGATGGATTTAAAGTTGACCTGTGGAGGTATCATTCCAGAGCGAAAGCATAAAAGTGTTTTAATTACCCCAACGACTCCAGCCGCTGTGGTCGGATGGCCTAAGTTGGCTTTGACTGAATTTAATGCACAATAACCTTTATTGCTTGTTACAGCCTCAAAAACCTGCCGTAAAGCTGAAAATTCAATGGGGTCACCAACCGGTGTTCCCGTCCCATGAGCTTCTATTAATCCTATGGAGTCTCCTCGCACCCCAGCTCTGGCTTGGGCCATGGAAATGACTTCCATTTGCCCGCGCACGCTAGGAGCCAGATAGCTTTTTTTATTCAATCCATCATGATTGGTTGCGGTACCCAGAATGACCCCATGAATGGTATCACAATCTCTAATAGCATCTGACAAGCGCTTTAAAACTAAAATACCAGCACTATCGCTGAATAGAGTCCCATCAGCATCTGCCGAAAAGGGACGACATTGACCATCATGGGCAAAAATACCTTCAGGCTCATGGACTTGGCCGCTCATCTGCGGGGTGCGCAATTCAATGCCTCCCGCTAGAGCCATATCACATTGCCGACTAAGCAAGGCTTGAAAAGCAGCATCAATGGCGACCAGAGCCGTTGAACAGGCAGTATTAAGACTGATACTGGGGCCTGTTAGATTTAATTTGTGGGAAACTAGGGTAGCGATATGATCCTTTTCGCGACCGATTTCGGTGATAACTTCACCGACCATCTCAATTAAGCGAGGATGGGTGGAAACATTATAATGATAATACATATTGTTGCCCATTCCAGCAAAAACGCTGATCAACCCTTCGTATTGTTCTGCTGTATATCCAGCATTTTCCATAGCATGCCAAGCTAGTTCTAAAAAGACACGCTCCTGAGGGTCCATGACTTCTGTATCATGGGGGGTAAAACCAAAGAAAGAGGCATCAAATAAATCTGGGTTCTTGATCATACCCCGTCGCCTGACGTAGTTAGGGTTTTCGATCCAACTGCGTGGGACGCTGGAGTCGTCATCTTCCGGGCCGAATGTAGTAGTCGTAATCCGTCCGTTGATAATATGATCCCACAGTTCCTCAGGGCTATCGGCACCGGGAAATCGACCTGACATACCAATGATGGCAATTTGTTGATCCTCTTTATGGCCTCCCCAAAAACGACGCTGTTCCAGGACTCGTTTCCGGCATTGGTTGAAAATAGCCTGAGCTTCGCCGTGGGAGTTAACACTCTCCACAAAGGCATCGATGCTGGGATTCTCAAAAAGGGTCGCGACGCTAATCTTCTGACCAATTTGCTCGGAAAAACTTGCCACGATGCGGTTGGCCATAAGAGAGTCAACACCTTGGTCAAAAATACTTGAATGGGGATCAATTTCCATTCTGCCAAGATACCGAGAGGTTAGAGCCAGCATAATGTCTCGGTGGTCTTGGGAAAAGAGGGCGTCTTGAACCTTAAGACGGGACTCTTGCTCAACCTGCTCCTTAAGCCTATTACGATCGACCTTTCCATTGGCATTTAAGGGAAACTGATCGACAGCATAGAATTCGCTGGGAATCATGTAATCTGGCACCGAACGCTGTAAAGTTTTGCGAATCATATCCCCGACCTCTTGATCGGAGTGGGCAGAATTCACAAAGGCCACAAGTCGTTTGATCCCTTCTTGTCGCTCCACACTCACAGCGACAACAGCATCGATTCCAGGTAACTCGGCAATGTGTGATTCCACTTCTTGTAATTCGATACGGAAACCTCGAATTTTAACCTGATCATCATGCCTGCCGTGGATCACCAGCCGCCCTTTTGCATCGCTACTGGCTAGATCACCTGTTGCATATAGCCGCTTAAAATCCTCTTGCTCCGAAAGCTTATCTTCAAAGAAACGACCCTCATTTAACGAGCTATCCTGATAACCATAGCTAACTCCCATGCCCCCTATGAACAGTTCTCCAATGGTCCCTGGTGAGACCGGTTTGTGATCTTCATCAAGAATGTAAAGAGCCGTGTTGGCAATGGGTAATCCCGCGTCGATGGCATCTAAATTTGCTGCAGTTATCTCTCCACAGCTAGACCATACGGTGGTTTCTGTGGGGCCATACATATTCCAGAGACTCCCCACTTTAGCATGGAGCTCCTTAACAAGTTGGGAGCCAAGCATCTCGCCACCGCTGAGAGCTTTCAAACTTGTCGATCCTTGCCAACCAGACATCAATAAAATACGCCAGGTTGATGGGGTTGCTTGCATCAAGGTAATCTGATGATCTTCTATCAACTCAGCAATAGCATTACCATCGACAACTTGATCGCGACTAGCTATTACCATCCGGGCTCCTACCAACAGGGGCAGAAATATCTCCAAAGCGGAAATATCAAAAGCCGGTGTTGTAATCGCCAGAACACAATCTTGTTTCTGTATTCCTGGACGTATCTTCATACTTAAGAGGAAATTTAATAATGCCTGTTGATGTATGACGACTCCTTTGGGCTGTCCTGTTGAGCCCGAGGTATACATCACATAAACCTGCTGCTCAGCCGATACTGGTAAGTCCTCTATATCAGCGGCAGATGTGTCCTTTAAGTCGGATATACAAACTAAACTTGCATCAGTCCACTCCGGCTGCGATTGATCACAGGTGATGAGATAACGAATACCAGCATTAGCAGCAATGTATTTAAGTCGATCTTCAGGTAAGTAGGGGTCAAGGGGGACGTAAACGGCACCCAAATAAATAACAGCTAGTAGCGCTACAACAGTTTCAGGGTTATTCGCCAAATGAAGACCAAGACGGTCCCCTCTTTGTACTCCTAGTGATTGCAAATGCTTGTAAACAACTGCAACACGATGATCCAATTCGCGATAACTGAAAACCTGTCCTAGATGTTCTATGGCAATCTCGTCGGCATGAACCTTAAAGGATTCTCTGAGATGCTGAGTGAGTGATTTGCTAAGTTCTGCATCCGGGATCTTGTCTGGAGATTCTGAGATTGACTTCATGGCTAACCTTTGCTGTTGGGCATCAATTTCTGTCTAGACTGAAAAAATGAAACGTCCCTTGCTATCGGTAGCATCGCCAAAAAGCTAAGTTCCTTGCTGTATTTAGCTGAATTTATTTACTTATATTGGAAAAGGCGGAAGCCTCAGGGGGGGGCAACCGATACCAGGAATTCGAATTCTTCGATCTCACAAAACTAGCCGGATTTCCATGCTCATCGCGTCCTAATTGTATGGCTTCCTTATCATAATTCGCAATAGTTGGAGAGTTGTTTTCATCTAGCAATAATTGCCAGCCTCCCTGCGATTCGGGAGAAGCGCAAAACCAGGCCGGGTTCCCCCATTGATCACGTCCCAATCTTGGTTTAAATGTTGGAGAAACTTGTGCGCTATGAGCACCTACCTCATCTGTTAAGGCATGGCGATAGCAATGGAGGATAGTAAGCAATTCGTCAGAGCGAAATGATTTTGATTGTACTAAGGAGACGATGAATTTTTCCTCTGTTAACGATTGAATCGAACGGGAAATCTCCTTAGGTAAAGTCAGCTGAGCAAGCTTTGTGGCTTGTTCATTAATTGTCGGTAGACTTTTCTGAATCCAGTCAAGCAAAAGTCGATGAAATTGTTGCCTCTGGTTTATCAATGTAAAGATATGATCACTGTGCTTCAACCAATGGAAGCGAAATCGACGATTTAGTTTCACATCACCCAGCATATCTTGAAATTGTCGTGCATAGCTGTACAGGTAGTTAAAACCACCTGTGAAAATCACCATAGTGGCAAGATCTCGTTTCATAAAATCCCGCCAGGCTGCTCTTATTTCATCACGATCTGGATAGACTCCAAAAAACATGTCTTTTGGTGCGGTCACAGTTGAGAACCACAGCTTTAGGCGTCGTCGCCCAGCGCGCCATATACGCAGAGGGGTTAATCGCTGCAAATAATAGTAAAATTTAAACCATCGCGTAGGATGAATATAGGTATCGACCATCACGAAGCCGATAACGCGATAATCGATTCTTGCAACATGATGTAAATCGACAGCTCCTGAGCAAATTCCTAAGAGTACAAAGTAGTCGTAGCCATGTTGCTTTTGTAGATAGTCCATGGCATCAATAATATCAAGGCTATTCCGTTGTTGCTCATCTACTGTCTCTGCTCGCTGCAAACTATCGCCACGTCCCGCAAGATCAAAGCGAAAAAGACTATAATCGGCCTCAGCTAGAACCATCGCCATTTCATAGTGGCCACGGAAATGACCCACCCGGGTACCGATACCTGTATTCCAAGTGAGAAATGCAATCTTAGTATCTGTGGGCTGATCTGGTTGCGATAAAATGCCGGTAAGATGACCGTGACTACCACAGCTAATAACTTGCTGTTTCATTTTTCACCTCCAGAAAAGTGCTTTTCCAAGGTCTTTAAGAAAGTTCGTGGCATAATTTGGATGTTAGTATAACGCCAATCTTTCCAATGAAATTCATCTGGTGTCTCAATATAGAGCGGTTTTTTTTCTGATCTTGAACACATATTACTGAAGTCTTTAACCTGCTTTCGCTCCTCACCACTTGTCAGAAAAACGATCTGATGAGCTTTAGCTAATGCAGCATCGGGTTTTAACTGGGATAGTTCACCGACAAAAGGTTGCACCAAAGGATAACCGAGAGCTTCGTCCAAGCCGCGGCTAGCATCAGGGAATGGGGGTTCATAGTAGTTATCATTTAATAAATCATGTTGCATGGCTTTTATCTGATCAAGGTAAGCCTGTCCGTCGAGGACAGGGTCCACTAGAAATAGGGTATTTATTTCTAGTTCGATGGAGGCCTTTAAGGCCAGGTTTGCTCCTAAGCGCAATCCCACTATGCTAAGATACTGACTGCCAATATCTGCAATAGCGTAGTGTGCCAAGCTCAATAGGCTTTGTAAAGATTTTTCCATGGAGAAGTTCTTCGATTCGCCACCCGAATCACCGGAGCATGGATAGTCAAAACAAAAGGTATCAAATCCCAATTTAGCAAGTCGTTGACCCATCTGATTTCTGGTCCAGTGACTACGAAAGAATTCGAAAGGAGCAGGTCCACAAATTAGTACTGCATGCTGACGAGGATTTTTGATTGCTGGTCGATGTAAAACATAGATTCCAGGCTGATCTTCCAAGTAAAAACTGTTCTGCTTTAATTGCACGATCTGAATGATCTCCTACTTTAGATTAGTTACGCTCTAATTGAGCGGCAAGCTGCCCTAATGTATTAGTAAGTAAGTCGCGGATACCAAGCTTCATAGAGCTTAGCTTAACCATAGCTTTTACAGTTTTAATAGCTAGCAGAGAATGGCCGCCGATATCAAAAAAATTATCGTGAACCGTGATATAGTCAACCCCCAGTTGTTGCGACCAGATCTCAGCAATCTGCTTTTCCAAAGTACTGGATGGTAATTCATCGTCATGGCCAGTTACCACCTTTCTTTCACTATTTGGCTGTGGCAGAGATTTGCGATCAACCTTGCCGCTACCTGTCAATGGTATATGATCGAGAATCATCAAATGGTTGGGAATCATATAGTCAGGAAGAGATTTAGTCAGATGTTGATCCAGTTGTGACTTTGTTAACTGCATGCCTTCTCTTAGTAATACGTAACAGACTAAGCGTTTATCGCCCGGTTCATCCTCACGGACGATTACAACTCCCTGCTTAACCTGGTCTAAGCTACTGACCAAAGCTTCAATTTCACCAAGTTCAATGCGAAATCCACGAATTTTAACCTGATTATCGCGTCTTGAAATATATTCTAAGTTTAAATCACTGCGGTAACGTACAACATCTCCGGTATCATATATTTTTTCCTGTTGAACAAAGGGGTTTGCAATAAAACGCCCTTTGGTAAGATCTTCTCGATTGAGATACCCTTCCGCTAAACTTTCGCCACCAAGATAAAGGTTGCCGGTCATTCCCTGAGGAACAGTCTGGAGGTGCTCATCTAATACATAAGTTTTGTAGTTAGCCATCGGTTTACCGATGAGAATGGCTTGTTCAGCATCCACAATGGGGTAAAGGCTTGCCCAAACCGTAGCCTCTGTCGGTCCGTAGGCATTCCAAACTGTTTTCACAACTGGCACGAGCTGAGATGCCAGATCTCGAGGAAAAGCCTCCCCACCACAGATGACAGTTAAATTGCTTTTCCCCTGCCACCCCGACTCTAGCAGTAAACGCCAAGTAGCAGGTGTTGCTTGCATTATACTAATATCATGACGATTCATGGCTTCCTGTAATGCTGTCGCATCAAGGGTTGATTCCTGTGACATGAGGATTAAAGTTCCTCCTGCTTTCAAGGTTGAAAAAATCTCTAGCACAGAAATATCAAAGGAAATCGTTGTTACAGCTAGTAAACGATCATGGCTAGTAAAATTAACTTTCTGCTCCAAGGCGTGTAAAAAGTTAACTACTGCTCGATGGGAAATGGCAACACCCTTAGGTTTACCTGTCGAACCTGAAGTATAGATAACATAGGCGAGCGAGGACTCTTTAAGGTTTTTTAAATTAGGACAATATTTCGGAAAACCGCTCAACTGCTCATGTAACTTATCCAATAGCAGATACTGCACGGACCGTTGAGGCCATTGCCGCACTATAGCATTTTCCGTTACCACAAAGCGAGCTTTAGAATTCTCTAACATATAGTCTAGACGCTCGATGGGATAGTCAGGGTCCATAGGCATATATGTGGCACCCGCTTTAAGGATCGCCAGCATAGCGATGATCATCTCTGGCGAGCGGTAGAGGGATATGCCAACAATATCACCAACCTGAACACCCTTACTGAGAAGCATATGGGCCGCTTGATTGGCTTGCTCCTCCAGCTGCCGATAGCTGACTTGACGTTCATTAAATTGAATAGCAGTGGTTTCAGGGTTGGTCTTTGCAGCCAAATCTATGAGTTTATGAAGGTATGGTGGTCCGGAAAAATTCTTTTGGGTCTGATTGTGATCAGTAACCATCCTTGCTTCTTGCTGATTTGATAATAAAGTTAATCGCCCGATTGCCATACTTAACTGGCTTTCATCAATCGAACAAAGCTGTTCAAGAGCTGCCAAAAAGCTTTGCATGCTCTTTTCTTCAAAGAGATCAGAGCGAAATTCCAAAGTAAGCCTAGCCTGATCCTTTGCTATCGAAACATGTAGCTGCAAATCAGCAGGTGTTCCTGTGTGATTTGCAAGGCCTGGCTTTTGCCCTCCAGGCGAGGTAGAGCAACTATACTGCACAGCAAATAACTGTGAACGACTGGCATCTATTGGTAAGTCTAATTTAGTTAATAAGGAGTTGATATTTATGGATAGGCCATGAGGCCATCTTTCTAGCTGTTGAAATACATTTTGCAAATGCAGCTCTAAGGACTGTTCTAAGTTGCATGTAAAGCAAAGGGGAACAGATAAGGCTCGTTCCTGCAGATCGAGCATGCAAATCATTTCCGATTGCCTAGTGTAGCGACCTAGTAAGATCAAAAACTGGCCTAAGATAAACGATTCGATGGAGCAAGATTTTTGCTGCTGAGATATTTTTTGGCACTTTTCCCATAATTTTCCAGAAAGTTCTATACTTGTCCTAGCAAGCTTTCCTTGCCAGTTAGGTGGCCGCGGATAGTCTGTGGCCAGCTCAAGGGGATCTGGCAAATACGGAAGGGCTTCAGCAACGAATTCAGAGATTGTAATTGATGTAGCTGCTGCATGGCTTACGTTGCTGCTTGCTAATTGCAAGCTTCGAGCTTCTTTTTGATCTACCTTGGCTAGCAACGCTGCCAAAGAGCGAACTGTTGGTGCATCTTGAAATTCACGCAGGTTCAGCTTTAGATCAAAGCGCTTGTGCAGCTTAGTCAAAATTGTAGCAACTTGGATTGATTGGCCCCCAATATCAAAAAAACTCTGATCAAGGGGAATCGATTCAAAACCTAAAACTTCTTTCCAGACTTCTTTTATACGCTCTTCCTGTTCTGCATAGGATGTCTTATTGCTCATGGTACTGTTATCTGTATCAGTAGCTCTCCTTAAATTCGTCATAGAAACAATACTAACAGGCCAGGTTGCTGTAAAGTCGTCACCAGAGCTTAGAGCAAGATGTCCACTACTAGCAGCTTTCGTTAGTTGCTGATCAGATTGATGTTGCTGAAAAACCTGACCTAGCTGACAAAGCAGTGATTCGAGAGCGATTTGCTGTGTGAGCAACCCGTGCACTGCAACAAGTAAGTGACCGTGTTTTTCACTAAGCTGTAGAATATGTATACGAAAAAGCGGTCCATTATAAATATCAAAAGCCTGGGTACGGATGTCGTCTTCATATTTCCTACAGTTTTCCTCCTGGTCCCGACTACTTAATTGACTTAAGTCACTGATCTTGACTTCAATCCGATCCTCTTTACAAACCATGATGGAGCGAAGATCACCACTAAAGATGCTTCGCAAAAGAGGTAGCTGTTGACTTAGCTCGTGGCAAGATGCAAGTAGTTTATCCTTTTCAATCCTACCTTCGAACTTTAAAATATAAGCTTCCACCAACATACTTAAGCGGTAGGGATCATCTATATATTTCTGGATAATCTTTAGACACTTATGATTTACAGGTGCAAAGCTCTCCAGTTCACCGACAATGCGAAAGGGGTCATAACTTACGGGCACAAAATTTTGCATATCTTTAATGCCTTTGCTGAAATCTGAAACGAAGTTTTATTGGCAATCAGGTTTGATATCTTTTCGGTGCAATGAATTAATAATTAAGTCATTGAACTTGATGTATCGATAATAACCTTGTCTAAAGTCTAATGGTATTCGAGTCATATCAACATAATTCTTGTTGCAGAGAAGCATGTTAAATAATAGAGTATAGTCCAAGTTATAGCTGTAATTTAGAATGGGGTAGTATTGGGTTATATATCCCCAAGATAAATATCGGTTTAAGAACAGCTACAAATTGAGAGCAAATATGTTAAAATTCCAAGCTGAAACCGCTACTCTTCTTGCGAAAATATCTAAAAAATTTATGGAATACGCTCCTTATTTACTTGTTTTGTTACCTGTTCTTTGGATAGCGGGGGTTCACACTGTAGATATTTCAAGGCTACTACTGCTAGTCTATTTTTTTGTCATTTGGAAAAGGCAAGACCCTATTCAGAGTTTCTATTTTGTCCCAAAATTCTCGAAATTATTTGCCTGTCTCTTTCCCTTTATGATATGGATGAACCAGATGGTTCGTGTATTTGCGGGTAATCACGGCCTTGATTTTAGTATTTTTAGTCAAGTAGTAAAGCATATTGCCTCAACTGGTATACCAATGACATCATTGACTAGTCCGGGATGGCGCAACTTTCTTACTCATCATCTATCTCCCTGGTTTAATTAGTTACCTTGGTATCCCAGCTTGGGCTTCGTTAATCATGACTCATGCGACATTTATAGGGATTTCACTATATTTTCTTTGGCGCTTACTGAAGCTGTATCATTTTCAGGTCTACACCCGCTCTATCATTATGATTCTCTTTTTAAGTATCCCTACTTTCAGACATGGATTTTTTTGGGGGGTGGATTTCTGACATTAGGCTTTATATCTTTACTAGAATTTATCATTTACTTCTTTGCCCAACCTCTATTTTTTGGCAAAGATTTTGATCATTTTTCCAAAATTTCTTCTTATCAAAGCCTGTTGTCACCAACTATCATACTAGAAAAGTTATGGTTTATCATATTCTTAATGCTTCCTTTCCTACCTTTGATATCCAGATTTAAAGTTCGCTCTTTAATTTTTCTACTTCCTTTTCTACCTTTCGTTGGGATTATCCTGGTATCTGGATTCGATGAAATGTGGAAACCTTTGAACTACTATGGGATTATACCTACAATAGGTTTAGTACTGCTATCTATAGAAACCTTATATTACTACGGTATAAACTTCGAAAATAAATCTGGAATGATAAAAGGGGTCATTTACTCTCTACTTGTATGTTATAGTATCAATACAACAAAACCTATGAAGGTAATATACAATACTATAAGTAAAAATAGTTTTGTTAATCATAGAACTCTAAGTCAGTTACCACAGAATGTTTCCATAGCTACTTTCCCTGATGCTAGCCTTTTCCTATTGCAATACAAACTTGTCCGGCCTGTTTATCTCCATGAGAAAAACTTTCCTGACATTCTTTTAGTACATCCGAAGAATGTAAATCTAGTATCTCCATCAATTAAGAAAAAATATAGCAGATGTCACTTTGAAATTTCTGATTGGTTAATATTTTGCCACCAGAGAAATATCAGAATTTGGTGTTTGAGGTAAGAGAGTCGGCATCGCTGACAGCCTCTTTTACCCCATCCTTAAACCTAAATCTAGCATCGATGATATCTGCCATTAAATCCGAACCGTTAAGCCTCTTCCATCTTTTCTCTGCGCAGCGAGATAGTTGAAAGACCATACCTAGAGTAGCGCTTACGCTCCCGCAGCCTTTTGTTTTGCGGGTGCGTAGCCGGACTGTGGCAAACATCGATTCTATTGGATTGGTAGACCGGATATGACTCCAATGTTCCGCAGGAAAGTCATAGAATTGCA
>JBNKNM010000049.1:0-29932 GCA_050293845.1 Pseudobacteriovorax sp. | reverse complement strand
GCTGTGCTAACCAACAGCAAAATTCTGGATTTTGAGAATATGCTAATACGAAAAACTAAAACGCTCGGTGGCTTAGTAACAAATTTTCAAATCGCAGTTCGATGAACCCAGCAACGCTGATGCTTGGTTTGAGGGTAGACCTCGTCTAGAGCAGCCCAAAATCCCATAGCACCATCACCTATCCCAAGTTCAGGAGCTACCGACAATCCTCGGTCTTGGATCTTCTTTAAAAGGTTGACCCAACTAATCTTTGACTCCCTATACCCTGCCTCCATTCCTAGCAGCTTCTTCTCGCCTCCGGCTGTAGCTCCTATAATGACCAACACACACATCTTCTGGTCTTCGCCGAGCCTTATATCAAAGTAGACGCCATCGGCCCATATATAAATGATTCTCTCGTTTATAGGAGTCTTATTCCAAGCCTCATAGTCAGCAGCCCACTGTCTTGTTAAGGTGGTCACAGTCGAAGCAGAAAAACCTGAAAGATGTTTGCCCAATAGCGGCTCCAATGCGGACTCCATATCCGAGCTGGAAACCCCTTTTAAATAGAGCCACGGTATCAGCTCTTCAAGGCTTTTTGATTTCCGCAGGTAAGGGGGCAGTAATTTGCTGGTGAACTTAGGGTTATTGTTGCCCGGCTTGCTTCTGAGTTTCTGTCTTTGAACTTCGATAGGCCCTAGACCACTCATAATCTTTCTAGCCGGTGCCTTACCATTGCGTATAACCTGAATGCCGTCCGAATTGACTGATTTTAAATACTCGCTTACTTCGGACTCAACAGCTTGAGCCAGCATCTTCTGCGCCCCTTCTCTCAGCAGCTTTGTAAGTATATCGGCTGGATTTTCTGAGATCGATATGACACTATCAGGCTTCATTTCCACGGCGTAACCTCCAACATTTTTAGTTTTTTATTTTGAATATCGTTGGTCAGCTTACGCCGTCTTTCTTACTTACTCAAACACCAATTTTTCTCATATCCCGCCACAAAGCCAGTTACTCCTAGCTCAGCAGCTGCTTGATTCACTTTCTCCTCAGACCTCCCCGTGATAATAACCGTTGCACCATCTTTTTTTAATCGTTTCGCTGAGTAATAGCCAATTCCGCTATTGCCGCCAGTTACAACCGCAATTTTTCCATTTAATTTTCGCATACTTTCCCCTATTTTTGTATCGATCGATATAAAAATAGCAGGCCACCTATACGGAGTCAATATTTTTGTATCGCTTACTACATAAATATGATAACATTTTAATAAAATTAAATAGTTACCTCTAGAGTCGCTATTTAAAAAGAGGTTTTTCGCCACAATTTATAGAACTTACAGAGCTGGCTTAAAAATGAAAAAGACTGAAGTTAGACAAAAAAAGGGAAGACCAAGACAGTTTGATGTTAATCAAGCTTTAAGTAAAGCTATTCATGTTTTTTGGAGAAAAGGATATGAGGGGGCGTCTTTAAATGATTTGACTACAGAGATGGGAATCAGTGGTCCAAGTCTTTACTCTGCATTTGGTAGTAAGCATGAACTTTTTATTAAAGCTGTTGAAGCTTATACTAAGGATAATAATTGTAAACCGATTATGGCTTTTGAAGCGGAATCAGATATTAAGAAAGCCGTTAGATATTTTTTTAAAGAAGTCATCAATGACTCTCTTGAAAATTCCAAAGGTACAACGGGTTGCTTTCTAAGCTCATGTGTTGCCACGAGCGCAGCAGAGCATGACGATGTAAAAGATCTTCTTAGACAAGCTATTTTTGAGACAGAAAAAAGGTTCACACGAAGGTTTGAATTAGAAAAAGAAAAGGGTGTTCTTTCTCCTAATTTTCCGTCAAAAAAAAGAGCAAGAATGATATTTGATTTAAGACAAGGTTTTGCTTTTCGAGCAAGGGCGGGTCTAAATAAAGAGGAGCTATCGAAAGATTTATATGAAATAGTTCAAATTATATTATTAGAGCCATGAATTTGCCAATATCTGTACACATACTTCAAATGTTTCTTTAATTATAAAATATTGAGACTATAGATAGTTAGAGTACCCATAGTCTAAATGCTACCCATTTGGGTTAGTTGATTATTTGGAAACTTAAAAGTACTGACTATGAACAAACCAAAAGATCGCCAGTAAAACCCAAAAATTAAGAAATAACCTCATAGTAAGTCTATCTCCTTGAAATTTAAGCCTCCACTCGGTCATTGTCGATTGAAGTTAAAATTACTTTTAGGAAATGTAGAATAAATTTTGTGCTTTCAAAAACGTTATAGCTTTGATTCCACATAGCTTCGTAGAAATTGCCTAGGGGAGTTGTGGGATACTGGTACTAGCAGGACATGAGGGGGAAGGTATGGCGAGTACGTTTGAAAGTGTGACCAGAATTGCGATTAAAGAGATTATTACTAATAAAGCTAATGAATCCAGGTTTGGCTTTGTAATGACCCATGATGATTTACAGGAAATATGTGAAGATCTGTTTAACTTGTTATTAACAAGTCGTAATCTGAAAGCAGCCGGGGATCGCATGATCTCTGGTGCTGTTTCGGGTGATAAAGAGTCGCGATCCCGTAAGAGGCTTAGCTAGGCTACCTCCTTGAGTGGCATAAGTTCTTCTACCATCTTCTCCGCTTGTTGGGGAGTAAGAGAAAATTTTTCGTAGAGAGCATCAAGCAGTCGTTCATCCATCTGGTGGGGTACTAGCTGGACCCAGTGGGAGAGCTGGTTAGCGAAGGCTACAATATCGCCAATACTAAAGTGAGATTGTATGAGGCTTTGGGGCATCTTGTGATGGAATGATATGGCGTCAATAACATAGTCAGGAAATCCCCAAAAAACGGCTCCAATTTCTCCTAAGATACAATGATCGAAAGCGCCGTAGCGTTTCTCTCCACTACGCCAACTTCCTAGTACTTTAACGTTTTGCATATCGCTTGTAATTTTGTCTGCTAAATCGGGGTCAATAATAGCGACGACAATTTTACCAACATTACAAAGAGTTCCCGCAATGTAGGCCTCATCGGGCAAAATTTTTGGTGAGAAAGTTCTTGCTAGGTACTCAGAAATCCTACCGGTAATAAATGATGACTCCCAGAATACATCTGCATTAAAGACCTTGCAGGAGAACTTAAATGTATTTAAAACAGCAATCAGAATCATATCTTTCAAGCTACTCAATCCGACATAGCTTATAGCATGCTCTAGGGATTCGATCTGGGCTCCCCGGACACCGCATTGATTGTTGGCAATTTTCAAAATGTTAGAGGCGAGAATGGGAGATTTTTTCGCAACATTGGCAATTTGTCGGCTGTTGGTATTTTCATTTTGAATAAGCTGCTGCAATTCCATAACATAGCTAGGAACATGGGGTAATTGCTTAATTGAGGGCAATTGATTAAAAATAGATTTTGCATGATCACTTAAGCTCGCTTCCGGAGAATACCAGTCATATTTGCCTTTTATAATCATATTTGTCGATTGGCATTCACAATTAAACCATAAGTTTTGTCGATCACAAATACGCCATCTCGATGTATTATGAAGGAAGTCTTCAGGCTTCATGTATTTTCTTCCGCAAGTATTGCAGGTTTTTAAGGGGTCTTTACGCAATGGTATACCTCTATCAGTTCAAGGCTCTTATCCAATGTCATCGGATGGAATCTGTAGGATCTGAGCCAGATGCGATAGAGATAGCTTAACTAGCTTAAATTACGTGAATACTAGGGCATAAATGATCTTTAGTAGGGGAAGCTTATTGCTCCCCCACTGGGATCGCGGTATAGATGGCATCCGGGACCTAAAATTTAGGATAGGATAATCTTGTAAGATGAATTTGGTACAGCAAAAACTTCCACTTAGGGCAGAAACACCTGCCCTTTGGATAGAAAAAGTTCTGGGAGATTTCGACAGCTTTTTAGTGGATCACGCGGCCTGCGAAAGAAAGGCTGCGGCTCTAGCTATGTCCTTTGTGGTGAAATATGCCGATCGGGAGGCGTTGATAGAGCCCATGATATGCTTAGCAAAGGAAGAATTAGCGCATTTTCACGAAGTCTATCGCGTGCTTCATCGAAGAGGGCTTCATCTGGGTCCTGATGAAAAAGATCCTTACTTAAAACTGCTGCTCAAACAGGTCAGAAACGGGCGGGAGGAGCATTTTCTCGATCGCCTACTTGTTTCGGGAGTGGTAGAGGCTCGCGGCTGTGAGCGCTTCTATCTTGTGGGGCAAAATCACCCAGATCAAGAGATGCAAAAGTTCTACGAACGGCTAGGACGGGAAGAGGCTGGCCATTACACCATTTTTGTTAAGCTCGCGAAGCAATATTTTCCAGGGGAAATGGTTGAGAAAAGATTAGATGAGTGGCTAGATATGGAAGCACAAGCTCTGGAGAAACTAGAGATTAGATCAGCAGTTCACTAAAGGAAAAAAACTATGGATCATCATCAAAAACTCTTTAAGCAGCATATAGCAAGATTGCTAGATAATACCAGTCATATATTACAGGAACTAAGCTTGCCTGGGTTAATCCTGTCTTCAGGGGAACCCATTTTTTATTTCGAAGACGATCACGATGTCCCTTTTCACCCTAATCACCACTTTAAACACTGGCTTCCACTTAATTCAGAGGGGCATCTGCTTATTATTACACCTGGTGATAAACCGAAACTATTAGCTTTCCAGCCAGAAGACTTTTGGCATGAGGTGAAATCTGTTACTGACGAGTTTTGGTCATCAGAATTTACCATAATACCATTTCATAAAACGGATGATATTTGGGAATATGTGAGCAAAAATTTTGTCGGTTTTGCTTATCATGGCCCGCAGCTGGAAAAGGCGATCGATGCGGGTCTTAAAACCAAGGTAGAGAGTTTGCTACCGCAACTAAATTGGTTTCGGTCTTATAAATCTGACTACGAGATCATGTGCCTTTATGAGGCCACTCAGAAAGCATATTTAGGTCATCAGGCGGCAAAAGATGCGTTCCATATGGGAGAGTCGGAACTGGGAATCCACCATGCTTATTTGGTTTCGGCACGGGTGTCTGAAAAAGATTTACCCTACGAAAATATTGTCGGACTTGATGAAAAAGGAGCCTTCCTGCATTATCGTGATAAACGTGATAGCCCACGACACGGCAAAGTTTTATTGATTGACGCTGGAGCTAATTGTCGAGGTTATGCCAGTGATATAACTAGAACCCATGTCAGCAAGAAGGCATCTCCAGATTTTCGCGGGCTGTTGTTGTCTATGGAAACTTTACAGCAACAGCTTTGTCAGCAGGTAAGGGCAGGGTTTTCGATGGCTGAATTGCATTGGGAGTCTCACCTCGGTATTGCTAAAATTTTACGGGATGCTGCCATTGTACAGCAGGGAAGTCCTGAAGAGCTTGTTTGCGAAGGAATCACAGCAGATTTCTATCCTCACGGTATTGGCCACATGTTAGGGCTCTTAGTTCATGATGTGGCGGGAACTCAGAGTGATCCCCTGGGAACACCAGCGGAGCGCGACCCGCGCTTTCCCAACTTACGCACGGTAAGATTATTGGAAGTGGGACACTGTGTAACCGTAGAACCGGGTCTCTACTTTATCAAATCGCTATTAGCGGCACGAAAATCCAAGGAGTTTTCTGACTGGTATAATTGGAATCTTATCGATAATCTCGCAGAATTTGGGGGCATTCGCATTGAAGATAACGTTGTAGTGACAGAAACCGATCCGCGCAACCTTACCAGAGAAGTTTTTAGTTTTTGATAAGCTGCTGTTATTTAAAGTAAAATAGCCAGGAAATTATTTGGTAAAAATTTCCTGACTATTACAAGTCTGAAATTAATCAGATAAGGTTTTTTTGTAATACCCTATTATTACTCTAATAAATCATACCTAATTAAATCCATTAAAATTTTTTTGCCGCTAACACGACTGTTAGAGAAGCGGTAAACATGCTGAAGTCAATAGAGGATTCATCAGATGAAACCTATTTTTTGCTTTTTTTTGATAGGTTCGATGCTAGGAGCTTGTGGACAAGCAGGATTAAAGCCTGAAACGGGCTTCTTGAGGGAGGCAGATGTACGTAGCCCGTCATATCCCCAGCTTGAAGCACAATTAGATCGTAGCGGCAACTTAGTACTTACCAACAGAATTTATAGTAGCTGGAACGGTAAAAGGTTGCAAGGTAATGAAAATCTGTCGGTGATTGCAGTCGACTAAGTTTTCTGATTTAGAGGGGATTGGGAAATGAAAGAATTATTACTAGTCGGCTTATTGCTAAACTCCTGTGGGGTGCCGCGAACGCCTATTGCGGCGTCCGAAATGGAAACCCTATTGATGCAGGGTCATAGCCTTCATATGCCGGCAACAGAGCCTCTTGAGTCCTTGCAATTGTCAAGTTCCTCTGAGGGTATATTCCAGATCAGCCGGTTTATTGATCATCCAGAAGTTGGTTACCGTGTAAGCTTCGACAGTAAGCTGATGCCAGCTCTAGATGAATCTGCATTAACGGAGGCGTGCTTTAGTTATGCCACCCGGCAGCTCAATATTTCCTCACAAAACCTTGCCACATTGATTCATGATAGGGATATTCAGGTTAGTGATAATATAAGGGCATCAATATTTCGGCGTAAAGTGGGAAGCATCAATGTCCAAGGAGCTTTTTTGGATTGCCGATTTGCAAAATTTCATGACCATTGGAAACTGCACTCGATTATAAACAATACTTTTTTTCATTATCCCACTGCTCTGAATCTACCCTTGACAGCAGATGATCTTGGGCAAATTTTTGATCAAGACAATCCTGCCACAGTAAAAGGACGGGCTTTGCTTCCCATTGCGGGTGAGTTGAGGTCGACAACGATAGTGGACTACAAATACGACAAAGCAGATACTACAATTTACCTTGATAATCTAACTGGCCAACCCTTAAAGGCTCATTACCATGATTTGCATGCATCGCGCATTCTTATGGGCGAAGCTTATCGCCGAGGCTACCGAGATAGCGAGACATTCCAGACTATATTACCCTTAACCCCCATCACATTTCCTAGCGGTAACGAAGTGAGTTCTGTAGAAGGACGGTTCTTTACCCAAGAGGAGGCAAGCTCCCTCGAACTTAATAGCCAAAGGGTACGTTTGTTCCATAAAGATAGCTCAGAGCCTATGATTGTTTATAACTTTTCTAATTTTGACAATTTAATTCGCGTGGAGTCACAAAGTGATGGGCTGGTCGCTATCAATACTTATGCTGCTGTGCATAGAATCAATAAATTTGTACGACAATATATCTCACCAGAGGTGCTGCCCTTTCTTGATTATCCACTTGAGGTGCGGGTCAATCTCGATGGCAGTTGCAATGCCTACTATACTACAGGTAAAAAAGTTATTTCACTCTTTAGTGCTGGCGATGGTTGCGCCAATATTGGGGAAGTGAATGATGTTATCTATCATGAGTGGGGCCATGCCCTTGATGAGCACACAGGGCGCAATATAGGTGTTCAGGATGGCGCGTTTTCTGAAGGGCTCGCTGACTTCCTTGCGGCACTATATAACGAAGATCCTCGTATTGGGATTGGGTTCGTACAAGATGCTGACTATGGGATACGTAGCCTTGAGAACTTACTGACCTACCCTGAAGATATCGGTGAAGTTCACCGGGAAGGCGGCATTATTGCCGGTGCTTTCTGGGATCTCTATAAGGAGTTGGAAGAAGTCTACGGCCTGTCACGGGGTAAGTCAATGGTAGCAGAACTATTTTTTGGCCATTTGGTGATTACAGACACTTACTTAGAATCATACGAAAATGTACTTTTACTGGACGATAACGATGGCAACCCTGCAACGCCCAGTCCTCATAAATGTGCCATCAACCGCGCGTTCGCCCGCCATGGCTTGGCGACGCCTTTAAACTGCACAGATGAAGCTGTAGACCTTCCAGCAGCAGACTCTGACCTTAATCTTGCCTTATATAACCTCGATGATCGTCTAATCAGTGTGGTTGGTTCCAGTCGAGAGATGGAGCGGTTTAGTATTTGTATGGGGACTCGTGCTCAATGCCTTAACGGCGACCGCATCCACCTGGAGCTACCGTATCTTACGGAAAACGAAGAGCGAAAATTTTATGCTTTTCAAGGTCCCTTAGCCCTAAAGGGGGTAGACTTTGTCACCCTTATATTGAAGAATCCTCAGGGTAGAGTCATGGGGTCGCGGCTGGTTAAAATTGTCACCAATTAATTGATAATTGTTTTTGTCGACCTCTTTTGTAGTGACTTTTCTCCTGTTTAGAGTATTGGTGATTGATTGACTCCCCGAGAATATGCTATCTCATGCTTAATTACCCATAAGCCATAAAAAAGTATGGTTTTAAATCAAAGGGAAACATTATAATGTATTTTGTTTTTGGATACACAATTTCAGGTTAGGAGAACATATATGGCAGACGTCGAAAAAGATATCGAATTAGAAAAGCCTGAAGATGCTGATAAAAAAGCGGGTCAACGGAAGGGAGGGGCTGCAGCTAAAACAGCCTCTAAACGGATTCGATTAACCATTGTGGAAGAGGATACTGGTCCCCTCACCCAACTTTCAGAAAAGCTGAAAGAAAGAGGCTTAAAAAACTATGATCTTTCTGATACAGTGGCTGAGGCATTGGCGACAATTCCTGACACATTCTGGATGGAAAAGCTTGAAGCACTCACTCCATTAGAGTGGAAGATTCAAGCCGCTTTAGACAATCCTGATATGCGGGAAAAGTTGGTTTCTTTATTAGAAGGTTAAACCCTCTGTAGTGCAATTTGATATAACCACTTCTGCATTTCAATTAGGTCTTTTCCTATTCTTAGGATTTGGCGTGGGGATGTTGAGTGGTTTACTAGGTGTCGGAGGTGGGATTGTCATGACGCCTGTACTCCACATCATGGGGATGGACTTGCCCCATGCCGTAGGCACTACCCTAACTCAAATGGTCGCATCAAGTACTTCCGGCTCAGTAAAGCATTTCAAGCAGGGGAATATTTCTATTATCATTCTCCTGATATTTGGGCTCCCTGGTATTCTTGGGGTCTATATTGGCAAGCAAATAATGGTCAGTTATGCCCTCGATAAGAGTATCATGACCTGGTTTTCCCTAGCTTATGGTATTTTCTTAGCTTTCTTAGCCTTGTTAATTACAAAGCGGCAAAGACAGCCTTTATCTCGACAAAATGAGCGCAGTTTAATATGGTCCCTAGGACCTCAAATCGAAATACCTAAGCTAAAACTCAGACTTCCCATCGTGCAAACCACAATTTTTGGCATTATTATAGGATTGATTTCAGGGTTAACAGGTATGGGAGGAGGATTTTTCTTTGTCCCCGTGTTTTGCATGGTACTGGGGCTCCCTTTAAAAAGTGCCGTGGGAACCAGTCTTGGTATCGTGGTTATTACTAGCTCTATGGGTGCTGTCAATTATATAAATGCAGGTGTTGTAGATTTGAAGATCGCTTTTATTTTAGCTTTAGGCTCGATGCTTGGTAGCTATTTGGGAGCTTCGTTAAATCACTTGGTTTCTGTGGAATCATTAAAAAAGCAATTCGCTTTTATAGTTTTCGCAGCAGCGATATCTGTCATTTTGAAGTTTTTTGAGCATCAATATATTGGTATTACAATCCTGATAATCTCCGCCTTAAGTATAATATTTACTGCAATCTACCAAGTGATTATAGCCCTTTCCTATAGAAACTCCTAGCCTGTATTCGGTTTAAAATTTTTCACTAGGCAAAAATTATATCGCACTGCTTCCGATAGCTCTAAGGATGATCGAAATAATGGGAGCTGTAATGTTTGGTAAATTAGAAAGTCCCTGGAACTACATAGCAATGGTTTTGACGTTCCCGGTCTTGTTTCAAAAAGATTTATGGAAATTTGCTTGGGGCGCGCAGGATGAATTTTGGATCATGTTATGTAAAAGAATTTTTCTTCTGTTGCCCTCTTTAGCGATTATTTTTTCTTGTTGGCTAACTATTGTTTGCACCATAAGTATTATTTTTAGGTCTGAACGAAGGGAATTTGTTCAAGCTATATTTGTAACATGGTGGGACCTAGGCCGAGCGATTTTTTCGTTTTGGGGAGGGATTTTTAAATTTATTCTCTCTTGCTTTGGTTGGCTTTATGGATTTGTTAAGATTACCTTAATTGGTATCATGCTGGCTATTAAAGATATTGCTTTTTTACCGATACGATTGGTGGCAGATGTATCTAGTGGATCATTTCAGAAAGGGATTCCCTGGCCCGCTATTTTTCTGATGATGATGTGGACGATGATAGAAGCTTTGATTTTTACCTTTGTGATGACTCCTCTTGTTGTTGATGTCATGGATGGTTTTTCTGATGGTGAATTTGAAGGGGGGATGGGACTAAAAATTGTTCTCTATCTAATGTTTAGTCTTTTTGTCCTTGGCTCCTATGCCGTCATCCATACCCTTGGGGATGCTATTCGCAGGCGGGATGTACCTAAGATTATCATGTATGGAATTGTGGAAGTCATAGTTGCTGTTGTCGAGTCTGTGCTGTTTTATAAAGAGTTCGTAGATGCACTGATTCCTTGGTTTGCCCAGTATGCTGGTGATGATTTTGACTTGGGAATAGTGGGGATCTTATCCATTGCCTTTTTTATTTGGTTAGGAATCCGTTGTATGACTTGGTTTTTATTTGCTGCGTCGGCAATACCTAATCTTCTCGCAGTGATTCAAAGGACCGGCTTAGAAGGTTACGAAAAAGGAAGAAAGATTACTTCAGGAGCCGCTGCAAAAGCTGATCTTAAGGAAGTCTTTGCGCAGGTCAACCAAGCAGTGGAAGTTTTTAAGACGGATATGGACTGGGTCGAAGGAAAGGTGGATACTGTCTTTAGTAGCTTTATTATTCCACCATTACAAATTGTTGCGGCAAGCATAAATTTTTGCACACTACTACTAAGCAACCGTCACCTCTTCGAATTGCCTTTCAATTCTTATAAGGATTTGCTTGATGCTAAAGAGCTGGTTGCACAGGTAAGAAAAAATGTCCATAGGGAGAAATAATGAAAATAATTTTTGCCATCTTGATCTCTTGGTTAATGGGGTCACAGGCTTGGGCTAGTAAGGATTGCGATCATAAATCGGACTCTGATAGTCGGGGAAGTCTTGTGATGTTCATAGGAGTCGATATCAGCGGCTCCTTTAAAAAATTACGAGCCGATGCGTTGAATTTCACTTCTCATTATATGTATGCTCACCTCCATGGTTGTGGAGGATTAAAACGTTTGCGATCTCTTTTTGTTGGTTCAATCGGAGGAGCAAGACCCGATGAACCAAAAACATTTTATCCTATAGAGGACTTTAAATATAAGAGTATTCCTGATATCCATAGAAAACTCAAATCCATCTTCCCAGAAAAGAAAAGCAATCAATACACTGATTACAACGCGTTCTTTGATCAGGTGGCGATATTTATGAGGAATAAGAAGTTAGTGATGAAACCAACAGATATTATACTACTTAGTGATGGTATCCCTGATGCTCCAAAAGTAAATGGCAAGCATAATTATAGAAGCCTCAAATTGAAGCCTTTAGAAAACTTGAGCAGAAAAATTACTGTAAGGGTATTGTATACGTCGGCATCTTCTGGAAGCCACTGGCAAAATGATGTTCCCCGCAATCGGGTCAGAGTGTGGACGCAAGATGCTAATGTAATGAAATCATGGCAAGCCAAAGATATTCTTCTAAAAGGTAAAGCCTTTGGTAAGCAAAAGCGCTTTTTTGATTGGACATCACAGAACGTTGATTGGGCTGTTCGGAAAAGATCAGTGAAATAGCGATTTGAAGCGGTCCGTAGTTGCTTGTTTCCAGAATTCTTCATTGAGTTGAAAAAAATTGAAAAAAGAGGGGTTGACTTCTACTACTATGTACTTTTTTCTCTTCTCATGAGAGATGTATGTAGGAATATTACATCATTTATCCTGAAAAAAGCGTATTAGCCTGGTAAAGACTCCTTAAATTATTAGCAATTTTTCCCACATATTAAACAAAAATATCCGCATAATATGAATACTACCATTCGGTATGTGAGTCCATCCCATGACAGGAGAGGTATGACAATTTATTAACTTATTTCAACATGTTAATGTTATTCCATCGAAGTGGCTAAGTTTCCAGGAGAATTGCATATTACTGCTTTAAAAGGCGAATATTCACGAAAAACGGGTATGCTACCCATAGGGGCGCCATTATGGGAGCTTGCTTATTATATATTCACGTTGGTATACTGCAATCCTCAGTTGTAATGTAACAATTTTTAGGTAATCGACCGACTGATATTGGAGAGCTTATGTCTACTTATTTTAGGTGGAAGAAGCTAGCCTCAAGCACCTGTATTCGTATTAAGGGGGTTTGGGGCATTGGGGATGAGGGTCCACCCGGTGGCAATAACCAGGGTTTATTAGCCTGGGAGGCATGGGTTCATTATAGGTCCAGCCGCTTAACTATCGCATGGTACTCTGTGACCTTTCTCAAGTTACTTTCTAAAGCTCTATACGAATCTTTCAGTTGCACGCCAATCTTTAATGAAAAGTCAAACTCTAAAGCAACGCTTTCGCGGACGAAGATTGGAACAACGTATTCAACCAATATTTTTAGCAAACATTGATATTAACTGAGTTTTAAGCAATTCATGTTTAGTAGCAAGAGAAACTTCGAGCCAACAAAGCTCATCAGCTTGTCGAAATGCCTAATTCGTTACTTTCTGATTATCGCTTAACCGAGGTGAATTATGAGAAAAAATGAGCAGTTGCGTTTTTTTGAAGATCCCAGACTTACGCAAAGAGATGCCTGTGGAGTTGGGTTTGTTGCATCTGTAAAAGGGGTGGCAAGTCACAAGATTGTTGCTGGAGGACTCACAATGTTGAGTCGTCTTGACCATCGCGGAGGGCTGGCAGCGGATGGAAAAACAAGCGATGGCGCAGGGGTTATGCTGGGGATGCCTCATAGTTATTTTAATGACCAATGTCAGAAACTTGGTTTTAAGCTACCAGACCCTGGTAAGTATGGGGTAGGACAGCTTTTTTTACCAAAAGACCCGAATCTTCTAGCCTGGTCCATTGCCCTCATAGAAGAGGTTGTCGATGAAGAGAACTGTGAAGTTTTGGGCTGGCGTGATGTGCCTGTGGATTCCTCTGTGCTGGGACCCATTGCAGCTGCTTCGGAACCTGCCATTAAGCAAATATTTATCAGAAAACCCCGTCTTTTAAGTCACCAGCAATTTCTGTGGCGGCTTTTTGTCATTAGAAAAATCATCGAAGTAAGAGCCCGGAATAATCTCGGTGATGATCAAAAGCAAATCTACTTTTGTAGTTTGTCTCCTGATAAAATTGTCTATAAGGGCTTATTGCTTTCCCATCTGATATCTGCATATTACACTGATTTAGAACAGGACTCATTTACAGCAACATTTTCCCTAGTTCACCAAAGGTTTAGTACCAATACGATGCCCTCCTGGCCTTTGGCGCAGCCTTTCCGCATGATTGGGCATAATGGTGAAATTAATACATTACGCGGAAATATTAACTGGATGCGAGCGCGTCAGGAGCAATTGCAGTGCAGTGTGCGTGGCGACGATCTAAAAAAAATTGGCAGTGTGGTAACTCCATTTGCTAGTGATTCGGCAATCCTTGATAACGCCATAGAGTTTTTATTGCATACTGGTCGCCCCTTGAGTCAGGTTCTCAGTATGTTGATACCGGAACCTTGGGAAAATAGGCCCGAGCTTTCCCGAGAACTGCGCGATTACTATGAATACCAGTCGTGTCTTATGGAGCCATGGGATGGGCCGGCTTTCGTTGGGTTTGCATTTGGCAATCAAGTGGGTGCTTTATTGGATCGCAACGGTCTTCGTCCAGGCAGGTATTGGCTGACAGCGGATGGTATGGTTATTATGGGCTCTGAAGCCGGTCTGTTAGATATTGACTCCGAAAATATTATTTATAAAGGACGCTTAAGACCAGGTCGCATGTTCATTGTCGATATGGATGCAGGTGAAATTCGTTCGAACGAGTCCATCAAAAGTGAGCTGATGAAAGCAAATCCTTACGGACAATGGCTAAACTCTTACCGTGTGAAACTCTCAGACTTACCAATCCCAGTGAATCAAGGGGAAGGGGCATTAACCGAGACAGAAATTATACAACAGCAAATGAATTTTGCGTTTACCAAAGAAGATCTGCAAGTCATTATAGCACCAATGGCCAATGAGGGAACTGAGCCCATCGGATCTATGGGCAATGATACCCCCATTGCTATCTTGTCTCGTAAATCTCCCTTATTGTTTGAGTATTTTAAGCAGCTTTTCGCTCAGGTGACAAACCCTCCTATTGATGCGATCCGTGAGGAAATTGTCACTTCCCTTAGTACTACCTTAGGTGCTGAGTTCAACTTGATGGTTGAAGAGGAATATCACTGCCAAATGATCCGCTTGAAGCAGCCGATTCTTACCAATTATGATCTGCTACGTATCAGGCGATTAGATGATGATAGGTTTCAGTCGCGACTGATTCCCATTGGATTTCAGCCAAGAGCTGGTGGAATGAAAGAGGCGTTAAAAAAGATCGCAGACCTCGTTGATGATGCTATCGATGCAGGGGCGAGTTTGCTCATTTTATCCGATCGTAACCTTCCCCATGATGAAATAGCTCTTCCTAGTTTATTGGTGTCATCTGCTGTCCATCATCATCTTATCAGCAAAGGGACAAGGACTAAGTGTAGTCTGATTTTAGAATCTGGAGAACCTCGGGAAGTCCATCATTTTTGTTTGCTACTAGGTTATGGGATCTCAGCTATTAATCCTTATCTGGTTTTTGAAACCATTAGAAACGCGAGTGCTGTTGATGGTTTAAGCCAGGATCTTAGCTTTCCAACTATGCAATCTAACTATATTAAAGCTGTGAACAAGGGTCTGTTAAAGGTCATGTCAAAGATGGGGATATCGACTATTCAATCCTACCGGGGGGCGCAAATTTTCGAAGCAGTCGGTTTGAGTCAGGACTTGGTGGATGAATATTTTACCTGGACGCCTACTAGGATTGGAGGATTGCGGTTAGAAGATTTGGAAAAAGAAACTATTGTAAGGTATGAACGCTTTCAAAATAAAAATCTTCCCAGTGATGGCAAATATGCCTGGCGTCGCGATGGTGAAACCCACCTTCACGGCCCTGATATGATTTCCACTTTACAAAACGCGACACGTATTAGCAGCCGTGAAGAGTTTGCCAAGTACTGTAAAACAGTTGACGATCAATCACGGGCCAATATCACGCTGCGCAGTCTGTTGCAATTTAAAAAAACAAATAAGCCCTTGGACATTGATCAAGTTGAGCCGGTCAGTAGTATCCTGAAGCGTTTTGCTACCGGTGCCATGTCTTTTGGATCTATCTCCAGGGAAGCCCATGAAACTATTGCTATAGCAATGAATCGTTTAGGAGGTAAAAGCAACTCTGGTGAGGGTGGTGAAGATGAAAGACGATTTATTCCGGACGACAATGGAGACCTTCGCCGTAGTGCTATCAAACAAGTTGCCAGTGGCCGTTTTGGAGTAACTATCAACTATTTATCTAATGCTGAAGAAATTCAGATTAAAATTGCCCAAGGAGCAAAACCAGGGGAAGGGGGGCAGCTACCAGGGCATAAGGTGGACAAGGCAATTGCTACTGTTCGTCATAGTACTCCAGGAGTTGCCTTGATTTCTCCCCCCCCTCATCACGATATTTATTCCATTGAGGATCTTGCCCAACTTATTCATGACCTAAAAAATGCGAACCCTAAGGCGCGCATCAGCGTAAAGTTAGTTTCGGCAGTGGGGGTGGGAACTATTGCAGCAGGTGTGGCGAAAGCGAAAAGCGATGTCATTCTAATCTCTGGATATGAAGGTGGAACTGGGGCCAGTCCCATTTCGTCCATAAAGCATGCAGGAGTACCCTGGGAACTGGGACTTTCTGATACTCATCGTACCCTTGTGGAAAATGGCTTGCGTAGCCGGGTAACCCTCCAAACCGATGGCCAACTAAGAACTCCACGAGATATAGCTATAGCGGCTATGTTAGGTGCAGAAGAGTGGAGCATAGGTACAGGAGCTTTGGTGGTGCTGGGATGTATTATGATGAGGAAATGTCATTTGAATACCTGCCCCGTTGGCATTGCAACCCAGAATAAGGAATTGCGCAAGCGCTTTGCTGGACAGCCTGAACATCTGATCAATTACTTTATATTGTTGGCAGAGGGTTTACGGGAAATTATGGCAGAGCTAGGAATCACAAAGGTAGATCACCTCATAGGTAGAACGGATCTGCTAGAGGTCAATAAAGATAGCTGCCACGACAAGGCTAGCTTGATTAATTTTGATAATATTCTATCCCCTCCTCAACCATGGAACCATGAGCGAGTCTTTAAATCTCAAGATCAAGATCATAAATTGCAAGATAGCCTGGATAACAGAGTGCTACTGCCAAAATTATGGGATGCTCTCAAACTTGGTAAAGCAATGTCCCTAGACTTACCCATCAATAATACGGATCGGACCGTGGGCACCATATTATCGGGTGAACTGACAAAAATCTATGGAATCAAAGGGCTTAAAGAGAACACCATCCAGCTGAACTTCAAAGGTGCTGCGGGGCAAAGCTTCTTGGCTTTTGGTGCACCAGGCATTACTGCAACGGTTGCAGGTGAAGTCAATGACTATTGTGGCAAAGGACTCAGTGGTGCCAAGATCATTGTCAGGCCACCGGAAAAATCGATTTTGGAGCCGGAACGTAATATCATTTGCGGTAACACCACACTTTACGGAGCGACATCGGGCGAGTTGTATATATCAGGTATCGCCGGAGAAAGGTTTGCTGTGAGAAATAGCGGTGCCATTGCTGTCGCAGAAGGTGCTGGTGATCATTGCTGTGAATATATGACTGGAGGGCGCGTGGTCATCCTAGGGTCTACGGGACGTAACTTTGGTGCTGGTATGAGCGGTGGTATCGCCTATGTTTATGATGAATATGGACAATTTTCTAGTCAGGTAAATATGGAACTCGTAGAGTTAGAACACTTGTCGGATACCGATGAAGTGCACTTGGTAAAATCCCTTATTCATGACCATTGGCTTTACACCAAGAGTAGGGTTGCTCAAAGAATTTTGGATGATTGGGAACTTGAGTTGGTGAAATTTGTGAGAGTTATGCCGACTGCATATCGGGAAGCTCTGAAGCTAGCATCCCCCCGACGTCTTTATCAGATGTCGCATGTGGGGGTGGGGGCTCTTTCCTTTGAATCGACCTGTGATACTAATTTATGCGGACAAGGAGGTATCCATGGGTGAACTAACAGGTTTTTTAAAGTATAAGAGAGTGGTGCCGCATAAGCAGCCAGTGGAGCAAAGGCTAAAGCATTATCGGGAATTTACCCAAAGTTTGGACGGTGACAGCCTTAGAAAACAGGGCGCACGCTGTATGGATTGTGGAGTTCCTTTTTGCCACCAGGGATGTCCCCTAGGCAATATTATCCCTGAGTGGAATCATTTGGTTTCGGTAGAGCAATGGCAACAAGCCCTTAAAGTACTTCATAGTACTAATAATTTCCCCGAGTTCACAGGGCGAGTATGTCCGGCTCCCTGTGAGACAGCTTGCGTATTAGGTATCAATGAAGATCCAGTTGCTATAGAAGCCATCGAGATGGCCATTGCTGACAAGGGTTTTGCCAATGACTGGATCAAGCCGGAGCCTCCCGCTATTCGTACGGGTAAAACGGTAGCCATTGTTGGTAGCGGACCTGCTGGCCTTGCAGCAGCACAGCAGTTGAATCGGATGGGACATAGAGTAACCATATTTGAAAGGGCTGATAGAGCGGGTGGCTTACTTATGTATGGTATCCCAGATTTTAAACTGGAGAAAAGCCGTGTTTTACGCCGCATCCAGCAGATAGAGGATGAAGGTGTTTCTTTCGTTTATAATACTGAAATTGGTAGAGATAAATCATTTCATGAACTTAAAAGTGAACATGATGCTGTTTTGCTTACCTGTGGTGCTACCAAAAAAAGAGATGTAACCATTCCAGGAAGGCATCTTAAAGGTATCTATTTTGCAGATGCTATACTCAATCAATCCACACGACGTGTGCTTGGCGATGAGATAGTTAGTGAGCCCGTTATAGCCACAGGGAAAGATGTTATTGTTATTGGTGGTGGCGATACTGGTTCGGACTGTGTGGGAACCTCTAATCGGCAGCAAGCGCGCTCCATTCAGCAGTTTGAAATAATGCCTATGCCTCCCAATCTAGGTCCACATCCACGAGCTGCAGAACGGCCAGAGTCCACACCATGGCCTAGCTGGCCCTATATGCTACGCACTTCAACATCTCATGAAGAAGGCGCCGAAAGGCACTGGGCAATGATGACCAAAGAGTTTATTGGTGATGAGAATGGTAGCTTAAAAGCCCTAGTGACTCAAAATGTACGCTGGGTTAAGGATGGCAATAACCAAAAGCTGGAGCCCATTCTCGGTAGTGAAGTCAAGTGGCCCTGTCAGATGGCATTGCTGGCAGTAGGCTTTTTAGGACCTGAAACGGAAGGATTTGTGGCAGATGCTGGCATCCAGCTATCGGCGCGAGGCAATGTGGATGCTTCCGAACTAGATTACCAAACATCAATACCTGGGATTTTTTCTGCAGGTGATATGCGAAGGGGACAGTCCCTAGTAGTGTGGGCGATCGCTGAAGGTAGGAAAGCAGCTTCATCTATCGATAATTTTTTAAGGCTGTCTTAGTTCGATGTTGAGAAGAGTATACCAAGGGTTTAGAACTTTATGTTCTAAACCCTTGCATAGGAATTGCGAACTAGCCGAGATTTTGGACTAGGCTGAGTGCTGTTTGTGGGAAGGAGTTAGCTTGGGAGAGTATAGAAGCTCCAGCTTGCTGCAAGATGTTTTCTGACGTAAATCGCGCTGTTTCTTGAGCGAAGTCTGTGTCTTCAATGCGACTGCGAGCAGTCGTGAGGTTTTCAACCTGAACCCCTAAGTTATTGATTGTTGATCCAAGTCGATTTTGAATCGACCCTAAGTAAGCGCGGTAATCGCTGACCTTAATGATGGCATCATCAAGTTTCATGATGCTGTTCTGAGCAACTTCTTTCCCATCGACGCGGGTTCCTTCATAGGCACGCCCAATTCCTAGGCTGCCTTCACCATCGGTAAAGCCATTGATATTGGCGAAATCAATTTTGATTATATTGACCTGATTACGCTCATTGACATCATCAACTTCCTGGTAGTAGTCTTTACTGATTTGAACCTCAAGAGGAAATGTACCATCGGCGTTGGCAATTTCCTCATTAATATCAGCATCACCTACTAGTAAACGAGTTCCATTGAATTCGACCGAGTTAGCAATCCTATCGATTTCGTCCTTGAGAGCTACAAACTCCTTGTCGAGAAAATTACGCTCTGTTTGGCCAACGGTGTCACTGGCTGCTTGTACGGCTAACTCCCGCAGGCGAGTGAGCATACTCGTTGTTTCAACCAAGCCGCCCTCAGCTGTTTGTACTAATGATATACCATCGTTCGCATTACGCCTTGCTTGTACCAGTGAACGAACATCAGCATTTAGGTTGGATGCAATGGCAAGACCCGCTGCATCGTCTGCTGCTTTGTTGATTCGTTTACCAGACGATAGCTTTCCAGCGGAATCTGATACCGCCTGGGTGGCTCTTTCAAGTCGCCGTTGGGCGTTAATCGATGCTACGTTGGTCCTTATTCTTAGACCCATCCATGACCTCCTGTCTATGGCTTTATACCATTGTAATAACTTCTTAAAGCTTTTCGAAAGAAAGGACCTGTCATTTAATCGACACTATTAAGGGAGTCACAACTGCTTGTAATAAAAGCTTAAAAAAAAATTGCACTGTTATATAAATCTTACCAGAGGAAAATAATGCCTAGTTTTACCTTTTGATTTGCGAGTTTGACTGTAGAGTTGTTATGGCAAGCTGTCTCATTGCTCAAACTAATGGAACTTTATTGATAATGACTGGATAACATATTTAAGGATAATAATTGCCACGTAGTTAAGGTACATCACTTTTCCTCAAGGTTCTTTTTTTTCCAGCAATGCTGAGGTGCCAGTAGCTATGACAAACATTTTGGCAGAACTGAGGATCATGGGACACCATGATAAGGGCTAAGGATGCTGTACTGAGGCAGGCTTCCAACCGCTCCATAGAAGGTAAATCGAGATGGTTGGTGGGTTCATCGAGGACAAGAAGTTCGTAGTCATCCACAATGGTCATGGCTATGGCGATCTTACGGATTTCACCGGGAGAGCGATTGTCTGTGGTAAGAACCCGATGATGGGCACCTAAGCGGGCTAATATATGCATGCTTTGACTGAACTTATCGTGGTCAAGGCCCCGCCAAAGCTCAATGATATGTTTACTGTCGGCATGATCAATTTCCTGTTGTAAAAAAAAACGGCGTTTTGTTTTGAGAAAAGGGGAGTTCCATAAAAAGTTAAGAAAGGTGCTTTTACCAACCCCATTTTCCCCTGTCAAAGCCACCTTGTCTCCTTTCTTGAGGCAAAGCTGGGGGACCCATAGGCTCAGTTCATCCCTTAAGAATAATTTACCGGGCTCTACCGCAAGCACTGTGGAACGTTTGATGTTTTTAGGTGCAAAAAAAATATGGTTTTGATGATCCTTAGGTAGAGCCAGTTGCTGCTTATCTGCTAGGTTTTTGTCTTTTTCCCGGAGTAGATTTTTCTTTTTTCCACTCAGAGAACTATCTTTTGAAGTGAGTCTGGCAAGGTCAATTTTTGCCTTTGATGACCTATCTTTATTATGGATATTTCGCTTGGAAAGCCTTTTCTGAGTGCGAGATTCCACAGTTTGAATACGATTAATTTCTTTTTCCATTTTTTTGATTTTTTGCTGGGCTGTTCTATAGGAGTGCTCGCGATTGTATCTTTGCTTTTGCATCTCTTGGAGGCACTTACTGTAGTTTCCGGGTAGAATATAAATGCTATGGTGTTGGAATATGATGCATTGCTTGCATAAGATGTTTAATATCTCGCGATCATGACTAACAATGACACCTAAACCCTTAAAAGTGCGCAGCGCTTCAAGCAGATGGCGGCAACCTTTGTCATCAAGGTGATTGGTGGGCTCGTCAAGCAAAAGAATATCAGGTCTTTGGCTTAAAGCCATGGCGATCTGAAAGCGCTTTTTCTCTCCCCAGCTGAGTGCAGTAAAATCCCTTCCAAAAAAATCGAATAAGTTAAAGGTTTCTTTCAGCAGGATCACATGCTTTTCAAATGACTCCTGGAAGTCTTGGTATTCCAGATTACTGCAGTGCGGCAGCTGTCTACAATAGCTTATTTTCCCGCGAACCTGCACCGATCCTTGTTCTGGATGCAACTGTCCGCAAATGAGCTTTAATAAAGTACTTTTCCCGCAACCATTGCTGCCGATAATACCGGTCCAACCGCTACTGCAGGCAAAGGATAGCTTGCTTATGAGTGGGTTTACCTGCCGATCGAATGTGAATACAAGGTTACTAACCAGAATAGATGAATGCAATGCCATAACTCACCAAACAAATATAAGAATTTGAAAACTTCTTACTACCTTTGGTTGTTATCTGTTCATTGCTAGAGGATCTCCTGAAAATGAGGAAAGGATGAATATATAGCTAATCGGATGTTAGATCAAGTTTCTTTACATGATTTTAGATCCACAGTTAAAATGTAACGCTTCCAGGAAGGTTTCAGTATTTTCGGAGAAAAATTCAATTAAGCTATATCAACAGTAGCAGGTTCATTCCATAGGAAAAGCCAAATAGTGAAGATTTTCCCATATAATTCTTGACCTTCAGGACACCATACTGCAATCCTCCATTAATCCCAATACTCAGTCCGGCACTGAAATTAAGGTGATACTCGCCTTTGATACCTATTTTATAGCCGGATTCGAGAGAGTTCTCGATGGTAGCGGTGCTGCCATCGGAGCGGATCAGATATTGGGATCGCAATCGCCCATCGATAAGGGTGTCGAAATTTATGCTACCAACAGTATAGCCAAAATCTGGAATTTTTTTGAGAACCGCAAACTCAGTGGTGAAGGCGTTGATATGAAGGCTAGTAGAGCTTGAACCTTTAGTCATGTGTGGGCCAGGGCTACCCAGCTCAAGATTGCTCAACCCAATGCCCGTACTATATAGCTGAGACTTAAAGGGCCACAGTAGAGATAATGAGGTGCGAAACTCTCGTAATCCACCTCCTGAAAAAATTCCTGATACCGGCTTACCATCCTCATACAAACCAGACTGTGGCTCAATGTCTAAGCTGTTAGGGTCAGCAAGGTTTAGGTTAAATGTGCCGGAATTATATTGAAAAGATAAGTGAAAATTTTCACTAAATGTAAGCTTTTTGGTTGGTTCTGAGCTTTCTGGTTTGGGGGGGATAGGGGGACTAGTTGGCTTAAGATCAAAGCCAAATACTTTGCAGTGGATTAATAAAAGCAGCCACGGACCAAACAATCGCATAGATCATACCAGTAATATGTTAGTGCAAGTGCTATCGGAAGGGGAGGGCAAGACTTTAAGAAGGAGAGGCTTGCCTGAGTGAGGCAAACCCCTAGGAGTGAGGTAGTCTAATTACTTATTAAACTGCTCTTCTTCTGTAGAGCCAGCAAGTGCTGTAGTTGAAGCTTTTCCCCCAGTAAGGGTCATAAGCACGCTATCGAAGTAGCCTGTTCCTACTTCTCGTTGGTGCTTGACAGCGGTATAGCCGTCGGATTCTCTTTTGAATTCACGCGATTGGAGATCAACAAAGGCCGTCATCCCCGTGTCTTTATATCCCTTGGCTAGGTCGAACATATGGTAGTTAATTGAATGCCATCCCGCTAGAGTAATAAACTGGAAGCGGTAGCCAAACTCAGCGAGGCTTGTTTGGAATTTCGCGATGGCTGCTTCATCTAACTTAGCTTCCCAATTAAAGGATGGGGAACAGTTGTAAGCAAGCATTTTATTGGGAAACTTTTCCTTCATGGCTTCGGCAAACTCTTTAGCTTCGCCAATATCGGGAACTGAAGTTTCAAACCAAACGAGGTCAGCGTAAGGAGCGTAAGCTAAACCACGAGCAATGGCGGATTCCATCCCTGGCTTAACTTTGTAATACCCTTCCGGAGTACGACCTTCCTTCAAGAAAGGGGCATCGCAAGGGTCAATGTCAGAAGTCATCAATGTGGCTGCTAGGGAGTCCGTCCTTGCAATAAGGAAAGTGGGAACGTTACACACGTCAGCCGCAAGGCGCGCTCCCGTTAAGGTGCGAATAAACTGCGATGTGGGAACTAATACTTTTCCTCCCAAATGACCACATTTCTTTTCCGATGCTAACTGATCTTCGAAATGCACAGCCGCAGCTCCTGCCTCTATCATACCCTTCATCAGTTCAAAGGCATGAAGTGGGCCGCCAAAGCCAGCTTCGGCATCGGCAACAATGGGTGCGTACCAGTAGGTTTCATCGTCTTTGCCTTCAGCTTTATTAATGAGATCAGCCCGTTGTAGAGCATTATTGAGGCGACGCACCAATTGGGGGACACTGTTGGAAGGGTAAAGGCTTTGGTCTGGATAAGTTTGTCCAGCTTGGTTGGCATCTGCTGCAACTTGCCAGCCGCTCATGTAAATGGCTTTGAGCCCTGCACGTACCATTTGAACCGCTTGTGAACCGGTTAGGGCTCCTAATGTGTTTATATAGGGTTCTTTGTTAAGTAACTCATTAAATCGTATAGCTCCTGCCTTAGCTAGCGAATAGTCGATGGCAATAGAGGGGCGAAGCTTGACCACATCCTCTGCAGAATAAGGTCTTTTAATCCCTGACCACCGGGGATTACTTTGCCAATCTTTTTTCAGTGCACTGATCTGCTCTTGCTTGTTCATTTAGCCCTCCTTAATTCGCTTCAAAGCAAGTTATAAGCTGGAATAGTCAGAAATTCGGTGAACTCGGGACTTAATACTAACCCATCTAGCAATTCGATAACCTTTTTATGGTGGCCATGCTGTATGCCCCCCAATGCCTCTAGCTCTTGGTTTCGAAGCTCGGTGTATAACTCCTGAGTAAACGGCCTTCCATCTTCCAGTTTAGTCTGATGTTTAATCCATTGCCACAATTGGGCACGAGAAATTTCAGCCGTGGCGGTATCTTCCATAATATTATGCAAGGCCACGGCTGCAAGTCCATTAAGCCAGTGATTGAGGTAACTGATAGCTATATTGATGTTGAGCCTGACCCCAACCTCAGTAACTTTACCTCCAGGAACTTTGAAATCTCTTAATTGGCTGGCTGAAATATGAACGTCTTCACGGAGGTTATTTTTTTGATTTAGTTGATCCCCAATAGCCCCCGTGAAGACAGCTTGAGCGATAGGTACCAGATCTGGGTGGGCAACCCAGGTACCATCGCATGCTGATTTTACTTCCAGTTCCTTATCTTCGCGAACCTTTTTAATAGCATTTTCATTAACATCAGGATCTTTCCTGCTAGGTATAAATGCAGCCATGCCCCCGATAGCATGGGCACCCCTCTTGTGACAGCTGCGAATCATGAGTTCAGTATAAGCCCTCATAAAAGGTACCTGCATCGTAACAGCACTACGGTCGGGAAGAACTGCTGAGGGATGTTTTTTAAATCTTTTTATAACGCTAAAAATATAATCCCAACGGCCAGCATTGAGTCCGGCGGCATGATCTTTCAGCTCATATAGAATCTCTTCCATCTCGTATGCTGCAAGAATACATTCTATGAGGCATGTTGCCCGAATAGTACCATGGGGAATCCCAAGTTCTTTTTGAGCAAAGGTGAATACGTCATTCCATAAGCGAGCCTCAAGATGGCTTTCCATTTTGGGAAGGTAAAAATAAGGTCCTGAACCCTGGGACATTTTTTCTTTGGCATTATGAAAAAAATATAGTCCAAAATCAAATAAACTAGCTGATACATACTGATCGTCAACAGTGATATTTTTTTCTATAAGATGCCACCCCCGTGGACGTACGATAAGTGTAGCTAGTTCTTCAGGAGCTTTCAGTTGATAGTTTTTTCCCTCAGGAGACTTGAAGTGGAGCTTCTGACGAACCGCATCCTGTAAGTTGAGATGCCCGGAGAGTACATTGTCCCATGTAGGGGAAAAGGAGTCCTCAAGATCAGCCATGAAAACCTTGGCACCTGAGTTGAGAGCATTAATCATCATCTTCGCATCGGTTGGCCCCGTGATCTCTACGCGCCTGTCCTCAAGATCCTTAGGGGGTGGTGCTACCTTCCATTCACTATTGCGGATGGAAGCGGTATCAGCAAGGAAGTCTGGCATTTCCCCTTCATCGATTCGGGCTTGTCGCTTTACCCGTTGTTCAAGTAACTCAATACGTCTTCCATTAAACTTGCGCTGCAACTTTGCTACAAATTTCATAGCATCATCGGTTAAAACTCGTTCTCGATAGATGCTTTTACAAGGTGTTAGTTGATTAACGTCATTAGAATCGAGCATAAGCTAACTCTCCATTTACACATACCCTAGAGCATAGAACGGCCAGCTTAAAAGCCGACACACCTGTGCAAACTAGCGCCAGGTTCAAACTATGTGGGCGTATAGCGATACCTTGGAACCGTTTTGGGGTATAGATTCAGTTGTAATAAAGCTGCTTCTCAATAGAGTCGTTTTGATCTGTCCTGGAGTCTAGTTTTAAAAAAAGTCGGTGTCAAGAAACTTGAACTCCTAGCTTGCTGTAAGTTTATTTGTAGTTTTATAACAAGAATAAATGATGTTGTAAGAGATCTAAGAAACTAATTGGTTTTCCAGATAGTAAAAACTACAAATTTACTAAGGAATGAAGAGAATTTACTCATCAGAAATCCACCAATATAAGGCTAAATATGTTATTTTAGCTACACTAAAATATCTATTAAAAGAACTTTACAGAATAGATTTTTTGTGGGCCAAACTTCCGATTGGTACTAATAGCATCGAAATAACAATAACTACGACAAAGATAGCTGCTTTTTCTATGAAGTTTGTTATTTATAGGATGAAGGCTTTAATTCCAATATAGGTCAATATGATATATGAACTAGCGGACCAACCTTTTGAAAACTATAAGGCGATCCTTGTGGGGGTAAATTTAACGAATGAATCTCCACACCGGTTAAAGGAGGATCTCGAAGAGCTGGAGTCCCTTCTAGAGACTCTAGGTATTAAAGTAGTTGGTCAGGTGGTGCAAAAACGTCACCGATTGACCGCAAAAACTCTACTAGGAACTGGTAAGGTTAGCGAAATCAAAGAACTTGCTGAAGACTCGGAAGCCAATCTCATTGTCTTTGACAGACCTTTGTCTCCACCTCAAGTACGCAATCTGGAAGAAATGATTTGTTTAAACGTGATGGATCGTACCGGGATAATCCTAGAAATATTCTCCCGTCATGCGAGGACCAATCAGGCAAAAACTCAGGTTGAGATTGCAAAATTAGAGTATTTATTACCTCGGTTAACTGGTGCTTGGACCCATTTTCAACGACAAACAGGCGGAGGGGTTCGCTCCCGCGGCATGGGAGAAAAACAGATTGAAGTTGACAGGCGCCGGGCCCGCGAAAGAATTGCTAGATTGCAAAAGCAGCTGGAAACCATTAGAAAAGAAAAGGAAACCCAAAGGAAATCGCGATCGAATGAATTGAAGGTAGCTATTGTAGGGTATACTAACAGCGGTAAGACGACCTTAATGAACGGTCTGACTAAGTCTGTCATTTCTGGTAAGGATGAACTGTTCGCAACATTAGATACCAATATCAAAACCATAGACCCTTCCACTAGGCCGAAAATATTGCTCAGTGACACCGTTGGTTTTATTCGTAATCTGCCTCACTCCCTGGTGGAATCCTTTAAATCAACGTTGGATGAGGTGTGCGAGGCTGATCTTTTGCTTCACATTGTCGACGTTAGTTTTCATAGCTATGAGGATCATATTGAGATTACTCATCAGGTGTTGCGAGAAATTGGAGCTGGGGAGATTCCTCAGATCATGGTTTTCAATAAGGCTGATTTACTGGACGACCCCATTCTACCCAGAGTTTTAAAAGCAGCCTACCCAGGAAGCATCATCCTATCGGCGCAAGACCATGATGGGATTCTAAAACTGAGAGATCATGTCTACAGTTTTTTTAGAAAAAACCTAATAGCTTATTCCCTTGCCATTGATATATCTAATCAAGCGACTCTTTCAAAAATTTATAATAACTGCTTAATTATCGCTACCGATTACGATGAGCAAGGGACCATGAATTTTTCAGTACAATCGACCAGGGCAACGATGGCCAAGTTAAGAAAATATGTCATATCTATAGAAGAAGAAAAAAAATAATAAGATTTGGAGTTGAGAATTGGAAACATATGCAACACTGGATGGTAATTTTTTTGGTAGCGATTTACAGAAAGCAGCCGATGGATTTCTGGAGCTAGCCCAAGAGCATCTGCAATCGATTCAGAACAAGACATGTGTCGATGCCGGCTTTACCGGTTGGTATGACTATCCACAAAACCATGGTTTTCGATTAGTCCAAGAAATCCAAAAGACTGTGGAGGATCTGGAAGTTGCTTACGACCTGGTTTTGGTCATTGGCATTGGAGGGTCTTATTTGGGAACGCGCGCTGTGGTACATGCTGTGCAGCACAGTTTTGCAGGGGTATTGCCATCCACTCTGCCCTTGATTACATTTTTGGGTCACCATCTATCGCCCACGGCCATGATTGAAGTTTTGGAACTGGTGGCGGATCGCTTGCCTGTTGTCAATGTCATTAGTAAGTCCGGTACAACGACTGAGCCCTCTGTTGCCTTCCGCATTGTAAAAAAATACATGGAGAATCGCTTTGGTCGGTCGGAAGCTGCCAAGCGGATTATTGTGACAACGGATAAAGAGAATGGTGCATTACGCCAATTAGCTGTAGATGAAGGCTACCAATCATTTGTGGTACCAGATGATATTGGGGGACGCTATTCGGTGCTTTCCGCGGTAGGATTGCTTCCATTGGCTTTAGCCAAAATTAATATCCAATCTGTTCTCACGGGAGCCGATCGCTTTTTTGCTGAGCTGAAACGTTCTCCAGATCATGCAGCCATGCGCTATGCATGTATGCGTCATGCCGCCTATAGAGCCGGGAAAAAAATTGAGATACTGTCATTTGGTAATCCCAAACTTCACTTTTTTGTGGAATGGTGGAAGCAACTTTTTGGCGAGTCTGAAGGGAAAGAGGGGAAGGGGCTGTTTCCGACAGGGCTTTCCTATACTTCAGATCTCCACTCCTTAGGCCAGTATGTTCAGGAAGGTGAAAGAATTATTCTGGAAACATTTCTCCGATTTTATGAAGAGCCTTATGTGGCTGATGGTTACGAGAAACAACTCCGGGTTCCCGCTACAGGTAATGATGACGATAAGATTCAGTACTTAGAAGGTATTAATGTTGCAGATATCAACAAAACCGCTATGGAAGCCACTAAAATAGCTCATTTTGATGGAGGTGTGCCATGCATAGAGATCTTTGCACCTGTATTAAATGAGGAGAGCGTGGGATACTTTTTCGCTTTTTTTGAAACAGCTTGTGCCGTTAGCGGCCTCATGCTGGGCATCAATCCCTTTAACCAACCGGGGGTGGAGGCCTACAAGAAAAATTTATTCGCTCTAATGGGACGACCAGGATATGAGTCTTTAAAGAAGGAATTACAGCAGCGTTTCACCCAGGATTGAGATCCGTTCCGCAATTTTGGGTACCCTAAAATGTATAATGCACAACTTGCTAGTTCAAAGAAACAGAGATTACCTCAAGAGGGAATTACCAAGGCTGAATTCTTAAAAAAGTAGCTTTATGACTTCATAAAGCTAGCAGTCTCATTTGGATCTTGAAATTTGTTGTCAAATCAAGTTGCCTCTAGGGGTAATGGCTTGACTATATCACTGTCTTGGACTCTATTTCTATCTAGAATTGTTTGCAGAACCGTTGGTAAAATTATCATAGCAATTCCTAATATCGATAGAAGGTCTAATGATTCATTAAAGATGATCCAAGCTAATATTGAAACAAAGACCAATCCAGAATATTCAACTATTGCTATAATAGCAGCATTCACTTTCCTGTATGATATTATGGTACTGTATTGGTAGGCTCCTAAACAAAGACTGCTAGCAAAACATAGAGCAATAAAATCTATGCCAATGGGTTCCCAGAAGAACGCTCCCAGAAAAGCTAAGGTAGGAATGGTATAGAAGTTACTCCAAAACATGATCGACATGTTTGTTGTTTCAAAACTTAGCAGTCGAGGAAGTATATTACTAATAGCTAGCGTGACCGCTGTTACCAAAGCAGCAATTACTGCCCAATTAAATTCATCCGGTTTTACAACGATCAACATTCCAACGAAAGCGGTAAACCCCGTGACTATTTGATAAAAACGAATCTGATCCTTCAGAACTACCGAAGCGGCAAATACGGTTAAGATTGGTGCAGTATAAAACACAGCATTAGCACTCGCCAGAGGCATGTATTTGAGTGCAATGAAAACACCGCCACTACCCAGAATCAAAAGGTGCGCTCGTGCAACTTGTATCCACGACTTTCCTTGAGATCGACCAGCTTTTGATTGTTTGAACCAAAAAGGAGCTAATAACAAGGTCATGAAAATTTCGCGTAATAGTAAATATTGAAAAATATTTCCTTTTTTACCCAAGATTCTAACAAGTACATCATTGAATGATATAATAAGGCTTCCTACAACTAATACAAATACCATTGTCAATATGATTGAAGAGTTCTTTTTCATCAAACTTCTCCAGGAAACCCGGTCTTTTTAGGGCCGGGAGGAGTGGAGAAGCCCTGCGGCGAGCATCGA
>JBNKNM010000048.1:0-30570 GCA_050293845.1 Pseudobacteriovorax sp. | reverse complement strand
TCCTATCTTTTGAGCGGGTTTCAGGGGTGACCCACATAGAGAAAGATGCCTACCCAGGAGATTTTGAGTTCATCGATATTAACGGCGAATCCTTTTTGATTGTGAACCAGTTCCGTGATGAAGCATATTTCGATCCCAGCAGCCGACTCTACGCCATTGATGCCAAGTCCTTGACGACTCCAGGGAGTGATAGATTTGTTCCCTATCGCTGGCAAGGAGCGGATTTCAATGAGTCGGCCTACCAATTGGCCGTTACAGAAAATAACAATTATCTCGCAACCTGCTCGTTTTATGGGGATACGATCATGCTGTTTCCCATTGATAGTTATAAAGGGATAGATGATCAAGGTGAGCCCACGATCATAGATTAAGTATAAGGTTTTAAATTTAAAGAACGGTTAGTAAGAAACATGCAGCTGAAAAAACTCGTCGTATCTGGTTTTAAATCCTTTGCCGACAAGGTGATCCTAAACTTTGACGATGGGATCACTGGTATTGTGGGCCCCAATGGTAGCGGTAAATCCAATGTCATTGATGCCGTAAGATGGGTTATGGGCGAGCAGAATGCTAAGCATTTGCGCGGCCAGATTGCTACTGATATTATTTTCGCTGGCTCCGATAAGAGGAAAGCCCTGGGTATGGCTGAGGTAACCCTGGTCTTCGATAATGCCGATATCAGTCCTTATTGCCCCCCAGAGTATCGTCATGAGCCGGAAATATCCTTAACACGACGGCTCTACGTTGATGGGCAAAGGGAGTATTTGATCAACCGCAAAAGCTGTCGGTTGAAAGATATTGTGGGCTTTTTTGCTACTAGTGGACTCGGGGGACGCAGTTATTCCATGATCCAGCAGGGTCAGGTAGATCGTATCCTCAATGCAAAGCCCGAGGATGTGCGTGAGATCCTTGAAGAAGCCGCAGGTACGATGGTTTTTAAAAATCGGCGTGCTGCAGCGATCAAGAAGCTGGAGACGACTCAAGATAACCTCAGTCGTATTGAAGATATAGTAGGAGAACTGGAGCGTCAACTAGAGGCTCTGCAAGGTCAGGTGGAAAAGGCCGAGCTATGGCAACAGTTCAACAATGAGCTTAAGGAGACAGAGCTAAATCTTTTTGCTCATAATTTTGTGCGTTCTACGGCAACCTTACAGGAGTTAGTGGAGCAAAACGACAAGGACACCGATAAGGAAGTTGCCTTAGTTAGTGAAGTTTCTCAACTGGAAGTGGAGGTTGAAAAGCTCCAAAGAGCTTTAGCAGAAGCCGATCCTGAACTGGATCAGATAAGAGAAAATATTTCTTTGCTGCGGGAGCAAATAGCCCGTGCTGAGGGAACCATTGCTACAGCAATGGCAGCTATGGAGTCTGGTGAAAAGAGGCTTTTAGAGATCGACCAATCCATTGATAATGACAATGAAGGATTGGATATTTTGAGATCTCAGGTGGCAAAGACCATGGCAGATTATGATAAGGCCTCACAAAATCTCGAAGATTGTAAAGACAGAATAGAGAGCTTTCGTTTAGAGGTCGATGAGGTTGAAGAATCAGCACAGGTCTTCGAAAATCGTTCCGACGAACTCAATGACCAACTGCGAAGTTTGGATCGACTATTAGAAAACAATGGTATCCGTTGTGAAACCATTGATAGGGAAAGGCAGAGGATTCGGAACGATATTGAGCAGAGACATCATCGGCTGACGCAGATTCATGAAGGCCTCACCAGTACTAATGAACAGATTGAAGAGCAACAGAAAGACGTTGCTAGCAAACAGTACAGGCTTGATGAATGCCTGGCTAAAAAACACTCTCTTACAGAACAAATCGAAGCCGTTCATGGGGATATGGAGCTGAAACGTACGCAGCGCGAGAACGTTCGTGAACAGTATCTTGAAGCTAAATCCCGGCATCAATCCCTACTGATTTTAGAAGAGCAGGATAACAGTATTGAGGAAACATTAGATCAGTTGAGTCAATCAACCCCCCAGATTAACCAGCTTATGATAGGGGTACTGAGTGATTTGATCGAGTATGGCGATCAAGCGGCTGACTTAAGTGAGACCGTAAAATCTGTTTTTGAAACCTGGGCAGAAAGGATTGTCGTTGATTCACAATCGAACTTGGATCGTATAGCTAGGGTGATGTCTCAAGAAAGACTGGGAACGTTACCAGTGTCCTTTGTTGATAATAAAGTTATTGCTGTAGAAAACCCAGCTCTGGAAGCCTTGGGAAATTATCTGCAACTGAAAAATAGTTCAACGGCACTGCAAAGCGTTGTGGGTCGCCTCTTTATCTTAAAGCCATCCTACTCCTTGGCTCAGGTTAAAGATGATATTCCACAGGGTATTGTTACATTTACTTCTGAAGGAATTATCTACACTGGAGATTTGGATTTTGTAATTCAAGCGCAAAAGCAGGGTCAGGGAAAGTTGTCTCGACGTGCCGAAATTGAAGATTTGTACGGTATAATCGCTCATTATGAGCAAGAAATCACCACAATTGATCAACATCTTACAGAAGGACAGGCTCGATTAGAAGAACTCAAACTTGCTTTGAATGATACCCAACAGCTTGTTGATGAAAAAAATAAATTGGTCCTGGAGACTATTTCAGGGTTGCAAACTATTAAGCAAAATCAAACTCACCAGAACGAGCTACTGGGAGATGCCCAGAGGATGATTGCAGAGCTGGAGCAGAGAGATCGTGAACTCATGCTCGAATTAGAAGAACTAGGTGATGCGCGTATTTCTATAGGTCAAGAAAAAGAAAACCTGGAATACGAGATAGAGAGCCTGCAAGAAGAATTTGAATCCATAGGCGATCGTAAAGAGGAAGTGCGGCGCATGCTGCAAAATAATGAAGTTGATCTGGCGAAAATAGAAACCCGTGTCCATAGTTTGAAGGAATCTCTGGAGCAAAATTCGCAACAATTGGAAAGAGCTGAAGGTGGTGTACAGCGACGTCGCGAGGAACGCCTTAATATTGAGCAACAAATCCAGCAAAGTGAAATCGCTAAGGCACAGTCCCGCCAAGAAATGGAAGTGTATCTACATAGACGCGACGAACTGGAAGAAGAGCTTGGCGTCAGGCGTGAAAAAAGCGCTGATATCTTAGATGCTCTAAAAGCTGTGGAGACCCGGCTAAAAAGCTCGCGGAAAGCCCAATCAGAGTTGCAAACGGGGCTTGTTAAAAAGCAAGCAGAAATCGAGCGTATCCGCCAGTCGGTGAAGACGCTTATTGAAGATACAAAGGAAAAATATCGCGTTGATTTAATGACTTATCAGTTTGACTATGATAGCAACATGAATGCTGTTACGGTAAAAGAGAAGGTACAAGCTCTTAAGAATAAGATCGAAAACTTAGGTGCTATCAATATGATAGCCATCGAAGAGTATCATCGCTTGCAAGAACGTTACGAATTTATTCACGGCCAGCGCGAGGAGGTGACGGGGAGTATACTACTTCTCGAAGAGGCCATTATGGAAATCGAAGATACTTCGCGGGAAAAGTTTGCAAGTATTTTTGAAACCGTAAACAATAATTTCCAAGATCTGTTTCCTATCCTATTCCCAGGAGGTGAAGCGAAACTACATCTCACAGACGAAGAGGATATGCTCAATGCAGGCGTTGAAATTATGGTTCGTATGCCGGGGAAAACACCACGAAGTATGACGCTATATTCTGGTGGTGAAAAAGCTCTAACCGCTATTTCCCTTATATTCGCCCTTCTCAAAACCAAGCCTACGCCTTTTTGCTTTCTTGATGAGGTAGATGCCCCTCTCGATGAAGCTAATGTGGGCCGTTATAATAAGGTGCTTACAGCGCTATCGGATCGCTTCCAATTTATAGTGATTACCCATAATCGCCGTACTATGGAAGCGCTGGATCAGCTGTATGGCGTGACCATGCAGGAAGGGGGAGTTTCGACTGTGGTGGGAGTGGATATGAAAAAAGACCTGCCAGCTCATTTACAGAAATCCTTTAAAGATGACATGGCAGCTAGGCAGTTGGAAGGAGCTACCGTTCAGTAGCCTAAAGGGAAATAACCCCTTCAATTAAGCTCATGCCTTGGTAAATGCTAACAACCTCTTGAGCGCTCTGCATTTTAGCTTTGATCGTTACAGAGATATACTTTCCCGATGATGATCGTCTCTCTGAAATATCTCCAGAGGGAACAGCCGCTAGCAATGCGGAGTGTTTGCTCTTGGGCACCACAAATTTGAACGTATAGATCGCGGGCCACTGGTAGGCTTGATTCAGCTGTTCTCGGAAGTTTGATGTCATGTCTTTCATTTTTATCCTTTAGTATCAGTAAGATACAATGAATATCTATCTGTTATACTGACATGGTGTACAATACTAGGTGAGTCGTGGAGGATTTGCAATGTCTTTTAAACTCTCCCTAGTATTTTTAACGATTTGCATAGGTTTAGGGGCCTGTGAAAAAGCGGATGAACCCCAACAGAATGGCGGTTATCAGAGCGGAATTCTTGGACTTTGGCAGGGCATCATCAAGGCCGTTGAAGGGGATTATGATGTCATAACTGATATTAGCTTAAAGCTTAGCGCTGCCGGAGATTTTGAGTTAAATCGCATTGGTAAGGCGGGTAGTGCCTCGGGAGTCTATGATGATTTTCCCCAGCTGCAATCTCTTACATTGCGCGTTCAGGTATCCGAGCTTGAGGAACTGGCTATCGCTGGAGCTATAGTGGATTATGAGTATCAGCTTTATGAAGGTGAATTGCTGCTGACGGGAAAGAATCATCTGCTGCGCCTTAAGCGCCCTGACGCAACCTTGGAAAGCCCTGAAGAGTATCGTTGGTTTTGCCAGCAGGGAGGTGTGGAATGGCTGCTGAATTTTTCTGGCCAGCAGTTCTTGCTATATCATGAAAACCACAATGGTGCTTCGATCTTCTTAAAGGGGAGCTTTGCTATAACTGAAGAGGAACCGAGTCCAGTTACTGAGAGGGCGATTGTGCTCTATGTTGAAGATGGACAACCGGTCATCCCTTTTGTCAAGCTTACAGGTCTTATCTACCTGGAACAGGGAGCTGCTACCGCCATCGAATTGGTGCCTACCGATGAAAATCACCAGACCCTGGAAGTCATAAGCTGTCAGAAGCCGGATGATTAAGTGTTGGGGCCAATAGGTTATAACCAGAAGCCGAAAAATTTATCGATTGCTATGTTGTGCCAATCTTACAATAGGCGATGTTTTTAACCCTCAATTTTTTCAACTATGAGAGAAACGAAGCTCTCAGGATTTTCGTAGAATTCACGAAAAGAGTAAGTTTCATCAAACCATTCACTGATGGGATCTTGTTCTCCTTTTTTGACCAGCTGGACCACTTGCGGATAGGTTCCCGTGAGATCTACTAAACGCCCCATGACGCCAGCCGAAGCTTGTTTGGTTGCAGGATATTTTTTGCGCAGATAACGTACAATCAAGCTAGTTATTACATAGTCAATCTTATCTATGATATTGAAGCATTCCGATGATGGTAGGGTACCCTCTTCTATTCCACAAAGCAATCGGACGCCTTCTTGTATATGTGTTTTGATATCCATTCCCAATCTCCTCAAAATTAAAAGTGTCACGAAGCTTTAACAAATCAACTATGATCGGTGTGCCTATGGTTCCTAATCGTAGTTTAAACTGGCAGATAGCAATAGTCTATGCGCAGAGAACTTTGAAGGAGCTATCACTAACTGATTCGCTCCAATAAAGAAAGTTGAAATTTACTGAAAAAACACCGTAAAGCCCTTTGATTTACCCATGGGGATATGAGGCGCAAAGCGAGGTGTTATAGAAACCATTAGATTTTCGCTCGTCATGGGTTTTCCATTTATAGAATCCGAATCGGAAAATTGAAAAATAAGTTAATAATTTTAAGGAATTCGAAAAATTTTGGGTGTAAGGTCCAACGACCTTACTAAACCGCAGCGCGTGATTAAGGAATCCCTTTCCTATAAATATGGGAGAAGTCAATTTGTAAGTAAAAATTCTCTCCTAAAGAAAGGGGTCTTCTTTCATAAGGTATTGGCAGATATAGTCCTCTACTCCAGCTTCGAGGCTATAAAACTCTTGTTGATAGCCACCGTCTGTTTTTAACTTAGATAGATCGGCCTGGGTAAAATACTGATACTGGTTGCGAATACTGTCGGGCATAGGAATCCAATCGAATTGCTCCTGCTTATTTAACGCAGAAAAGACACTGCGCCCAAGATCGGAGAAGGTACGGGCCTTTCCCGTGCCGAGATTATAGATCCCACTACTAGCTGCAGGCGACTGCCATAAATGTATCATAACATTAACGACATCCTTGATATAGACGAAATCTCTAGCTTGTTGACCATGGCTAATTTCCGGACGATAGGATTTAAACAAACGTAGTCGACCCTGATTCAGAATTTGGGGGAAGGCGTGGAAGACGACGCTTGCTTGGGAGCCCTTATGGTACTCTTGGGGGCCGTATACATTAAAAAACTTTAATCCATGCCATTTCGGTGGCATCTGCTCCTGCTGCAGTACCCAGCGGTCGAAAAGCTGTTTGCTCCAACCATATTTATTGATGGGTCTTAACGAATCTACCTGGCTGTGGGAATCGCTAAAGTTGCTTTCCTCGGCTCCATATGTCGCCGCCGATGAGGCGTATATAAAGGGGATCTGCTGTTCAGTGCAGTATTCCCATAGCTTGCGGGAATAGTGAACATTATTTTCCATCAAAAAGTCGGCATCGCGCTCGGTAGTCGAGGAGCAGGCTCCCATGTGAAAGATTGCCTGAGGCTTTTCGGGACTTGCTTCCAACCAGGATAAGAATGCGTCTGTGTTAATATTATATTGGAAGTTTCGTTTCACAAGATTCTTCCACTTATCTCCCATCCCTAGCTTGTCCACTGAAACAATATGGTCCACTCCCATGTTGTTGAGAGACCAAATAAGAGCACTGCCAATAAATCCACCACCACCGGTTACTACAATCATGATTGTTTTCCTTTTAAATAGGTCAAAGGGATGTTTTTTGTATAGCCGTCAGTTGCAAGCCTAAATGATCTAGTATATACATCCAGCTTGTAGAAAACAAAACAGACAAGTGGGCAGGTTTTATTTGATTGTTCCAAGAGATAGATGTGGGTTCTAAAAAATTCAACTTTTGTTGCGGCAATGCAGTGAAGAACCGTTTTTACAACTGGGATAGACTTCTCGTCCTAGAACTCTTTGGTCTTGACACAATAATACAATAAGTTTAGGGCCCTACGATACAGGGTCCGTATAATAGACGCTTGAGCATCAGCTCATACTAGAGAGGCTATATTATGTACCATATGTCCGCGAATAAACCGATAGTTCAGAAGTACGGAGGAACTTCCGTTGGCAATGTTGATCGCATTAAAAACATTGCCAAACGGATTAGTAAACAGGTAGCGGATGGTCATAAACAGATTGCTATTGTGGTGAGTGCCATGTCAGGTGAGACCAACCGATTGGTGGAGCTCATTGATAGCATCAGTGGTACTGCATCAGCCCAGCACTATGATACGGCTGTTGCTGCGGGAGAGCAGGTATCTGTGGCTTTGATGGCAGCAGCTTTAGAAGCGGAAGGATTGAAGGCCCGGGGCTTTTTAGCTCACCAATTAGGTATCTTTACAGATGAGTTTCATTCTAGGGCTAGGATTCAAAAAATTAATTGCCAGCGACTTCACGATTCATGGCAACAAGGCATGATTCCTGTTATTGCAGGGTTTCAGGGTGTGAGCCCCGATGGCGAAATCACAACTTTAGGGCGCGGGGGGTCCGATACCAGTGCTGTAGCCCTTGCTGTAGCTCTTCGTGCCGGATTTTGTGAAATCAATACCGATGTTGACGGTGTTTTTACGGCAGATCCCCGTGTGGTTCCTGAAGCAAAATTAAACAAAGTGATGGACTTTGAGGTTGCATTGGAAATGGCTTCTTTGGGAAGTAAGGTGCTCCATGCGCGATGTGTCGAGCTGGGGGCTAAGTACAAAATGCCTATTGTCGTCAGAAATACCTTTAAAAAAAATAACTCAGCAAGGACAAAGATTATGAGTTTAAATGAGCAACAAAGACTCGAAGCTCCCGTTGTTTCAGGTGTAACCCTCGCCAGAGATGTCGTGCGTATAACGATAGACTGCTTACCTCCCCAGTCTCATATTATGTCAGAGATTTTTGCGTGTATTGCCAGTGCAGGCATTAATGTAGATATTATCGTTCATAATAAGTCGGATCAACGCAATGCGTTACGCTTAGGTTTTTCCATATTTGAAAATGATTTGGAAAAAACCTTAGAGTTACTCCAGTTATGGAAACAAAAAGTTGATAGTGATATTGTTATCGAACATGAATCAAAAATGGCAAAGGTATCGGTGGTTGGCCTAGGGATGCAAAGTCATCCTGGTGTAGCTAGTGAATGTTTTTTATTACTGGCTGAGAAAGATATCGAAGTCCATATGATTTCCACTTCAGAAATAAAGATCTCGTGCTTAGTGGCGGCTGATAAAGCTGATGCGGCCGCGCAGGTTTTACATAAAGGCTTTGTGAAGTCTGATAGTTAAAAAGGCCCTTTTGGGGCCTTCTTAAATTCCGGATGTGCAATCTCACCCATCCGAAGCTTGCTATAGCAATATTAAGGTAGTGCTAAAAAGTGATGATACCTATTTTTTGAAGCCGCGGATTTTGGCAATGATCTGGGTGATTTCTTCATCCGAAACCACAGCTCCCCAGGGTGCCATTGTCGGACTTAATCCTACAGCTGCTCCCCCTTCTTTGATCACCTTGGCTATATGCGCATCGTCGACGGAGTCCTGCCAAGCTGCGTCGGTAAAGTTACGGGGTTTGGGGTTCATAGCTGCTGCCGCTGGTCCGCTAGCGGTACCATCGGCACCATGACAGGCGACACAGAACTGGGCGTACTTCTGCTCTCCTGCATTTGATTGGTCACTAGCTTGGGATTTTTCATTCATGTCATTCATGGCTAGCTCTTTTTTGGGTAATGAGCCATCTTCATTTAGGGTTGGTAGTTCCTGGTTGGCTGTTTGCCTTTCCTCAGAAAACTTTTGATGATCAGCTCTCGGATCGTGCTGCTCGGTGCAAGCATTACAACCTGTAAGAGTTAAAACCCCAAAAGTTGCTAGAGTTTTTAGTAGAGTCTTTCCTAGTTTCATTTTTTCTCCCATTGCGAGTAAAGCCAGAGAGCCTTTTTGACGCAAGACCTCTTCCCAGCAAATATGCTAGGGGCGAAAATTATAATTGATTCTGGCATTAATAACATCACGACTTTTCTTTTTTTGCTTATCGTTGGCGATGAAATTAAAGTAACGATAAAGCTTACCGTAGGAAGATTTGCCGTACTCCAAGGAAAATGTCAATCCTTCAGTAATTTCGCTAGACAGGCTCGCAGTATACGCACTTTGGCTCAGCTCTTGATTGGGAGCTTCAGGTGAAATGCATTCATCAGACACGATAAAAGCGCAGGCTTCAAAAAAAGATATGGCACCCGTGTCAATGGTCCTCGATTCGTACCCGATAGCAAAAGAATATTTGTCAAGGATGCGATAGGACGTTCGTGCTAGTAGAACTGTTCGGGTGATTTCGTTAACGGTATCAGGTGATTCGAGGAGAATATTAGTAACATCATAATGTTTGTCTTCACTAAAGGGTAGATTGCTGGGGATAGCTAGGGTTTCCTTGTTGAGATCTGTAGCGCGACTGCGTTGCCATGCAAGGGCAAAGTTCAATCCGCGGACTTGAGGAATTGTCCCATCAGAAAGGATAGCAAAGCCGTAACGTTCAGTGGAAAAACCAATCTGATCGTTATAGTTTTCTCCGTAAAGCCACTCCATTTGCTCTGAGCCTTGGCTATTACCATCGATAGATAGTCCCATTTTTATAAAAATTCCCCTACTCACTTCTATTAGTGCATCAAATGCTCCATATTGTTGAGTGTCGAGATTATTTGTGATTTCACCTTCACCATTACCTATCACGAGATTTACTTTAGCTCCTTCCAGAATAGGTAAGTTATAAGCAGCTACTATAGCAAGCTGTTCCCATGAACTATCTTGAAGATTGCCATGCAAAGTTAATAACGGGTCCGCTGGCAAAGTTGTAGCTCCGGAATGTGTTTGTAAACTAAGTGATAGATTGTTACGGAACATCCAGGTTAGCCGGAAACTATCCATAATACCGGTTGATTTATCCTTTCTGCCGGGTATTGCATATTCAGAAATTTTGGGGAAATTACTATAGGTTTTCACAGGAGTTGACAGCGGGTCAAAGCTGATTTCGGCTTCAGCACGTTTGGAAATTTGATGTAAGATGCGTACCTTAGCTTGAGATAAGGTGGCACAATCCTGCCGACTCTCCTTACTTTTTCCGGTGTGAGTAAGGCAATCAATTTTAGCATAAATGTCAATGGAGGCCTTAGTAGGTAAGGGGGCAAAAAATAGAATACCTAATAAAAAAGTGCGATAATACATGCCATACTCTCTTGTCAGTAAAATTAATCGAAATTCCAGTTTGATTGGTAGCTGATTTCCAAAGCAATGCGATTGAGTCTCTTTTCGTCCGTGTTGTGAATGCTAAAGCCACCAGACTTAATTCCAAACTCTTCTTTTTCGCGGGTTTCATCGGACAGGAGGAAGGTCAGAGCCAAATGTCTGAAAATGCGTTTTTGATAGCCCAGGACGAGCTGCTGACCGCGATGGGTGGCAAGGTTACCGGTGTTGCTATCGATAGGACGCTCTGATGTTCCGATCGCAAAACTAAGAAATAGTTTTTCCCATTGTGATCTAGGATAAGTCAGTTCAAGTTGGTGACTGATTTGCTCTACTTCTGGAATACGGCCTTCCGAGATTGTCCACCTTTCTTTCACAAATCTTGATTCATAGCTTATAAGCAGAGGTGAATCATCGATTTTAAGGTAAGTCTGCCCGGCGATAGAAGCTAGTAGCTGGTTTTTTTTGCCAAAGTCCACCTTGGAATCAAGGTATCCCGAAAAAAGCGATAGTGTCGATTGGTTATGGTTGATCCATTTTATCACCAAAGCTCCCCCCGTGTATGGGTCTAAAGAGCTAGGTGCCAGATCATCGGAATGATCGCTTTTAGTAAGTTTTTCATGCCTATCATTAGTATTTTCCAAGGTCATTACAGTAATGTGATAGCCGGAATAATTACCCTTTTCCAAACTAGTGTTAGGGTCATCGTAGTTCGTTTTCCAACTAAATTTTAGCGCAGAATATTTCCTTGGAAATTGGGGACGTAAACCAAACTCCATCCTATTAGAATAAAAGAATTGATAATTCTCCACCCGATCGAACACACCATATGAAAATAGATAGCTATCGGTATCAAGCAGACGAAGTTCGTATAAATCTAAGAGACGGATAGAGGGTGCTGCTTGGTAAACGTCGCCTGATCTGGAATCCCATTCAGTACTAAGACTGTTGACTTCCCCATTGCGGCGAAGGTTTGCATCGGGGCGAAAATTAATATAAAAAGACGAATCCTTGTGGCGCAAATGTAGACTCAATGCAAAATAGTTTAGACCTAAGGTACGCGTGCTACTATCTAAGGAGTCGGTGGTCGTAGTGTTTCTTTGGGTAGTCAGCGATAGCTTAGTCGCATCGATGGCGTCCAGGTAGGTAAAATGAGCTTCAGCTTCAGCATTGATGTTCAGGTCGTTACCGTAGACGACCCCTGTACATAACAAAGAGCTGAAAAGGGTCAGAGTTTTTTTCATAAGTTCTACCGTGTCAAAATTTATGGTAATAGAGCCGTCAAAAGCGTGACTGGATGTCAAAACTCAGACACACGAATTTTAATCATACATTATAAAAAGTGAAAAGCTCCAATCATCTGAACTCCTTCCTGGCTAGGATGCGTCATAAATGCAAGATCTCCCCGATTACAGCCATATTTTTAGAAAAAACCAAAAATAAGTTTGCCACAAAAATGGCACTTATCTTGAAATGAACAGTTGCGATAGGAGGAATTATCTATGGCCGATGAAGAAGCTGCCGCGAAAAAATCTGAAGATAATGAAAATGCTGCTGCTGAAGAAAAGAGCGGTGGGAAAAAAAAGCTAATCATCATTGCAATTATAGCCCTCCTCCTAGTTGGGGGAGGGGGATTTGCTGCAATGTTCTTGTTAAGTGGTGGAGATAAGGTTGAAAATCAGAGCGAAGGCGAAATAGTCGGGGGAGAAGAATCTCACACAAACAATGAAGTAGAAAATAAAGAACGAGTATCAGAAAAAGGTGAAGAAAGCAGTGAGAAAGAAGCAAAATCTGAAAATGATAAATCGCAGTCAGGTACGGAAACAATTTCTATACCCAAAAAAGAAGAAGATCTAGGCATTGAGTTCGGTGATACTTTTGCTATGAAAACGTTCAATTTAAATCTAGGTAACGCGCTTGAAAATAGATTTGTAAGAATGGAAGTCACTTTAGAGTATGTGGGGGGAGAAAAGCAAAAGAAAGAAATTCAAAAAAGGTTGCCGCAACTGCGGGATGCTGTGATATCCGTCGTTAGTCGGAAAACACGGGAGTTTCTATTAGCTCCTGATGGGAAGGATGCTTTAAGGAAAGAAATTCTCATTCGTATTAATCGATATATGAAGCAAAAAATTGAAGCTGTATATATTACGGACATACTAATCGAATAAGGAAGCCTTAATGAGTCAAGTTTTATCTCAAAGCGAAGTTGATGCACTACTTTCGGCGGTTTCAGACAATAGAGTGGACTCAGATGATGAAGGGGGTGAAGAAGGGCTTCAGGGGGGGGTCGTCCAGTATGATCTCGCCAATCAAGATCGCATTATCCGTGGTCGGATGCCGACCTTGGATATTATTCATGATAGGTTCATTCGTCTGTTTCGTGTTACCCTTTCGAATTCACTGAGGAAGATGGCTAACCTCAGTGTGAACTCAACTGGTCCATTAAAATTTTCTGAATTTATGAATTCCCTACCATTGCCTTCATGCTTAAATATCCTACGTCTTGATCCGTTGCGCGGTGCTGCAGTAATGGTTATTGAATCAAAGCTTTTGTACGCTCTTGTGGACAGTTTTTTCGGTGGTAATGATGTGCCCTACACGAAAATAGAAGGAAAAGATTTCACGCAAATCGAAATTAAAATTGCACGTCGCGTTGTAATGTCTGCAATAGATGATCTAGAAAAAGCATGGGAACCTGTATATCCATTAAAAATTGGCTACAGTAGGACAGAAATTAATCCACAGTTTGTAGCTGTGGTCCCTCCCTCCGATGTAGTGATTGCCACGACCTTCGATGTTGAACTGGAAAAAGTATCAGGTACTATAAAAATAGTAATCCCCTATTCAACTTTAGAGCCTATTAAATCCAAGTTAAGTGTTGGCTTTCAGAGTGAGCAGCTGGAAGTGGATTTCATTTGGATAAATAGGGTCAAAGAACAAGTAATGCAAACAACGGCAAACTTGGTTGTAAAACTGGGAGAAGCAAATATCCAGATGCGTGATCTGCTAAATTTAGAAATTGGTGATATCATTCAATTAGATTCCGATGCGACGATGCCCTTGAGTGTGCTTGTAGAAGGAATTCCTAAGTTTAAAGGGATACCTGGATTGCTAAAAGGAAATAGAGCTATTCGAGTTACTGAATCTATGTTCGATATATAGGTAGGATGAGAGTATGGCAAATGATGATTTAAATGCAGAAGATTTTGGATTAGGTAGTGACTTTGATGATGCATTAGCGCAGGCGTCAGGTGAAAAGTCTGGCTCTGGTGACGATGATAAAAATGTGATTATGACCGCAGAAGATTCTAGGCTTGCGAGAACTGATTTTTCAAAATTAAAAATGATTCTCGATGTCCCTTTAAAGGTGTCCGTAGAGCTAGGAAGAACCAAAATGCTGGTCAATGATCTTCTGCAACTTGGTCAAGGCTCTGTTATTGAGTTAGATAAAATCGCTGGAGAGCCTATGGAGATTTTAATTAATGATAAGCTTGTTGCTATGGGTGAGGTCGTCGTTGTTAACGAAAAATTCGGTGTGCGACTTACTGATGTAGTATCGCAGTTCGGTTTAGGTGACATTAGCCAACAAGATACATAGGAGGTCTCCATGCTATTCACAAGAATAATGATATTATTTTTTGCATATTCATATACTCTGCAGGCAGCTAACTTAGCTGTTATCCATCAAATGACAACAGAATCCGATGAAGAGTCGAGTTTGATTACTCTCAAAGTTAAAGGTAAAGAGGTAGATAAAATAAGTTCTTTCGAAGTACATAGTACTTTTGTACAGCTTGTAATCCCTCAAAGTACCTCCCCTGAAATAGGAAAATTTATTGATGGTAACTCACCATTTTTTAGAAAAGTGGCATTGTTTAAGATTGATGGCAATACTATTGGACTGAGAATGTTCCCCACCCAGGACCCCAAAACGCTGTTAAATTCTCTTACTAGCCAGGTATTAAAAGGAAGAATTCTTATTTATTTAGATCATAAAACGGTTCCTCCTCCACTTACGGGAGTGCCCGATGTCGAAGACGTTGTAAAAAAAGTAAAAGTGAGGAATGATATCAGTGATCCTGCAAAACAGCTTGTTCGTGCAAAAAATGATTCTAATAAAACCAAAACAGAAACCACTGATTTTCAAAATTCTCCTATGATCGATGCAACTATAAAAGATAAGTTAATCTACATTACAGTATTTTTGGCTATTCTTTTAGTTGGTTTTGTGTCTTTATTATTGTTTAGGCGTGTGGCTAGTCGTACGGGAGTCATGCCCTCTTTAGATTCAAAAATTACAATGAAGACATTGGCGACATATCCCATAAGCCCAAAGCAAAAATTAACCTTAATTGAAGTAGGAAAACAAAAGCTGTTGCTTGGTGTGAGTCCTGAAAACATTAATTACCTTACAGAAATTAACAAAGAAAATAATGCTACCAGCCTTCCCTATCAGCATGCTCAGCCTATTCACAACCCTACTCTGCCACAAACAAATCAAAACTATAAAGAAAGTACTAAAATTGAATCCATAAAAGCAAAAACTCTAAATCCAGAAAAAAAACCGAATCCTTACACTAAATTAAACAAAAGTGATATGGATAGTCATGTAAAAGATAATCGTAGTACCAAAGAAGTGGTTGGAGATCAAAAGTCAATTGAAGATGTTACAAATCTTATCCGCCGAAAATTAAAAAATCTGCCTAATGTTTGAGGTATTTATGAGGAAAATACTTCTTATTTTAGGATTATTGATATTATATTTGGAACCATGCCAAGAAGCATTTTCTCAGACTAAAATGCCTACTATCGAACTAAACCTTTATGAAACGGACGATCCCGAAGCTTTTGTTCCCGCCGTTAAGATTGTCTCTATCTTAACGATTCTAGCTGTGGCTCCAGCGATACTGTTAATGATGACATCGTTTACAAGAATATTAGTCGTACTAAGTTTTATAAGGCAAGCGCTAGGTACGCAAACAATGCCTCCTAATCAAGTTATTGTGGGTCTATCTCTGTTTTTGACTCTTTTTACCATGGGGCCTATTATCGATAGAATTAATGAAAGAGGAATTACTCCCTATCTCGCGAAAGCGATTACGCAATCTCAGGCAGTTGATGAAATTATTGAACCAATAAGAAAGTTTATGATTAGCGAGACAAGGGAAGACGATCTAGGTATGCTAATGCGTGTTGCTAACTTACCTAAACCAGCTTCAATAGATGATGTTCCCTTGCGAGTGATCATACCTGCTTTTGTAATCTCTGAATTAAAAACAGCATTTCAAATAGGCTTTCTGATCTATTTGCCCTTTTTAGTTATTGATATGGTGATCTCTTCTGTGTTGATGGCTATGGGTATGATGATGTTGCCACCAACTGTTGTATCTTTACCATTTAAGCTGGTGTTATTTGTATTAGTTGATGGCTGGTCTTTGATAGTCGAATCTCTTGTAAGAAGTTTTAATGTGGTATAGGTGATATATGTCAGAAGAAATGGTAATGGATCTCGCATGGAAAACCATATGGCTGGCAATACAGGTAGCTGCACCTGCTTTACTGGCGACATTATTTATGGGGTTGCTGGTTTCTGTTTTTCAGGCTGCTACACAAATCAATGAACAAACTTTGTCATTCATACCAAAAGTTTTGGCTATTACTTTAGCGATTGTTGTCTTTGGACCATGGGTTATGCGGTTGATGATAGAATTTACAGAAGCTCTTTTAAAAGCCATCCCTCATTTGAGTCGTTAAATGTTTGACCTGCCCTATAATGTTGCTTTAGCTGGTGCTGTAATCTTTTTAAGAATATCAGGTATATTATTTACACTGCCAATTATCGGAGATGAGCCAACTCCTGTCCGGGTCAGGATTCTGCTTGCTGTGGCTCTAGCCTTTGTGATTTATCCCGTGATAATGCCCCAATGGTTTGGGGAAGGCATGCCTGACAGCTTGATGGGTCTGCTATTGCTAATTGTTAAGGAATTACTAGTAGGCTTGGTTATCGGTTTTGTCAGTCGTTTGTTTTTTGATGGAATCATAATGGCAGCTAGTATAGTTGGTTATCAAATGGGGTTTGGAACTGCTAATCTCTTGGTGCCCGATGCCAACATACAAATGAATTCATTTACAGCCCTCCACCGTATTGTTCTCATGTTAGTTTTTTTATCACTGAACCTCCATCATAACTATATTGAAGCCATAATTACTAGCTTTCGTTATATTCCCTGTGGCTTAGCTAGTAGCAAGGGTGAGCTAGGAACCTTATTAATCGATGTCACGACTTCTGTTTTTTCAGTATCTGTTCAGCTCTCGTCCCCAGTACTAGTAGCGTTAATGTTTACTATGGCAGCTCTTGGCTTAGTGGCAAGAACAGTACCGCAAATTAATATTTTTACAATGAGCTTTCCAACAAGTTTTTTTATAGGCTTACTAATTTATGTTGCATCATTACCCTATTTTCCACAAATGATACGACTAAAATTTGGTGAAAACTATTCACAAATTCTGCAGTCGCTAAGATGGCTGTCTCCGTAAGAGGTCTTCATGGCAGAAACCGGACAAGAAAATGATGACCGTACCGAGGAAGCGACACCGGAGCGTAGAGAAGAATTTCGTAAGAAAGGACAAATAGCTGTATCACGTGAAATTACGTCTGTTTTCGTATTGTTTGGCATTGTCGTTCTGATATCATTTTATCTTATGTATATGCAATCAGACCTGCAAGATTATCTGAAGAAGAGTTTTTATAACTTACGTTCTCACAAAATCACGCCCTATGAATTTCAGTCACATATGGAAGACCATTTACTAGTCTTTCTAAAGCTGACGATACCATTTTTTATAGTAGGAAGTGTCATTGCCATATCTATAACATTCTTTCAGACCAAGTTTAATTTTTCCATTAGCAGACTTAAACCAGATTTTAAACGCATGAATCCACTGACAGGGATCATGCGCATGTTCAGCAGTCAGGCTGTCGTTGAGCTAGGTAAAGGTCTTGGTAAGATGAGCTCTGTGGCTCTGGTTGCCTATTTAATACTATATAGCGAGTGGTCAAAAGTTCCTGGTATCATGCAGTACCCTGTAGTAAAAGCTTGGCTATACTGGGGTAAAATCACAGAAATGCTTTTCTATTCAGTGGCGGGTATGTTGCTGCTGATTGCCGGATTGGATTATATATATAATTTTATGAAAATGGAAAAACAGCTGAAAATGACAAAACAGGAAGTAAAGGAGGAGTATAAGAAGCGTGAAGCTGATCCGCATATAAAAGCTCGCATGAAGAGGATGCAAAAAGATATTTCTATGGCAAAAGCAGTGAAAGCGACTCAATCAGCTACAGTTGTAGTTACAAATCCAACGCACTATGCTGTGGCTTTAAAATATGAAATAGGTATGACGGCTCCCATTGTAGTGGCTAAAGGAAAAGAGCTTGTAGCCATGAAAATGAAAGAGGTAGCAAAAGATAATAGTGTGCCAATCGTTGAAAATAAGCCATTGGCAAGAACTCTTTTTAAGATTGTAAAGGTGGGTCAAGAAATTCCTGAGTCTTTATACAAAGCAGTATCAGAAATCATTCGCTATGTTTTCATGATAAAGAATAAAAAGATTTAATTATTAGGAAAATACATGGCAGCAGGAAATACGAACAGTAATAGTCAGACAGTACTCAATTTAATAAAAACACCTGATATTCAATTTGCAGTGGGTATGTTTGGAATTATCCTTACCATGGTATTGCCGTTACCTCCTTTGATATTAGATTTTTTCCTTTCCATTTCTATTGCTGTATCCTTTATTGTATTGTTGGTGTCGATCTATGTAAAAGAACCCTTAGATTTTTCGACATTCCCCACTGTACTTTTGATTACAACACTACTTCGTCTTAGCCTTAATGTTGCGACTACAAGGAGTATCCTTCTAGATGCCCCTACTGGTCAGGTGAGTGCTGTTATCAGTGCATTTGGTGATTTTGTTGTGGGTGGTAACTATTTTGTTGGGTTTGTAATTTTTGCAATACTCGTCATTATTAACTTTATTGTAATAACAAAAGGTGCGGGGCGTGTCGCTGAAGTAGGAGCAAGGTTTACTTTAGATGCCATGCCGGGTAAACAGATGGCTATTGATGCCGAATTAAATGCCGGGCTTATTGATAAAAAAGAGGCTAGAAAAAGACGATCAAAAATAGAGAATCAAGCGGATTTTTATGGTGCCATGGATGGTGCATCAAAATTTGTAAGAGGTGATGCTGTAGCCGGAATTATTATTACAGCAATAAATATTATTGTGGGACTGATAGTTGGCGTCGTTATTTATGACATGAACTTTTCTAATGCTGCGCAAGTATTTACCCTACTAACTGTTGGCGACGGGCTCGTATCACAAATACCTGCTTTGGTGATATCAACTGCTGCAGGTATTGTAGTTACTAGAGCAGGAGGAGAAGAGTCAGGGCTTAGTCATAAAATTAATCAACAGATATTAAACCATCCTCGTGCGTTATATATTTGCGGCGGCATATTATTTTTATTGGGAATTGTCCCTGGAATGCCAATAATTCCTTTTTCGGTTCTTTCATTATTATGTATGGTCGTAGCAAGGTATGCACAACAGCAGCTTGTTAAACACGAAGAAGAAGCTCTTATAAAAGAAAAAAAGCAACAAGAGGAGATAGAGTCCGGTGATAGTATTGAATCATTGCTGCATGTCGATCAATTGGCATTAGAAGTTGGAGTGGGGCTTATACCTTTAGTTGATAGCAAGCAAGATGGTGAAGTTTTAGAAAGAATTATATCGACAAGGAAGCAATTTGCACAAGAGCTTGGCATAGTCGTACCTATGGTCATGGTGCGGGATAATATTCAACTGAAACCAGGTGAATATCAAATTCTTCTTAAAGGTAACATAATAGGAAGAGGCAATCTTATGGTCGATTACCTTTTGGCTATGGACCCGGGTGATGTTCTGGAAAAAATCGAAGGAGTCCCTGGTAAAGAACCGGCTTACGGACTTGATGCGATATGGGTCAAACAAAGTTTAAAGGAAGAGGCTACGTTCCGTGGATATACTGTTGTTAATTGTGCAACGGTCATCGTTACACATCTTACGAAATTAATAGAAGAATATGCCAGTGAACTCATTGGTCGCCAAGATGTGCAGAGCTTAATTGATAGCTTAAGGGACGAATATCCGAAGGTTGTCGAGGAGGTTATCGGCAGTGATAGGCTGGCCTTAGGGGACGTGGTGAAGGTGCTTCAGAATCTACTTGAAGAAAGAGTTAATATACGGGATTTACTTACAATATTCGAAACTCTTGCGGATCATTGCCGCACTATCAAGAATACCGAGATATTGACCAGATATGTACGTAAGTCACTGGGTCGTGGTATTATCAAAAAGTACCTTGATATCGAAAATCAACTCGTGGTGGTTACTCTAGATAGAGCTGTGGAGGATCTTCTCGTATCGGGATTACAGCACCACGAGGATGGATCTTCCTCTCTGCAGATTGATCCAGAAATTGCTCAGAAGATTTTAAGCAGTATAGCAAATACACTAGAACAATTTCAGGTGAGTGGCAATCAACCTATAATACTCTGCGGGTCTCTTATTAGATGGGATTTAAAGCAACTTATCAATCGGTTTATTCCTGGAGTCACTGTTCTTGCATTTGACGAAATACCGCAAGGCGTCTCTACTAAGTCTATTGGTATTGTTACTATGTAGCGAGGAAATATGGAGATTAGAACATTTGAAGCAAATTCGATGAAAGAAGCTATAAAACAGGTTAAAGATACCTTTGGTTCAGATGCTATAATATTAGAAACAAAGCAAAAAGCTAATCGATTGAATCAGGGGAAATTGTTTGAAATTACAGCAGCACCAGGGAAAAAATTTAATAGAAATAATAAGTATGGTGCTAGTGGAGCTGATAAATCCTATATGAATATTGATAGTGCAGAGATCATAAATTGGCAGAGAAAATTAGATGTCTTTTCAGATAAATTGGAAGATATTTATGAAAAATCATTGAAACGAGAGCACCTTATTGCCATAGAGTCTTCCATTGAAGAAGTCAGAACTTTAGTTGTCGACTATTTGTCAAGAAAATCAGACTCAATATTTCGCGGAGTCAACGAACCTATTAGTAATATGATAAAGCAGCTTAAAATAATGAATGTTAATGAAAGCTCAATTTCACATGTAGTCAAATTTCTTAAATCATTGCCGGAGCAGGCAAGCAAAAATGAAGATATTTTTGAATATTATCAAAAGCATACTATTCGTTGGTTCATGAAAAGAATACGTATTTCACAACAGTGGAATCATATGGAAGGTGAAAACCAGATTCATGTGATCATGGGGCCAACTGGAGTTGGTAAAAGCTCCATGGTTGCAAAATTAGCATCATACTTCATCAAGAAAGAAAAAAAACAGGTAGTTATTGTTGGTTTTGATAATCATCGTTTGGGTTCTACTGAACAGATGAGGCTTTCTGCTAAGGTCTTAGATGTGCCTTTTGTGAAAATGTCAAATGTTTCGGAATTAGATGGAATAGCAAACCAATACGCTGAAGCAGATATGATTCTTGTAGATACGGGGGGGCGTAGCCCGAAAATAGCTAAAGGCATTGATGAACTATGTGAATTTAAAGAAAATAACGCCAATATTCGCTTTCATTTAGTGCTTTCCATGACGGATCAAAAAAGTCAGGTAGAAAGAGTTATTCGAAGCTTTTCAAAAGTGGGAATCAGCAGTTTATTGTTTACCAAAATGGATGAAAGCTGTTCCTATGGTGAAGTATATAATGCAATGGATAGGTGGGGTATACCGTTAAGTTGGTTTGGCATTGGATATCGTATTCCCGAGGATCTTGAGAAAGCATCTCGAGAAAGAGTGATTGAACGCATTATTGGATTATAGGTTGATTCATGAAAAATCCCAAGATAGTAAGTGTTGCCAGTGGAAAAGGGGGAGTTGGAAAAACTCTTACATCAGTGAATTTAGCATTATCCGCAAGAAGACAAAGTCACCGAGTTCTCATTCTAGATGGAGACTTAGGGATGGCTAATGTGGATGTTGTGCTAGGACTTAGACCCAGGTACAATATTAATGATGTTATTCATGGATCAGTTGCGCTTCGAGATATTATCTTACAGGGCCCTCTAGGGATTGAAATCATACCAACTGGCTCTGGATTATCAGGACTTGCAAACCTATCTCTCTCTCAGAGGGTGAGTATTCTGGATCAGCTAGAAGACCTAAGCAATAATTATGATGTCATTATTATCGATACCGGTGCTGGTATAAATGAAACTGTATTGCATTTAAATTCAGTTGCAGATGAAATCATAGTAGTGACGACACCTGAGCCACATGCGATGACTGACGCATATGCTTTCATAAAAGTAATGGTGGAAAAATATGAAGTTCCTTCCATCAATTTGTTAATAAACCAAGTAGTTAATAAAGAGCAGGGATTAAAGATTGGATCAAGGATCGCCGAAGTAGCGCAAAGATTTTTAAAAAAAGAAATTCGAATCATTGGCACCATTCCATTCGACGATACTGTAAGTAGAATAGTTATGAAGCAAACCATTGGTAGTGATATAGTAGCCCATACTCGAGCAGGTCAAGCTTGGAATGAAGTAGCTTTAGAGCTTTTTGATAACATCTATGGATCTGAAAGAAATAGGTGGGAGGCATTTATATTTCCTGTAGCCAAAGGTGTTCTCCACATCTAAATCAATAAGTTAGAAAGGATCTTTGAATGAAGGGACTGGTCAAGAGATATAAACAGGATACCAAGGGAGTTGATGGTAAGCTCAGAGACCAGTTAATCATGGATTATGCCCCACTCATTCGCTTTGTAGCTCAGAGAATTGCAGCAAGACTACCATCCAATATTGATATTGATGATCTTATAAGTGCTGGTGTTATAGGGCTTATGGATGCCATTGAAAAATATGATCCTTCTCGTGATAATAAATTTAAAACATACGCAGAATTCCGTATCAGAGGAGCGATTTTAGATGAGCTTAGATCACAGGATTGGGTGCCTAGAAGTGTTAGAGACAAGGCAAAAAGAATAGAGAAAACATATGCCGAGTTAGAACAAAAATTTGGAAGAGCAGTTTCTGATCAAGAAATCTCCAAAGCTCTAGGAGTAAATCTAGATGAATACTACGATATGGTGGCAAAGGTTAAAGCTGTTACACTACTCTCCATTGATGAACTTTCTGGTCCTAATCAACAAGACAAAAAGAGCCTTCTTGAATGTCTAGAAAATGTCAGTTCAAAGAATCCATTTACTCAACTCAAAAGTAAGGGTGTACGTGAGCTATTAATTAAAAATATAGAAGAATTACCTGAAAAACAAAAACTTGTTCTCTCACTTTATTATTATGAAGATCTCAATCTTAAAGAAATTGGAAAAATACTTGAGGTCACTGAATCGCGTGTGAGCCAGTTACACACACAGGCTGTTGAAAAGCTAAGATCACGTCTTAAACCTTTGCTAACGGATTAAACTAGGGAGCATATATATGGCAACAATAATAAAACCAGATTTAAAAATTTTAGTTGTAGACGATTTTCCTACTATGCGGAGAATTGTTAAAACTCTTCTGAAACAGAATGGCTTTCATAATTTTGTTGATGCAGAGGATGGTGAAATCGCTTACAAAACACTTAAGGAGCATGGTGATTTTGAACTCATTGTTTCTGATTGGAATATGCCGAATATGACAGGATTAGAGTTCTTAAAAACTGTTAAGGCAGATCCTAAGTTCAAGCATGTTCCGTTTCTTATGGTTACCGCCGAAGCTGAAAAAGAAAATATTATTGAAGCCGTTAAAGCTGGGGTCAGTAATTATATTGTAAAACCATTTACAGGTCAGGCCCTTAAGGAAAAACTTGAAAAGATAGATGCCATGTTAAAAAAGGCTAATTGAGGAGAATCTTTATGGGACAAGGACAGGATGAGTCAACGAAAGGCTTTGATACCGACCTCATTAAAAAATATCCTAGATCAAATCGAAGATTGAATCTAAATGTTGCGCGGTATGGCATTAGACTAGAAGGTGATGAACACTCAGGGCAAACGGTGCATATTAGTCCTTACGGCATTCAGTTTCGCTCAGGTGACGAATTTACGGAAGGAGATCTGTTAAAAATACATGTCAATATACCTAACTATTGGGAACGTAAGCAAAGGTATGTGAATTATGGTCGCATAGATACTCCGAATGACTTCAAGATTTTAGTCAAGGTTATTTCATCAGAAGATATTGGTAAGCGTGGTAAGAGAAAAATGGTGCTTTGTCGTACAGTAAACATGGACCAGGTTGATGAGCAGGTACTAAAGTCTTTTTTACAGGATGGATAAATGGTAACCATTTTACTAATATTTTTAGTGATAGTCGACTTGATCATGCTGGGTGTTGTTTTCTTTGTTGGCAAGCAGAGGGTAAATCCTGTTGAAACTTTAAGGGAAATTACTCAGGAAAAAAGAGAACTTAGAGAAGCATCGCAGAGCATTAGAGAAGATATTAATTTAAAAAAATTTGAGTTTGAAGATCTATATAAGAAGATTAACGCTTTAGCTGCAGAAGCAGAAATTGAATCCAAGTCATATAGAGCTAATTTAAGCCAGGAAATGGGAAATTTATTAGAAGAATTCAGTGCTAAGCTCAATAGTGCAGCCTATAAAATAACCAAAGAAAAAGCTTCTTTATCCGCTTTAATGCAAAAATCCGAAAAAGAACGAAAAGCTCTACAAAGACTTGTTTTGCGAGCTGAGAAACTAGGTAAATTCTTTGATAAAAAAGTTCCTTATGAGGAAGTGTTAGAAGAGATTGAGGATAAAAAGTATGTCGATGCCCGCCATCTTCTAGCGCAAGGACTATCGCAGGAAGATGTCGCTAATGAAGTCGGATTGCCGCTTTCAGAAGTGTCACTGATAGCTGCCATTGGCTAGAATATCTTAGAATAGGCTTATAAAGCTTAAAATTCTTTCATATAACTTCCTTGAATATTCAGCGAGCAGTAGATGACCAACATTGGGGACCAAATCCAATTGGCTATCTTTGATTTTGGCGTGTAATTCAGAGGCAGCGCCGCAGTCTATAATCTGATCATTTTTTCCATGAATAATAAGAGTCGGGCACTGAATATGACTTAACGATGATGTGAGGTCTATATTGTTCTGGACTTTTCTTTGATCTCTTGCACCTTGAGCAAAAGAGCCATCGACAATAGCCTTATAAATCTGCTTTGCCATAGCTTGAATTAAAATTTTATTCTTTTCAACAAATTGGGGCGCAAAATACAGATTTAATTTTTCTGTAACATCATCCATCGTATGACCCCATCCTGGCTCTTGAGGAAAAATCCATTTACTATGGGAGGTTGTTGAAACTAAAACTAAAGACTGAATCAATTGAGTCTGTGCTGCTAGTTTCTGGGCAATCATACCGCCCATGGAAATTCCTAATACATGGCTCTTAGTTATAGCAAGATGATTCCATAAAGCCAGCACATCGTCTATGAAAACATCAAAGCTATTAATGGTGGAGTATTTTGTGCTACCCGAGCCGCGATTATCGAAGGTCAAAATGCGGAAATTTTGCTGGGAAAGAAACTTGCTGAAAGCCCTAAAATCACTATGACTGCGCGTATGACCATTGATCAATGTTATCCAGGGTCCTCCTTCACCATATGTTTGATAGAATATTTCCGTATCATCGGTAAGGGAAAGGTAAGGCATTTTATAATTCCATTATGCTGAACGATTGCCTGCTAACTCCTGGCGTTTAGCTTTGATTTGGTTTATCAAAGATGCGTTTGGCGTCAAGCCTTTTTTCTTCATTTCTTTATAAATACGGGCAATTGCAACATAGGCTTTTTCAAATTCAGGTGATGAAAGATAGCATTCAGTAAGTATTTCTAGTCCCTTATCCAGATCTCCGTTCTTACGATAGGCTAAGCCTAGGTTGTAATGGAGTAGATATAAGCGCGTTTTATCCGCCAAGAGCCTTATGGCATTTACATAGGTCATAATAGCATCATTATACTTATTTTCAGTCACCTGGGAAATAGCCATGCTATTGAAAATTCTTGCTAACTCGTTACCATTTTCTGTTTCTGCAATCAGTTGCTCGGCTAAACTAAAATCACCTTCGCGAAAAGCAACAGTAGCCATATGGTCTTTCGCATTTTGGTTAGCAGGATCTTCATCAAGGACACCATTAAAAACTTTTTTAGCTTCCTCGTATTTTTCAGCACTAACGTAGGCACAACCAAGATTGACTCGGGTTGTTAGATTTTTCGGTGATGAATGAATTAGCTTTTTTAAAATTTTAATGGCTTTGTCATGTTCGCCATCACGGGAAAAAAGCTTTGCCTTTATTTGTAAAGCACGATAGTTATCGGGCTGTTTGTCTAAAACGTCATTGATACATTTCTTAGCCTTATCATATTTTGATAAGCCAATAAAAACATCTGCAGCTGCCAGTAAAGCTTGCGTGCGAAACGGTCCGGGTTGGAACAGTGAGTCATTAAACATTTTGAATGCTTCACCAGGTTGCCCATCAGACATATACATTTCGATTTTGCGGATAGCGATTTCTTTAGGGTCAATATTGTTTTCGTAGTCGATAATTCCTTTGATGAGTTCTTTGGCTTTACCTTTATCAAAGGGCATGGGAAGTATATTTTTAAAACCAAGCTCTTTTGTAAGGGTTACCTCCTGTGATTCCATACGCTTCGAATAGATCACACAAGGAATGTATTTCCTCTTTTTTCTCGATCGGAGCTTTTGAATGAAAATGGTGCCAGGCATACCCGATAATTCCCAGGCACAAATCACAAATTGTACATGCTTTTTGTCGGCAAGTAGCAAGGCATCATCTCCTGTTGGAGATGTATAAACTTCAGTGACCCCTATCTCCTTGAGCAAGACCTCAAAGAATAAGGTATTAGTTGTATTGTCATCTAGTAATAAAACTCTTTGAATACTCATAGGGAACCAGACTCTAATCAGTTTTATAAATAAGTATCGGATGAGGATATTATTACCTTAGAGTTGACTTGAAAAGTTACCGACTAATATAGGGCTTTAGGTGAATTCTCTATGAAAGTTAATTAAATTTTTGCTTGTACTTAATTAGGCCGGAATAATTCTATTTTATTAATGCTGGATCTGGAGAAGTGACCGTAGAATCCTGCCTTTTGTATTTTAAATACGAGAAAATACCAAGTAGGTTTAAAGTTAGCAAGGATAACATATAAGCATTCGCTACATTTGCTCCTTTACTTAACCCCACTAAGACAAATAATTTTTCAAAGGCCAGGTGGCCTACTCCTAGGCCGCCTGGCGCTAAGGGTAAGGCGGTACTCAAAATCCCAAGGGGAAAAATGGCAGCTATTTTGGCAATCTCTACAGTTTGATCATGAATGAGGGTCAGGCTCATGCCATAAAATAAAAAAAGGGCTGACATTTGAATGGCAAGAGAGATAAAGAAAGATTGCCAAATAATATGCCGTTGGGAGCGATATTGACGTAATGCCTGATAAATTTTTAATACTTTGCTAAATCCAGGAACTGGCTTTGTAAGAATTTTTAGAAAAGGGTCTTCGCTTTTATAGTTATATAGAGCTGCCATAAAAAAAACAGCAATAGCTAAGCAGAATAGAACTAAGCTTGTCAGAAAAGATAACAATATTGGCTCAGATAGGAATGAATTCATGTTAAATAAGGTGGCTATCAGGCCTATAAAAAATAGAGCCGATAAACCGATGACCCGGTCTAAAAAAATACTCATGATAGCTGGGCTTTTGCCTAATTTAGGATGTTCCTTGATGATATAAAAAACTTTAATGAGATCGCCTCCGACTGCTCCTGGCATTGCCGTATTGAAAAAAAATCCCATAGTTTGCAAGCTGAATGCCTGCGCTTTATCAACGGAATACCCGGCACCCCTTAGCAGTAGCCGCCAACGCATAGAACCAAGAATACATAGACCTAATAACCAAAAGATTACAGTTGCAATAGCAATTTTCGCATTGGAAAACACATGAGTTAGCTCCCTAAAATCAAGTCGGTCGGTATATATCAAATAACTTATAAGCGCTAGAGAGATAAATATTTTGAAGAAAATTATTAAAGCGCTCTTAATATTTGTCAATCCCATGATTTACAGCTTCCTTTTACTCACTGGAATGTTTAAGCTTACCTGAAGCTTAAAGAGACTACAATCCTAAATAATCATCAAAAATATTAGTATGTTATGTATTTTTTCGAGGTATTGTTGAAGGGATTGCCTTATGTGTCGATATCTATAGAGTTGTTAAGCCGGAAGTGAAAAATAGCCCCTATTCTATGTGGCTTCAGCGAAATATCGTTCTCATTAAAGGGGTAACCACGACGATTTACTGTTCCTCGTGCCCTAGTGATATACATGTTTCGCATCCGCTTGCACGCAAGGCTTTCTGGAAAATTTCTAAACTGAATTTTCTAGATTACAGATTGAATATTTGGTGATCATGGGTAGCTTTTTTAAAGATAAAAATGCAAAAGTCATTGTTATCGATGCTTCTGGAGCAGCACGCACACTGTTGGCTGAAGTAGTCCGGGGTCTGGGATTTTCAGATGTAAGTGGAGTATCTGGCATAAAAGAAGCAGTCTCAATTCTTGAAGTGGAACCTGTTAACTGGATCGTAACACCTTTGGTGGCGGATCAAGCTGAAAACGGTATGCTTTTGCTCAAACTTTTTTGTAGTCATCCGGCTTTGAGTCAATTGAGGATATCTTTTCTCATTGAAGAAGGCGAAGAAGAAATTCTACCAGATGCTTTTGAAATGGGGCTTTTATCATTTCACTATAAACCTTTTACAAAAGATTCTTTGACAAATGAGTTTAAAGAATTTTTAGAAAATTTTGCCTCTTGTGGATGGAATGCAACGCTTGTAGCGGGAACCTATTTGAGAAAAATAATGAGTGAACAGAACCGCAATGAGGAACTTCTAGCTTTTGAAAAAAAGGTATTGGATCTGTATCCAGGTAGAATTGATCTTATGTTTAATATTGTACCTCCATTAGCAAAGATGGGACGCATTGATGAGGCATTATCTGTTTTAAAGCAGATACAGATGATCGATCACTCTCAAGAGGAAAAAATTCAAAGTATTTTAGCGGAGTATTTAGAAGGGAAAAGTCTAAATGACGCTGGAAGTCATGACATTAATTTTTTAGGAATTAAGAAAGTTCTTGTTGTTGACAGTGATGATGCGGTTATTAAAGAAGTGACTCACATATTAAAAGAAATTGGTGTCAGCGAAATCATTGCCTGTAATGACGGTGAAACAGGTATATCGGCATTAAAGGAGAATGAGGACATTGACCTGATTCTCCAAGAGTGGAGAATACCTAAATTAGCAGGTCCCTTGTTTTTGCAAAAGGCTCAGGAGGAAGGCGTTAAATCAGTACCAATTATTTTACTGAGTTCACTTATTGAGAATCAAGATATTCCTTTCGTGAAAGAAATGGGTGTGGCCAATATAATCAAAAAACCTCTCAAAAGAGGTGAATTCACTAAATCTATCATATGGACAATTCAGCAGGATCGGCTTCCTACAGAGCAGTCGTCAATGGAACGAAAAATACGACAGTACTTAAATGAAAAAAATATGAAAGAAGCCGAAGGAATTAAGGAGCGATATATAAATGATGTTTCGATAAAAATTGGCTCCAAAGAAATCATTGAAGCCGAATTCGCCTATATAGCCAAAGACTATTCTAGAGCTAGGGATTTCGCAATTGAGGCTATCAAGCATGCAGGAGATTCCATCTTCATCTTGAATTTGCTCGGAAAAACGATGATGAGTCTCAGAGAGTTTGATGTGGCATTGCGATGTTTTGAAAAGGCTCAAAGTATAGCACCGATGAATCTCGAACGTTTATGTCAGATTGCTGAAGTACAGTCTGAAATGGGAAACAGCGGGGAGGCAGAGAATACAATGAATCATGCATCCCAATTAGATCCAGATAGTGAGCGCGTTAAAGAAACTAGTGCTAAGATAGCCCTTAATGCTGATAATACACTGAAAGCCAAGCAAATAATGTCTCAGTTAAAGGCTATGGAGAATGTTGTATCATATATGAACAATCAGGCCGTTGCCATGGCTCGTTGCAATATGATAAATGAAGGAATCAGACAATATCAAAAAACTATAGAATCTATACCTGAGAGTAGGCTCGATATCATTGCTATAGTAAACTATAACCTTGCTTTAGCATATATTCGAGATCATGCTATGGAGGCAGCAGTAGAACCGTTAGAAAAATCAATTACTGTGGTTAGTAATGTTCAACAAAGAGCGCAGAATCTATTAAAAAAACTTAGAATTGCTATTAAAAAAGGCAAACCATTAGTAATACAAAAAGCCACATCGGAATTACCCGAAACTGCAAATAATGAAACGGAGCCCAACCCTATAGGTGAACAGCCTGAAATACTCGATTCAGCTAAAACTACTGTTTTAACCCTGATGAAGGCAAAAGCTGGTGAAATGGCATGTCATATGGTATTTCAAACGACAAGCAAGAATAAAAAGGCAGAAAAACTTCTCGCTAGTGAATTGCGATTTAGTCCTCGTGAAGCAATTCTTAAGGGGGCTACGGGGGGTGCTGATAAACTACTTGCCGCCAGTGCTTAGTCAGATGATGCTACCAACCTAAAAGAGGACCAATATGCAGGGTGCGGTAAAAACCTCTTGGTGAGCTTTTGAGCCTTGGGCATTAATCATGGTGAAAATTGCATTGATACTAGGAAAATACCTTCAATAATGCAGTAGCATAAGTAAGTAGATAGTATTTTTTGCGTTAAAATCTTAAGCCTAATCAAATGACTGCCTATAATAGAGAGAATTATTCTCCTATTATAGGCAATTAACAGTGGCATTTACGCGGGAAAATTTTACCTGGATGGGAACCTAACGTTCTCGTTTGCGACTCACATTGACCATCCTGTGAATAACTGACACGATCTCTTTCTATTA